>JAHFUG010000178.1:7688-13513 GCA_023265195.1 Blastocatellia bacterium | reverse complement strand
GAAACTCTAACTTTGACACACGCCCGCGGCCTTCTTCGTCTATTGTGCTCTAATGGACTGATTGTATCCGGCAACGTAGCGCCGCAGAATAAGACATCGCCTTCTTAGAGTCAAGAACTTTTTCAGCTCAGCGGCTACAAAAATCACTTCGCAAATTCTTCCAGCGATCTCAATTCGTCCTGGGCGCCGCTTTCACTGAAATGCTTCGATCTGATTGCTAACGGAGACTGCTGCAAGCTCAGCGCGCCAATTTACATGTTTTGATTTGATTGATTGCTGGTGGGGGCGTTGAGCCCCCACCGACGGATTAGGTTAGAAGTTGATCCGGCCGACGAGTTGGATGATTCGTCCGCCTGGATCGTTCGTGTTAGCGTTGTCGCGGTAAGCCGACGTCACCTGACCGAAGGTGGCGCCGCCAAACCCGGCAAGACCAACGTTGAAGTTGGCGTTGTTGAACGCGTTCAAGAACTCGGCGCGCAACTCGAAGTTGACGCGTTCGGTGATGCGAGTCTTCTTGACCGCGGCCAGGTCGAAGCGAGTGAACCACGGACCATAGACCACCACCCGCGTTCCGCCGCAGTCGCCGGTTATTACCTCGACGCAGCCCGAGTTGTTCGCCGGTGCGATAAAGCGGCCGGTTGGCGCGCCAAGGCTCCCGTAGCCGTCGGCGCTGGTCGCGCTCACGTTGAAAGCCTTGATCGTGTTGTCGATGATGTCCTGCGGCAGGGAGTAGATGACCTTGTTCTTGTCATCGAACCGAAGCTTCAGCACCTTTTGCAGATCGGCCCGCGACATCCCCACCAGCCGGACGTTGCCGAGGTTGATCGGGACGCCGCTCTGTATGCGAGCGGTGCCATGAAACTCCCATCCACCGACCACTCTATCGATGGGGCCCTTGGCGCCGCTGAAAAACGAGTGGCCCCGGCCAAACGGAAGCTCGTACACCCAGTCCGCCTTGATCGCATTGGGTATGTTCTCGGTCGAAATACCCTCAACGCGCCCAACCCTGAGCGAACGGGTGATCTGAGTAGTGGCCTTGGAGAAGGAGTAACTGCCTTGCACGAGCAGACCCTTCGACAGCCGGCGGCGAAGTTCAATTACACCCGAGTCATAGGACTGAGACGCGCCGTTGGTTACGAGCCCAACGCCGCCCAACAACCCCGGGTTGGCGTGGAACAAGTTTGGAGCAAGCCCCGCCAGCAGCGCGTTGCCGCGGCGGCCGGCGTTGCCATAAAGATTCGAAGCGAATGTATACGGCGCAGGGTTCTGGAACGCCAACAGGTTTACGAAAGTGGTGTTGGCGAAAAGAGTCGACGTATAGCTGGAAGCGGACGCCGGGTTGAGGTTGCCCGAGAAGTACCCAAGAATGATCGGCAGTGGGGCTGTCCCCGTGTTCGGCCCGAAGTAACGGAACGTGGTTCCGCGGCCGCCGGCTATGTTCGCGCGCAGGTTCCCAATCGCGTTCTTGAACTCATCCAGGAATCCATTCTCGACTATGTTCACTTCATTGAAGTTGATAGTCTCGAGGTTTCGGACGGTGTGCGTGCCCACGTAGCGGACCTCGATCGCCGTGTCCCTGGCGATCTCACGCTGGAAGCTCAAACTCCAGGACTGGCCGTATGGCGTTTTCAGATGCGGATCGAGAATGATCGCGGCGTTTGTGACCGCCCCGGTGATAGGATACGTTGGAGTTTCCGGGAAGCTGGGAGGCCCCAACCGGCTTCTATCCCGCAGCAGCAGCGGCAAGTCGCTGCTGCTCGAAACCAAGTTCCCTAACGTCTGATTTCGAGTAGCGGTTATGAAGTTCCCGGGGTTCGTGTTTATGTTATCGCTGAAGTTGACGATCGCCCGCCTGTTGTACGCCATCGAATAACCCGCCCGCAGAACCGAGCGTGCGTTATCGCCAAAGAAGCGCTTCAGCAACCCATTCTTGAAATTCGGGCTCCAGGCGAGTCCAAGACTCGGAGCGAAGTTCTTCAGCCGCGTGTCGAACGGCGTGTCGCCTGCTTTGAACTGCGTGAATTGCGTAGGCGAACCTTGCAACACTCCAGGCTTGAAGATGTTTCCCCGGCCCGATACGCCGAACAAGCCATCGACCGTGGTAGTCGTATAGATATTGTTCAGCGCGGTGAACGGCAATTGGACCTCCCACCTGAGTCCATAGTTGACCGTGAGGTTGGGCCGCATGCGCCACGAATCCTGCCCGAAGAAACCAAGCTCGCGCTGCCGCGTGCGTTGAGTGAGCGGACCCTGATAAGCGTATTTGTTGGTCTTCTCGTTGAGAAAGGCGGTGGCGCCGATTTGGATTACGCGGCCCGTCAAGACCGAGTATATGTTCGCGGCCCGGCCGAGATCCGCCGAGGAGGCCCCTGGAAAGTTCGCGGCCGTGAAAAGGCGATTGGCGGGATCGTTTGCGTCCAACCCGAAGGTGATCGTGGGAACCAGGTCGTCGTCGACTATATAAGAGTTGACCTGGGTGAATTCGGCGCCGAAGTTAAGGTTGTGAGGACCATGCAGCCAATTGAGATTGTCGCTCAACTGCCAGACGGGCGTATTTCGGCGCTCGATGGAGTTCACCGGGCTGACGCCGGAAATCCCCGCCGCGCCTATCCCAAGGCTGAACCCTTCCTGGTTGGCTATCGAACCCGAGTATGCGCCAGGGCTGACGTTCTCGAAGAAGTGAACGGTTCCACCCGTGAAGCCGAATCGCGCCTCATTTACCAAGGTCGAGGTGAGCGAAGAACGGAGGGCAGTCGAGTTGGAGAATCTGGTCGACTTTTGGCCGCCGAAAACCGGGAACCCGGGGAACGCGGGATCCCGATTGTTCAGGATATCGACGCCTCTGCTGAACGCCTGGACGTTGTAAACATTCTCGAGGTGATGCTTGTTCGTGAGATTGAAGTCGAGACGAAAAGCCGTATAGCTGTTCGAGTCCATGCTGCCGTTGGAGAACGTGAATCTCTGAAGGTTCGGGTCGGTCAACTGCTGAATGCTTCCCGCGGTTGCCGTCGAGTTCCTGATGTCGGACAACAGCTTGCCCACGGTCGGGTCAACGGTGGCGGTCTGCCCGTTGCTGGCGGCCACATTCAACAGATTCACTTGCCTCACCACGTTCTGGCCGTTGACCACCGTGTTGTACTGAAAGACGCCCTGTTGCGTCAGAGGATTCAGAACCGTGCGCTGCCGGCTAATCTGATCCGGAAGGCGATACTGCTCCTGGTTAATGAAGAAGAAGGCTTTGTTGTGGCCGTCGAAGCCAGCCGGCCCAAAAGCCTTTTTGGGCGCCACTATGGGTCCGCCAACGCGAAACCCGAATTGGTTTTGTATGATCCGATCGCGCGGAGCCTTGCCGGTTTTCGGATCCGGCGGAAGGTCCCGGTTGTTGAACCAATAGTTGGAATTCAGAGCCGTGTTGCGGTGGTACTCATAAAGGCTGCCGTGATACTCGTTGTTGCCCTGGCGCGTGACGAACCTGATCTGCACGGAGCCTTGGCCGGAGCTCTCCGCGCCGGGAGTCGCCGTTGAGACGGTCACTTCCTCGATCGCATCGACGCGCGGGCTGATGAAGGTGAACAGCTCGTTGTCCTTGAGCAGGTTGTCCTGCGTGTTGATGCCGTCGATCATTATGTTCACGCCGCTTCGGGTGAAGCCGTTGATCGTGCTGCTTCGATAGTTTCCGGGCGTGTTGAAACCCGGCAGCATCGTCAGGAGCACGAGCAGGTCGCGCGAGGCGACGGGAAGCCCTTCGATCTCTTTGCTCACCAGCGTCGTTGTAATATTCGCGGTTTGGGTTTGGACCACTTCCCCGCCACCTTGAATGTTCACGGCTTCGCTGGTGGCGCCGACCTCCAGAGTCACGCGCACCGAAGCGGGTTTCCCCGCGTTGACCTTGACGTCGCCAAGTATGACCTGCTTGAAGCCGGAGGCCGATACCGTGACGGTGTACGATCCGTTGATGAGGGCCGGCACCGTGAATGCGCCATTGCCGGCCGTCTTAGCGCTGAACGTGGCGCCGGTGTCGTTGCTCTTGACCTCGATCGAGGCGCCTTCGATCACGGCGCCGGATGGATCGGAGACGATCCCTGAAAGCGCCGAGGTCGAGCTGATCTGGCCATAGGTGAACAACTGAACGGACATGAGCAGAATGATCACCCCGACTACATGTTTTTTTGTCTTCATTTGTTCCTCCTTCTAATGCAGTCAATGGAAACCGAGCCGGCCATGAACCGGCTCGGCGCCTCTTCATTTGTGAGCTGATTAGCGTCTACTTTCGGGCGCCAATCCGTGATCGGTCTCCCGGCTATTCACTGCCGCATCCGGACTGTGTTGCACTGTCCTGGTCCGAAGTTCTCGCCGTTGACAGTGGAAAGGGCGGCGAGGCGTTGCAATGACCTGAAAAAACTACAACGCCTTGTATCGCCGCGTGAAGTACGCGTCCCTATGAAAAAAAGGAAGCCGCAAAAAGGCAGCCGCCGAAAAACTAACGCAGAGAAACGTCAAAAACCCCGTGGCAACCAACCTCTGGCAAAGCTAGCTCCCGGTTCAATGGGCATGTTCCCGCAAATACAAGCAATTTAAAAGATTAGAGTAGAGCGATTAAAGACATCTGGAAAGATACATTGCGACCTGCGAAAGGTCAAACCCGGCGGGTAGTGTCCTAATCTGTGTTGCTTGCGTCCAAATGGAACGGCGATCGGCTTAGGTTTCGCTTGCGCCGCATCTCCGTAGGAGAGACCTGTCTGTAGATGCGAACGATGACCACCGCTCCCGCTTCCGTTAGGGTCGTAGCTCCGTTAGGAGCGACCCATTCTCTGCCGCAAGGGTTGCCTCAGACGTTGCTAAGAGAGATTCACCGGCTCGGACTACAAATAGGTTGTCTCTACGAGACTAACTACCCTCACTCAGGAGCTTTTCATTGAATCATAGCCAAATAGCACCGACGGGGTGGCCGGCTTCGATAGCAACACACTTTAGGACACTACCAGCCGGAGGCGATAAAAGAGGGCATGGATACTGGTTCGACCCGCGCGTCGAGCCCATCGACGCGCCACTGATCCTTGCGGCATGTGATTCCGCGAAGCCGTCAAGGAACCGCCGGCATCTCGGCCAAATAATCCTGGCTGACCCCTTTTAGCCACACGTAGTTGTCATCGATTCTTTTTACGTTCACGTATCGGCTGAGTATCGTTCCAGCCGTGGCTCCAGCAACCACCAGCCCGACCCCGGCAAGCGCGATCGTTCCGGACTCTTGAGCGATCGCCAGCACGAACGCCAATAGCCCGGCCGAGAACAAACCCCAATTAAGGATCAATATGGTCCGTCTCTGCTTCATATGATGTTCGCAAAGGCCCAGGCTCACGTTCGCGGTCTTCCGGAGTACAAGCGCAACCACCAAATATACGAGAAGACCCGCGAAGATCAGCAGGTAGAGAGCCGGGTGATGCCATGCCAGTCTTTTCGTCAACCGCACTCCGTGAGCCGGCGCATTGCATTTAAGACATCGATCGGGGAGGCCGGCGTTTTTGTGGAACACCAGAACCGATCCCTGCCGCCAGACTCCACCTGTTCCGTGAGAATATTGGGCGCTTCCAAGCGGAGCGCCGAACGATTGCGGGCCGCCTCCGTACGCAGGGACGCTTGGTGAAAGCCCGGCTCCTTCGCGGGAGGCAGGCTGCTGGAATGACTGTGGTCCTGTCGGAGTAAGCCCGGCGCCGCACCTGCGGCAAAATGGCTCCGGCGATTCGCTGGACAACCCGCAGTTCGGGCATTGGTGGTAGGCCATTAAGTTAGTCTCCTTCGACTGAGGGAAGAATCGCTTGATTAGC
>JAHFUG010000178.1:0-7588 GCA_023265195.1 Blastocatellia bacterium | reverse complement strand
CGGGCCCGCTTCGACCAATGCCAAAGGCCGCCAGTGACCTCAACCGGGAGGCGATATCCCAGTTGGCGCGCAAGCATCACTATCTGTCCCCGGTGATGGCCTTCGTGCGCGATGAAATAGCCGAGAACGTGCCCAACGTCCAGGGGAAGGTTGCGCCACACATAGGCTGACGTCTCGGGAATGCTTCCCCCTTGATCACAGCCCAGCTTTAGCAGGCGCAAAATGCCCGCGCCGCTGCGCTCCAGAGCTGGAATGAGATCCTTAGGTTTCACCTTGTACCGATCGACATTGCGCGGCGTTGCGATGCCGTGTTCTTTGCCGAGCGTCTTGATCCACATACACCGGGCATTGTGGATGTGACCGGCGAGCATCCGGATGGTGCGGCGTGGGGCCCCAGGCACGGTGGCTTCCCAGAGTTCGGCGGGCAGATGCTCGACCAGAAAGACCGTGACGCGATTATTGGTATTCCACGCGTCAAGTATCGTGTCTCGCAAGTTAATTGGAGAAGGCATACCGCTCCTTTAAAAACGGTTCAACTGACGACCAACGGCTAAGGTGCATGCTATGAGTTAGACGGGGTGTCTGGGGTGCACCCTTCCGTGAGACAAAAAGTTAAGACACACCAGCACCAGGAGGAAAAAAGTTCTTCGCCATCGACTGATCGCAGTCTCACAATCAGCCGCCGTTGGTGAAGCGGAAGCGGGCTCCGCTGGAGAGCAACCCGCCAGGAATGGCCAACTGGAAACTCATCGAGACGGTGAGGAAGAGGCGGCAAGTAGCGCTGTCGCCCCTTCCCCAGCTTGTGATTGGTATCCGTCGTCCGCACAAAGGATATCCGACACAGATAAAGCAGATTTATCCTCTCGCATGATCCGAAGTACCTCGCTTGTGATTCACCTCCCAGTCATCTCGACGCAACTCAGCCACTATACGCCGATGCCCGTAGGCCGGCCACTGTACCGCTTTCTTCTGAATCGCGTCTCGCAACTCCATATCTTCCACGATCTGGCCGACTGTCTTTAATGAATCTATAGTACCCGGCTCGGCTCACATCGGCCGCCTGGCACAGCCTGGTTATCGCCTTGTCTTCTCGATGGATTCTCTCGTAGACCGTCTGGTTAAACTCTCGCCTTCCCTTTCCTCGAAACGCATCAAGAGCTTTTTTAAGAAGTCGATCTCCATTCATCTGACCGACCTTTCGCTCCTGACTTTCCGTGACTTTCCGGGGTGAGAGGAACAACAGATTGACCGTATGCGAGCAGTCTCGGCAGGCATCGCCGCGGTCCTTGCGAGGCGTTAGATATTCCGCTTCGCGACGTCCTCTTTGTTAGTCGCCGATGATCTTGACCAGTACGCGCTTCTTGCGGCGGCCGTCGAATTCGCCGTAGAAAATCTGTTCCCAGGTTCCGAAGTCCAGCTTTCCATTGGTAACGGCCACGACTACCTCGCGGCCCATTATCTGCCGCTTGATGTGCGCGTCGGCGTTGTCCTCGCCGGTGCGATTGTGATGGTAGTTGTTGACGGGTTCATGAGGCGCGAGCTTCTCCAGCCAGACCTCGTAGTCGTGATGCAATCCGCTTTCGTCATCGTTGATAAAAACCGAAGCGGTTATGTGCATCGCGTTGACTAACGCCAGACCTTCCTGAACGCCGCTCTCACGCAAACACTCTTCCACCTGCGGCGTGATGTTGATGAACCCTCGCCGCGACGGCACGTTGAACCACAGCTCTTTACGATAGCTTTTCATCTGCTTACGATCCCCGTAAAAGAAGCGTTTTCCGATTTCACGGCGCGTTCGAGGAATGAATGTACGGGCGGCTCTCCGTGGCCGCCCCTATTGACGCCCCGAGGACTTTTTCTCTGTTCGCTTCATTCAATGCAAAGAATGAAAGCGCGCCGTGACGGCTGCGCTACAAAGTGAATTCACTCGCTTTCAGGTCGCGACCAATGGTCAACATCCTCTTGTCCGATTGAAGTCAGCGTCGCTCAAGAGGGGCGGGCACGGAGGCCCGCCTGTACATTTCTCTTGATGCTTTAAGCCATAAGCGGAAAGTGTTCTTCCTGAGAACGCAGCTTGCCGCGTAGGCAGCCGATCACCCGGTCTGTTTCACGCCCTTGAGCTCCTTATACATGTCCTCGATGTTAGGCTGAGCGAAATTCTGGAACGCGAACCCTTTGTACTTCTCCGGGAGCTTCAACTGCTGCTTCGCCTGTTCAATAGTCAGGCCGTCGGCGATCGCTTGCTTTACCCGGCTCCGCAGATCGTCGAGATAATCCCTGAACTCGCGCATCTCGGCTGCTCCGGCAACTTCGCCGTGACCGGGCACGAACTTCGAGGCGCCGTGGCGGCTCAGCATCTTGTCGAGCGATGGAATCCAGTCATTGACAGTGGCGTCCACTAGATTCGGGAGAGTCTTGGCCCAACCCATGTCGCCGGTGAACACGACGTCGGCGTCGGGAACATACACCAGCGTATCTCCGCCGGTGTGGCCTGGGAGCGTAATCAGCACGACTTCGCGATTGCCAAGGTAGAGATGCAGCACGCCCGAATTGAACGTCACCGACGGATTAGTCAGCTTGATTGAAAGCATTACGTCGAGCCTGCTCAATTGCCGCTCCAGTTGCGTGCGCTTATCTTTCTGGTCCCCGGGTGTCTCGGCCAGTTGCTTGGCGGCGTCGGCGCGCCTCTTTTGAAGTTCCTCGTCAGCCGGCAGAAAGCGGCGGTTCTTGGTCGTCTGCCACTTCAGCACGTTCTCTTGAGCGATGATCGGCACGTTGCGCGCGGCGAAGACTTGATTGCCGCCGGTGTGATCGAGATGGTAGTGAGTGTTGACGGCGTACTTGACCGGCTGCGCCGTTACTTTGCCGATCTCGGCTATGAGTTCTTCGGCCGCGATAGGCGTGAAAAACGTATCGACAACCAGCACGCCGGAATCACCGACAATGAAACCCGCGTTGCCGGAGGCGAGCCCTCCGGCTTTGGCGATTGCGGCGTAGACGCCGTCGGCGACTTTGACCAATTGAAAATCGTCTTCCGCTTTGGGTCTGACAGGCTGGCCCACGCTGATGGCTCCAAGCACCCCGATGACGGTCAGCATCAAACCTATCTTTCTCAATGTCGTTGCCTTTCTCATCGTTCCTCCTCGACCGGTTTCAAGTTCAAATTGCGATCGCGCAAGTTCGGCTTTCGTTTGCGAGAGGCGAATAATAGAACAGATCATGCTCGGCTCGTAAGGGAAAAGCGCCGAGTAGGAATCTGGCAGATCCATGACTAGTTGCCTACGCTACGAAATTGCGAGGCTTGTGTACAAAATCCTCTTGATCTAAGCGGAGGGTCATCGTGTGTCTGGCCATTTCACATAAAGCAGGAAGCTTATATGCCTGTCCTTGGGATTATCAAGATTAGTAGTAACATTACCTTGAAGTATTCTCGACTTAAGCCCATAACCTTCCAGTCATCTCTGCGTAAAACGAGCTCTAAGATCTGGTAAATCAGAGTTGGTGTATGAGGCAGGGATTCGACGTACGCTCTCCTCTTGAGTGAATTGTTTTTGCCGTTCGCCATAGAGAAGATATGGGATTTCTCGGTACGTATATCTGTCGATCTTGAAATCTCTATGAAAGGTGCTTTGTAGTAACTACAGTCATTGTTGTTGACATCAGTACCTCCTACTACTGGGATCGGCGTTTGTGCTTCCCGTTTTAGTTTCCCTTCGCCCAAGCGGCAGACGCTTAAAGAGATAATTCGATCGACTCATCGTCTTGCCATGTAACTCGCATGAGCCTTCAGCAGTCCCATTATGTCCTCGACCAATTCGAACAAATCCAATTCAGCATCCTCGGATTCCGTCAGTCCTTGTTCTCGATTCTTCCCCAGCAGTTCGCGCAACCGTATCTGAGCCGGCTCAGAAGGATTGTGCTGGATTATTTGGTCCGGGGAAGGACCTGAGGCGAGGAAATCCGATCATCTCCTCGTATGCTTGGTGCGATGTAGTAGACGCCAAGGTTTGAACGGCGCTTTGGCCTGACCTCGAATTCATCACCTCGTCGAGCAACGAAGGCAGTTGCTCGCGCACTAAATTGAGCTTTGCCGTGAGGTCGTCCGAAACCTCGATCGTGATCGTAGTCATACGCAACCCTCAAGGATTTCGCGGTTGACATTCTACCATGCGGTCCGCGCCAATAATCGCCATACTCCTCGAAGCACGGTAACCGAACTACAGTTCAAGACCATCATCCCCAATTGCTCAGGAACTCGATGTCGTTTTTCATTTCTTCGGCGGACTTTGATCTTATGAGAACAAGGAGTCGGCGGAGTTGTTCGCCAACGTCGTACCGTTCCTGTGGCCCGAAGATTATTCCCGCGTGATCTCTCCCCTGGGCGACGTAGTCGGAGTGAAGGCGGTAAAAATCCGATGTGTTGAATGTATAGAACGCGTCCGTTCAGCGCCGCGTATTCAAGTTGTTCGGAGTCGGTGAGACCTTTTCGGGCCTCGCCGCCAACGGTAGTAACATCGATCCCACGGACGCGAAGGGCGGCCACAAGTGCGCGAGACATCGCGTCCTCATCGATGTAGAGACTAATCCGCACTACGCGGTCTTCAAGGTTCGCATTCGTTCCGCGGAGAGCCTTTCGTATTCCGCCGCTTCATTCGCTATATCTTCTTCGACTTCAGATTGATTAGCGTGGTAATAGGCCAGAGCGGCGCAGACCTGAGCCAGCGTAAGATGCTCGTATTGGCCGCTGATTTCTTCCGCGCTGAATCCCTTTTTGTACAAAAGTGCAACCGTGCGAACCGAGATACGCGTCCCCGCGACACACGGTCTTCCGCCCATCACTCCGACCGTGCAGTTTATTAGTGTCCCTATTTCGGCTGACATCGTTGGGTTCCTCTATCGTTGGTGACTAATCTACCATCTCACCCAGAAGTTGGGCAACGGATGGAACAAACCGCACGAACCGCACCCTGCTCATAAGAGAGTAAGCGTCGAGTAGGTATTTGACAGTTGCATAATAAAGAACTTCAGTCCGCTGCGAGTGGGATGTTGCATTCCGCTAGGCCGCTACCGACGCAATATCGGACGGGAAGAGCGGCGAACAAGATTATTCAGGAGGGTAGCGCTGACCCAGAATTAGCACTTGACGCCGTTCGACGCGTTGTTCGTCGTTCAGCCTCAATAGGGCCGTTGTCGCGCGGCCGGTTGGCGTCGTTCCGACTATGTAGGCTCCGACCAAAGTGAAGTGCTCGCCCCACACTTGGAGGCGGGGATTGAAAATGATCACGACAGTGCGGTCCACTGGATCGATGGCGGTCAGGTTCGCGCCTTTGCGGCGATTGCACTTCAGACACGCCAGAACCAGGTTGTCACTTGAGGATTCGCCTCCGTGAATTATCGGTCTCGTGGGGAAACTCCGCGTCTTCAAGATGAAGCAGGCAATACTCACAACAACGCTGGGCGCGATTTATCACCAAGCGCCGAAGCGCGGCAGGGATGTAAATCGAAGGCATAGATCATTTGAGCGACTCAGTCCCTTGTCCTGCATCGCGCACGGGCCTTGAGCAGTCCCATTATGTCTTCGACCAATTCGAACAAATCCAATTCAGCGGTCTCGGTTTCCGTCAGGCCTTCTTCACCATTCTTGTCCAGTAGCTCGCGCAGCCGACTCTGAGCCGGCTCAGACGCAGTGTGCTGTATTATTTGCTCAGGCGAAGGGCCGGAGGTCCAGGAAATCGATCATCTCCTCATACACTCGGTGCGACGCCGTAGAAGCAAGCGTCTTAAGCGCGTTTTGCCCTGACCGCGAATTCATGACCTCGTCGAGCAAAGCGGGCAATTGATCACGCACGAGATCGAGCTTCGCAGCCAAGTCGTCGGGAACTTCGAACGTGATCGTAGTCATACAACCACCCCTTCTCGGACGGCATTCTATCATTGCCCGCCACCACGTCACAGATACCGGCCTTCCCCCCTTCCCCTCGCTCATCTGGCTGGGAACAGACCCTTAACACCTTGGGCGACGGCTTCAAAAGGCACTGCTTCGACGCGGGCGGCCAGTCGATATCGCTTGTCGCCCGGATAGACAACCGCGATTCGCTCCAGTTTCAAATCCTCCAGTGCGATGCTCATCGAAGGCGTCAATCGAGGCGCGTCCTTGCGTTTGCATTCCACGCCTAGCAGTCGGCCCTTCTTCAGCAACACGAGATCGATCTCGGCTCCGCTATGAGTCGCCCAGAAATAAGCCTCGTCCGGTTCGACCGCCTTGAGCGTCTCCTCGATGACGTAGCCCTCCCAGGATGCGCCCGATTTCGGGTGATGGAGCAAATCGTTTTCGGAGCGAATGCCCAGCAACTGATGCAGAATTCCCGTGTCTTGAAGGTAGAGCTTCGGCGCTTTGACCTGCCGTTTTCTCAGGTTTGCATACCACGGCTGAAGCTGTCGAACCATTAAGACGCCGGACAAAATGCCGAGATAGCGCCGCACCGTCGGCTCAGTGACGCCAAGCGACCGGGCGGGGTCGGCTGCATTCCACGTCTGGCCGTGATAGTGGGCAAGCATCGTCCAGAAGCGCCGAAGCACGGTTGCCGGCGCCGTAATTCCCAACTGGGGCAGGTCGCGTTCCAAAAACGTTTGAATGAAATTCTTCCGCCACGCCAGACTGTCGGATTCAGAGCGGGCAAGGAAGGACGCTGGAAATCCGCCCCGGAGCCAGTGACGGCGTTGCGCCTGAGCGCCCAGCTCGGCAAGACTGAACCCGCTCATTCTGACGGTCTCGAGCCGCCCGGCCAGCGATTCCGATGACTGCCGGAGCAAGTCGGGCGACGCGCTGCCAAGAATTAGCACCTTCGCCGGCTGCGGCTTGCGGTCGGCCAGCACCCGCAACACTGGAAACAATTCCGGCCGCCGTTGTACTTCATCGATAACCACAAGTCCCTTGAGACCGCGAAGGGCGGTCATCGGTTCATCAAGCCTTGCGAGACTCGTTGGGTCTTCGAGGTCGAAATAATTAGGCGAGCCGGGCTCGAGCAACTCACGGGCTAATGTTGTCTTGCCGCATTGGCGTGGGCCGATAATAGCGACGATGCGGCTTCGTCTCAACGCCGAGCGTATGTGTTTCAACAATGCTGTGCGTTCAATCACGAGGAAGATCATACCACGAAAATCGAAAGTGTCACTTTCGATTTTCAGGGTGCGGCTTGACGGCCAGGCCCGCTGGATCGAGTGTGCAATGCGGAGTGCAGAGTAGCGGATAAGACCGTTCTCTCCAAGGTGAACTACAGTCTTGCCGCTGACGCAGTAGGGTGGCTAAGAGACCGGCAATTGGTTCCTTAAGTAAACGGCTGAAGCCGTGCAATCGCAGCCGCGTTCTCGCCCCGCTCGGCATGCCAGAGGTCCCAATCCTGCTGCAACCCGAGCCAAAAGTCGGCTGACATTCCGAGTACACGGGCAAGCCGCAGCGCCGTATCGGGACTGACGCTGCGCCTGCCACGAATAATTTCATTCAAGCGAGCGGAAGGCATTTCCAGTCGCACTGCAAAAGCGGTCTGGCTAACGCCGAGCGGTTTGAGAAACTCCTCGAGGAGCATCT
>JAHFUG010000562.1 GCA_023265195.1 Blastocatellia bacterium | reverse complement strand
GAGCTTTGAGAGGAATCGCGGCCGAGATACCGGCGAGGGTCCCCGTTCGCAGAAAACTGCGCCGAGAGATAGACATTAGATCTTCTCCTTTTTCTTTCGAGTATTCGATTGGAATAAAATTCCCCGGAGCCGAGTGTATGTGGCGGCAAGCCCTCGATCAATAGAAATCTCACTAATATTCTTGACATGTTTGGCTGTAACCAATAGAATTGCGCGGTTTAGTAAGTAGTCACACCTTTAACGGTGAGTGATCAGGCCACGAATGGAGACGGAGCTAATTTGCCCCAGGTCCGTTTCCTCTAATCAGATAGGGTTTGTATCTCACGGGCGCTTTGGGTAAGTCGCTTCGGCAGTTTTCTAACAAGGTTGGGAGATGAATTAATGGCCTCACCAGTCATGAATCAATCAAGTCCTCAGCAATTCTTTGCGTGAGTTATGATTCTTAGCATTGCGGCGACGGACCAGGTGTGACCGCGGATTTCGTGACCACTCTACACGCCGATCTACATAGCCGGCGATCTTGAAAGGAGAATAAAATGGCCGAACCGTTCTTGTCCGAAATTAGAATCATGAGTTTTGGTTTCCCGCCTAAAGGCTGGGCGTTATGCAACGGCCAGTTGTTGCCAATCAATCAGAATCAGGGGCTGTTCTCGCTCCTGGGAACCACCTACGGAGGAGACGGCCGGGTCAACTTCGGTCTCCCGAATCTGCAAGGAAAGACGCCGATCCACATGGGCGGCGGCCACACCCTGGGTGAAACGGGCGGCGAGCAAGGCCATACGCTGTCGATCTCGGAGATTCCAACGCACACGCACAGCGAGATGGCCTCGTCCACGGTGGGAAACTCTCCCACGCCGAGTGGCAACGTGCTGGCATCCGCGTCGAACGTGTACAGGACCGCCGACAATCTCATCGCGCTCAAAGCGGGTTCGGTGGCTCCGGTCGGCGGCAGCCAGGCCCATTTGAACATGCAACCGTTTCTCGTTCTGAACTTCTGCATTGCGCTGCAAGGCATCTTCCCCTCGCAGACCTAAAGGAGAAAACTGATGGCACAACCATATGTTGGTGAAATAAGGATGTTCGCCGGAAACTTCGCACCGGCTGGCTGGATGTTCTGCGAGGGTCAGTTGCTGCCTATTTCCGAGAACGAGACGCTGTTTCAACTGATCGGGACGACCTATGGCGGTGACGGACAGTCGACGTTCGCGCTGCCCGATCTTCGGGGCAGAATCCCTCTTCATTTCGGAAATGGATTCACTCTTGCCGAAACCGGCGGAGTAGAGACCGTGACGCTGACAGTCAGTCAGATACCTTCGCATTCCCATCCTTTGCTGGCATCGACAGGCCCGGGCGGGGCTAATGCCCCTGCGGGAAATGTCACCGGCGAGTCCGCCGCGGTGAAGATATATGTCGCGGACGTCGCGGGTGGAAGCTTTTCGCCGCAAGCAATGTCTTCGACAGGGGGCAGTCAGCCGCACAACAACTTCCAACCCTACCTGTGTGTAGATTTCATCATTTCGCTGTTCGGGATATTCCCGTCTCAAACCTAAGGAGAAACAATGGCAGATCCATTCGTAGCTGAGATTCGCATCTTCCCGTTCAACTTCGCTCCGAAGGGATGGGCTTTCTGCGACGGGCAGATTTTGCCCCTATCCCAGAACACGGCTCTTTTCTCCCTGCTTGGAACGACGTATGGTGGCGACGGCAAATCGAACTTCGCCTTGCCCAATATGCAAGGCAATGCGCCAATGCATCCCGGCCAAGGACCCGGCCTTTCGCTGCACGACCTGGGTGAAACAGGCGGCTCGGACACAGTCAGTCTGCTGGAATCCGAGATTCCGTCGCACAATCACACAATCAAAGCCGACATTCTCGATCCGGCGGATCTACAGGCGGCTTCGTCGGCAACCGTCTTTGCGAAATCAACAGGCGGTAATGCTTACATCCCGCCGACTACCCTGGTGAGTATGTCGGATATGGCTCTCGCTCCGGCAGGCGGCGACCAGCCGCATAACAATCTGCAGCCCTATCTGACGCTCAATTTCTGCATAGCGCTTCAGGGCGTGTTCCCGCCCAGGACTTAAAGGCGGCGTTCGAGATGATACGGTGGAGCGCCCCGGCTTCGGCGCGCTCCACCACGTCGAAATGAAATTCGAAAAAAAGCATAAGAACAAGGAATAAAACAACCGGCTCTCTGTCGACGCCGTGCAATGGCGGCCACCAAGCACACAGAGCAAGTTTTGAAGGAGTAGTGATGAGGAATAATAGTTTCAGCGTATCGATGCGTTTGACGGCCACGGCTATTGCCATCGCCGGCTGGCTGGTTATCCTGCCCGGCGTGAAGTCCAAGGGGCTGGCGCCGAATGCTTCCACCGCAGCGACAAACCGGATCGCTTCCGCCCGCGGCGCAGAATTCTCCGCACATGGAATCAACGCCACAAAGGTCGAGAGGCCCATCAGTCTCCTGCCTCTCGCCGGGCCGACCATCACTGCGACCAAACAGGACGCCCTGGTCAACGACGTCAATAGCAACGGGAAAGCGAATCCGGGAGATACGCTGGGATACACCGTGCTTATCAGCAACACGGGAATGGGAGACGCCACTGGTGTGGCCTTCTCCGACACGATCGACCCAAACACTACTCTCGTACCCGGCTCGGTCAACACGTCTCCGATCGCATTCAACGACAGCTACTCCGCGATCGGAAACGTTTCAATCTCCCCCAACGCCGCACAGGGTCTTCTCGCAAACGATTTTGAGCCCGACGGGAACACGATGACGGTTACCGGCAACTCGCCGCCGTCTTGCGGTGGCAACCTGACAGTGAACGCAGACGGATCATTCACCTTCAACCCACCTGCGGGGTTCGAAGGAAGCTGCACCTTCACTTATACAGTCAGCGACGGACAGACGCCGCCCCTCACCGACACCGCGATGGTCACCATTACCGTCGCCGGAATGATCTGGTTCATCGACAATTCTCAGGCGAGCAATGGAGACGGCAGGCTGGGGTCACCGTTTAACAGTCTTGCGAATTTCGTAGCGGGCGCGGCCGACGATCCGGGCGACAACATTTTCTTGTATCGGCAGACGGCGACCAATTACTCAGGCTCCATCACTCTGCTCAACACTCAAAAGTTGATCGGCCAGGGCGCTACGGCAAGTATTTCGACAATCACGGGACTCACCCCTCCGGTCTACAGCGCCCCGTTTCCAAGCACCGGTGGCACTAACCCGGTGATCTCATCGGCGGGCACCACGGTGACTCTCGGCTCCGGAAACACGATACGCGGCTTCGACCTCAGCAACACCGGCGGCGCCGCTCTGAGCGGAACCAGCTTCGGCAATCTAACCGCGCTTGAAATGTCCGTCGCCAATTCGAATGGAATCGCGATCAATCTCAACACCGGCAATCCTACAGCCACCTTTTCGAGCGTTTCGGCCAGCAACGGAGCCAACGGCATCATCCTGCAAAACACAACCGGGAGCTTCACTGTGTCCGGCACGGGCGGGACCTGCACCGAAGGAACCCCGACTTGTACGGGAGGCACGATATCGAGCACGACGGGCGGCGACAGTGCGGCCGCGAATCCGCCGGGCACGGCTATCGTCCTGAACAACGTGACGAACGTGTCCTTCACTCGAATGCACATAAACGGCAATTCGAACTTCGGCGTACGCGGAACCAGCGTTAACGGCTTCACGTTCGACAACGGCGTCATCAACGGCGTGAACGGCACAAACGTGGCCAGCCCATTCGACGACAGCAGCATGCGGTTCGACAACCTGTCTGGAACGGCCAGCATAACAAACAGCGCGATAAGCGGCGGTTTCTTCCGCAATATTCAGATCACGAATACCAGCGGCTCGCTCGATCTTACCGTAAACAACTGCTCGATCCACGATACCGGCGCGACCCAAGGAGACGACGGCATCTTCGTCGAGAATCAGTTGAGCGCCAACATCACTGCTCATATCACCAACAACACGTTTTCCAAACATGGCGGCGATCACTTCAACGGCAGTCTGCTTGGAACGGGAACAATCAAATACGTCATAACCGGAAATCTCATGACCGGAGGTCACGCTATTGGACTCGGTCAGGGGATCTTTATACTGG
>JAHFUG010000177.1 GCA_023265195.1 Blastocatellia bacterium | reverse complement strand
GTTCAAGGCAGGGGCGTGCAGCCCCTGTTTGACGAAACCGAGGCAAGAAGATTCGTAGAAGGGCTGAGGGAGAACGACCATCTTCAATTCTCCTTTCTGATACCGTTTCTGATAATCTTCGAAGACCTTCTCACGGATGAATCATTGGAGACGATCGCATGGAGGACTCACATCGAGCACCTTACTAGCGTTGCATCGACGGCGGAAGGAGGAACGGGAGAGGTGATTGGAATCGTCAGGCGGGGATTGCGGCAAGGCAAGCAAGGCAGACAACGCCGCGGCGAAGATGGTAACGTGCATGCTCGACGTTGCTTGCGGTTATGACGCGGCCCGAACGCAACGCCGATCCGAACCGCGCTCGCTGCTGCGGATTTGGCGCGAGTCTAAACGGTCATCAGCCCCACCATTGACAATGAGCCGGCAATGACGGAGCCTTAACGTTGATTTGAGGGCTTCAGTTTGATACTGTCTGGCCATCCTTCATAGCGGTAAGGCATCCGCCGGCAAGCGAGACCCGGCTGACCGCCCTGGAGAAGAAGGTTTTGAGGCAGCGTGATCCGTTTAGGAATCACAGTCAGAAGGCGCATTTCAGCTTTGCCTTCGGCCAAGACATCACGGACGAAACAGAAGAGCTCCCGGTCTCTTCGGGAGCCAACCTGGGAGGAACTGACTTATGAAGCAGAAAGGAAACACTCCATTCCGCCGCTGGCAGGCTATTGCCTGCGCGATGACGCTTGTGCTGGGAATGGCCGCTCCATTAATGGCGCAGGAAGCAACGGGAAAGATCACAGGAACGGTCACGGACCAAACTGGGGCCGTGGTTGTCGGCGCGAAAGTCATTGTTACCAACAAGGCTACGCGAATCAGCCGTGAGGCCGCCACAGATAAGGAAGGAAACTTTCTGGTGCTGGCGTTGCCAATCGGCGTCTATCAGGTGTCAGTCGAGCATACCGGATTCAAGAAGGCGGTAAGCGAAGAACAGACGCTGCATATCAACGAAACCATCAGAATCGAAGTGAAACTCGAGGCCGGTGGAATCACCGAAACAGTGTCCGTGTCAGCGGGCGCGGCCGTGGTCGAGACGGTCAACGCTACCCTTGGACAGTCGGTGACCGCGCGTCCGCTGATCAATCTTCCCTTAAACGGACGAAACGTACTGCAGCTCGCGTTGCTTCAGCCCGGCGTCATGGAGAACAATCCGGGAGACGGCAGCGCAGGCAGCTTCAACATAGCCGGCGGGCGCGCCGACTCCGTTACTTTTCTTCTGGACGGCGGAATCAACAACAACCTGTTGAACAACGCCGTCGTCTATAATCCCAATCCCGATACGATTGCCGAATTCCGTTTGCTCACGAGCAACTATTCCGCCGAGTACGGCCGCAACGCCGGAGGCGTTATCAGCGTTGTGACCAAATCCGGGAGCAACAGCATTCACGGAAGCGGCTTCGAGTTTCTGCGGAACGACACCTTCAATGCGAATAGCTTCTTCAACAACCGAAATGGGCTGCCCAGAGAGATTCTGAAACGCAACCAGTTTGGGTTCACCGTCGGCGGGCCTTTCACGATTCCTAAAGTCGTCGACGGAAAGGACAGGTTCTTCTTCTTCGTCGGATATCAGGGTCAGCGCCTCGTTAATACGACAACTACCGCATCGACCACCGTGTCAACGCCCACTGAATTGAATGGCGATTTTTCTCTATCCAATTCCACGCGGAGCGGACCAAATCCCGATGTGGTTTCGTTTCTTCAGGGCCATCCGTTCTTTCAGCCCAACGCCGGGCTGGCCGCTCGGGGAATCATCGACCCTTCCCGAATCAACAGCGTTGCGAAGAAGTATATCGCCGCGGGATTGATCCCGACCTCCTCGACTGGACAACTGGTTTCCCAGGGAGGATCGAGGAACGACACCGACGAATTGACGCTCAAGTTCGACTTCGTGCCGCGGGAGAAGGACAGGTTCGGGGTGACGCTGGGCAGCGGCCGCAACCCAGTCTTGACGGCGTTCAGCGCCAACGCTCCCGGGTTTCCGGTCAATAGCGCCTCCAATCGCTATTTCGCGAATATCTCCTACACGCGGACCTTCTCGCCAACACTGTTGAATGAGTTTCGATTCACGACGCAGCGCCGGAACGGACTTCAAGCGGACCCGGCGGTCAAGGCGCCGACGCCCGCTCAACTTGGTATCGGCGTTACTCCGGATAATCCAACGGGTCCCCCCAGACTAGGGTTCGCATCAGGCCTAACGGTCGGCTTTAGCTCACAGGGGCCGACGACCCTCATCGACAACACTTTCATCTATACCGATTCGATCTCATGGATAAGAGGAAGGCATAACTGGAAATTCGGGGCCAGCTTCGCGCCGTATCAGAATAATACCGTCTTCGACTTTTTTGTCGACGGTGAATTCTTCTTCGACCCGCTGGCGCTGGGAGGAATCGGATCCAACAATGAGTTCGCGGATTTTCTCCTGGGTCTTCCGGATGAATACCTCCAGTTCGGAGAAGCGCCGTCCAACATAAGGACCAAGTCGACGTACGCGTTCGCTCAGGATGAGTGGCATGTTCGCAACAATCTCGTGCTTACACTGGGCGTTCGGTATGAATACAGCCAGCCCAAGAGAGATCTCCAGGGACGCTCATTCAATTTGGCGTTTGGGAAAAAATCGGCGCGTTTCCCGAACGCGCCCACGGGTCTCACGTTCCCGGGTGATCCCGGCCAGCCTGACGGAGCCAATTCGCCCGACAGGAACGACTGGGATCCGCGGTTTGGGTTTGCGTGGGATCCTTGGGGTAACGGCAAGACGAGCATACGCGGCGGAATCGGTGTCTTTCACGACATATTGAAGGGAGAGGACAATCTGCAGTTCAACGGGCAGGCGCCGTTTTTCGGTTTCGCCGATCTGTTCTTTGATCCGCTGTCGGGCAATCCGTCAAGAGAGGTCAACTATCTCACCGCGCCTTTCGTGGCCACCGGCGTGCCGAACTCGTTCCCATCGCGGCCGCCTGACAAGAACATAGACTTTGCCGCGTCCGGCTTCGAACCCTTTGGTGGCGGCGGCGTTTTCTTTGTCGACCCGCATCTGCGCACGCCGTACGTGTACCAGTACAATCTCAGCATCCAGCGGGAGATCGCAAAGAGCGTGCTGGTGGAAGCCAGTTACGTCGGCAGCTCTTCTCATAAGCTGACCTCGCTGGTGGATGCGAATCCGTTTGTGCTGGGGACCAGTCACCGGCTCTTCAGTACTCAGCCGGGTAACGACGACTTCAGCTTCAGCTACCTGCTGGAGTTCCGCAACGTAGCCAACGCGACCTACAACGGGCTTCAGTTCAGCCTCCAGAAGCAGCTTGGGGATACGCGCTTCTTAGGCACCACCTACTTCACGCTTGCGTACACGCTGGCGCATTCCATTGACAACGCCTCGGGTTTTCGCAATCGCGGAAACACGACGCCCACTTACAACAACAAGCTGTTCCGCGCGAACTCGGATTACGATCTCCGCCAGCGGCTGACCTTCAGCGGTGGATGGGATTTGCCTTTCGACCGCATGTGGGCGTCCGGGCCGCGGCGGCTGACAAGAGGGTGGAGCCTTTATCCGATAATCACGTGGCGAACGGGCTTCCCGCTCGATATATTCGCCGGTTTCGGCGCATCGCGGACGACGGCTGGGCCCAGCGGGGCGGGTGACCGCCAAGTCGTCCACGCCAATCTTGTTGGAAACGGCGTCGCGATCTTTGATCCAAGGAACTCAACAACATTCGGTGGCCGGAACGGCAACTTCTATTTCAACCCGGCCAACTTCACCAACACCGGGTTCCCGACGTCGGCTCAAGCCATAGCTAATCCGAGCCTGCGTACCTACGGTTCTCTGCCACGAAACTCCTTCCGAGGACCGGGCCGCACCAACTTCGATCTGGCGCTGGCCAAGACGACTTCGCTTGCGGGCGAGAGGATCAAACTCGAGTTCCGAGCGGAGGCGTTCAATATTCTCAATCACGCGGAATTCAACAATCCGAGCACGAACATAGCGAGTTCGTTGTTCGGCCAGGTTACGACCACCGCCGACCCGCGAATAATTCAGTTCGCGGCGAGGCTCACGTTCTAGCGTGTTGCAAAGCTCCCGCTTAGCCGGCTGGAGCAGGACAACAATTTCAACCTTACTCGGAGGGTTGTCCTATCGGGCAACCCTCTCACTCTTCAACGGAACGGTAGCCGCGGCTGAGCTAGGGAGACGTAAAAAAATAACTTCCCGTTTGAGTTATACGGCAGCACGAGATTAGGACCGCCGGTGAAGTGAGGACTTCACCGCGGAGGCGCTGAGATCGCTGAGATCGCTGAGAGAGCCGCAGAGACTAAGCCACCTGTGCGTCCCTCCGCGGTCACTGCGGCTCTGCGGTGAACTTCCTCGAAAAAGGGAACTTATTTTTTACGCTTCCTAAGCCGCCCGCTTGCCGCAGGCGGGGGCGTTGGCTTGCTTTTGGTATCAGTTTAACGGTCTGTGATAGACTTACGCCCTGCAAAAATAGTGGCAGTTCCCGTGCATCGATTCGCATGACTTGAGACGGCTTCTCTAAGATCGGGATGCGAACAAGACCGAAAGCACGGTGAGACCGATTCCAGGAGGACACGCCTAATGGCATCAGCAGCTTTGGCGCTCGAAGGGAACAAGCGCGCGGTGATAGCGAGAGGATGGATCATCAACCAGAAAGACGACCTGATCTGGTTCATCGGCAGCGTCGTGGCCAGCTATGCGCTCTTATTCGCCAATATCCAGCTCGGCGTTCCCGCCATGATTCTGGTTTGGATCTGGGCTCTGGGTTTTGATGGTCCGCACGTGGCCGGAACGGTGTCCCGCACTTACGCGGACAAGGAAGAACGCGCTAATCGCGCGCGGTTGCTGTACGGCAGCTTCCTACTTTTTGCGTTGGGGCCGGCTATGGTGCTGGCCGGGCGGGCCCAGTTGCTGGGGACCGCCGCCTGGGGAGCCGCGTTCTTTTTCTTCGCCAGACTCTGGGCTTACTACCATCTGGTCAAACAGCACTACGGTTTCATGATTCTCTATAAGAAGAAGAACAACGACCTTGCCGATATTGACAACGTCATCGACAGAGCGTTTCTGCTGCTCGGGATGACTTATCCCTTCCTGCATTTCATGAGTCACGGCAAGGGAGCGGCCCAGTTGATTCCGTTTTCAACTCAGTCGGGACCGTTCCTGTGGCTCGAGAACCTCGTCCTTTTCGCGTTCGTGATTTCACTGATCGCCTTCGCCGGCAGGCAGGTTCACCGAGCCTTTGTCAGGGAGCCTCTCGACATGCCGAAAATGCTGCTGCTGGCGGCCGCAATGCCCATGCATTGGATCGTGCTTATGATGCTGGAGCAGCAAACGAATCCAACCGAGGCGGCGTTGGCGGCGGTATCCATCTTGACGATTTATCACAACCTTCAGTATCACCGCATAGTCTGGTTTCATAATCGAAACAAGTACTCGAGCGGTAACGCCAGTGACTACGGACTCGCGTCACGAATAAACAAGAGCGTTTGGCGTTACATCGTGTTCGCGCTGGTATTCGGCGCGGCTTATCACATCCCGCATTACACCGTGATGTCGCCCGACGGGCTGGTTATGGGCTTTTTCTGGGGCGGCGCCTTCACTCACTACTACCTGGACAGCAAGATATGGAGAGTCAGGCGAGACGCAAAGCTCAACCGGAATCTCCGAATGGGTGACGGAGACGCGATCGGAGCAGGATAGGGAATCTAACCACGAAGCTCACGAAGGCCACGAAGCAAAGAGGACTGGCGCTTCACGCTTGGTGGTTAGCAGCAAGATTCCGGGGCAAGGCGGAGTCTTCAGGCCGAAAGCTACAACCGCATGTTCACGATGCTCTTCTCGGCGTCACCGGCGGGTGGGATGTAGAGTGGATACTTTTCTCGAGCGTGAATATGAACACGGGCATCTTTGTGACTATTGGAATCTGCGGCGCGGTGTTGCTGGTGTATTCGCTGGTGGAGAGAAAGGTCAACCAGCGTCCGTGCCCGGGCTGCAAATTTCGCGTGTCCAAGGACGCAATAGACGAGCGCTGTCCCAAGTGCGGCGCGTTCCTATGATGTGCGTTGAATGATATGCGTTGAAGTGCGAACGACTCGCTGCCGACTTCATAGGTTAGCGCCGTTTACCTCAAACAATTTGAACACTCCGGGTATGTTCTTGATCCCGTCAATTTCTCCGGCTGCTTTGGCCGTTATTTGCGCCCTCACTCTTGCTTCCGTCGACTGAGAGATCAGCACCTGGCCGGCGTTCGCGCGCGCTTCTATGCGGGAGGCGAAATTGACGTCAGGCCCAAGCGCGGTGAATTGGTCGCGGAAATCCGTTCCTACGTTTCCAACCAGCACTTCACCCGTGTGGATTCCACAGCCCAGACCTATCTCGATCTTGTGCGGAGTGTAAAGAGTCCATTGCTCCATCCAACGGGCCACGACATCGTCAAACGCCGGCCTGAGTTCCATGGCCGAGCGGACGGCGGCAAGGGCGTCCGCTTTGCCTTCGTCTTCTCGGTGGTTGAGGACTCCAAAAAGAGCCATGACTCCATCGCCGATAAACTTGTCCAGCAGCCCGCCATGCTTGAAGATTGTTTGCGCGGCCGTCTCGCAATACTCTTTCAGAAAATCCGCTATCAATGTTGGGTGCGCTTTGAGAATCTCACAAAGACGAGAGAAGCCGCGAATATCCCAAAAGCATATCGTAATGGTTCTTTGTTTGAGCGAAAGAAGCGAAGGATCCCTTTCAATCGTGTCAAACACCTTGGGGTCGAAATATCGGCGCAGAAAGTTGATGCGCTGAGACCATTCTCTGTAGCGAAGCGCCGCGCGAGTCTTGATGTTGATCTCGCGAACCGCCGCCGTCCCTCTGATGTTTTTTTCCACAACGTCAAACGCGCCATAGTCGAATGCGGCATACCGATCCAGGCTCTTCTCTTTGGCGGTGAAAAGAATAGCCATGATCAAAGGGTCGAGTCTTCGAGCCTCTTTGATCATCGTCATGCCGCTCTCCTCCGTTGTCATGACCAGATCCGTCAAGACGGCGTCGATTGGCTGTTTCTTAGCGATCTGTTCTTCGATAATCGCCTTGCCTAGCTGATCGCTGTCGGCGGTAAAGATGATCCAGTCCGGGTTTTCATCGCCGAGAGCGAGTTGAAGCGCCTCTCGATTCTCTTTTTCATCGCCAACAATCAAGATACTTGGCATATCAAGCCTATCGCATTCACTTCCTACTCGGCTTCTTCTTGGAAGCTTGCCGTTTCTTTTTGGCCGCGGTTTTTGCAGTAGAGGCGTGACGGTTGGACGAGCGGCGTTGCTTGCCAAGTGTATGGCTTCCGCCAGACTCGGTCGCGGCAGGTAAGTAGATTTCAAAGTCGGAGCCTGTCCCTGGAATTCCTACTTCCGTTATGGCGCCGCCGTGTCCTTCTATGATCCGGCGCACCAGGGCGAGCCCCAGACCGGTCCCGTGATCCCGCGTAGTAAAGAAGGCGTCGAATATTTTGCTCTTGTTTTCTAACGCCACACCGGGGCCGGTATCCCTAAAATGGACCAGGACGTACGGACGGCTCGAATCAACTGATTCTGGCAGCGGTTGAGCGACTGTAGTCACTTCGACAGCGATCCGTTTCTCGGACTTATCCAGCCAGTGCGTGCTGTTGCGCACGAGTTCATCGAAGCACTCGGCCAACCGCTCAGGGTCCGCCGAAATCGCGAGATCAGCCGGGCAGACAACTTCGCAGAGCACCCCCTCTGCTCGGGCTGTCTTGCAGGCGTCATCAAGAATAGGCAGCAAGAGCGTAGGCTCTGGCGAAATCTCCTGCGCCCTAGTGAGCGACTTGAATTGGTCTACGATGCCCTTGGCTTTCTCGACGGAGTCTCTAATGTTCTTTGTCACATGAAGCGCTTCTCCCCCGCGGCCTTCGCTTATTCGTTTCTGAAGAGGGTCCAGATTTGTTTCGATCGCAAACAAAGGGTTGCCGATCTTATGGGCCGCTGAGAACGAGATGTCCTTCCAGATTGCGTCGCGCTCGGCGCGAATGCGTTTATTCTTCTCGTCCTCAAGCGCTGCTATGAGTACCGTCTGTCGATTGGCTAGATCCACATTCTCTCTATATAACTCTTCGGGCGTTTTTCGGAACTTCGACGTCGAACGTCCTTCGTCAGAAAAATACTTGTAGGCCAACTGGGGAAACTGTTGTACGAGTTGAGTCAGGTAGCTTCGATCCCACACGCGAACGCGAGCAGAGAATGGAGAAGACGTCCTCTTTTCATTCTCTGCTCAATGCGCATGCGTAAGGCGTCAGTGTCACCTATGACGTGACCTGCTTGACTCAAGATTATGAGTATCGTCACGGGGATCTCGCCCGACGCATGGGCTACAAGGCGATCGAGCTGCTCGACGCGCTCAAGGGAGAGGCGTAGCAAGAAGTTGGGATCGCTTGATAGCGTGTTTAGAACGACTTCTGGTGGAGCGTTTCTGCCCGTTGCAACCAGCCAAATTTCTTTATATTCAAATCCATCGGGATCTTTCCTTGGAAGTTCCGCAACCAGATCGAATTCAGGAGAACGTGTAATCCAGTCGACTCGCTGATAACCCATCTGCAAGAGAAGTTCGCGGCAGAGGTTCTCCGCATCCGTGTGACTCAGGCTATCCCAGTCAATAGAAGGTGGCGTTGGAAGCTTTGTTTCTCCGACCATGCGCGTCCGAGGCCATAGGCGATAGTCCCTCAGTGAACTGCTTATCGCGTTCGTAAGCTCGGATAAGCTCGTTGTTGTTGCGGAGTACAAGATATGGCGAAAGCCGCGAACGCCGAATTCGATGCGCTTGTGACCTTGCTCGATCAGCAGAAGCGATGGCTTGCCCATTGCTTGCGCCAACCCAAGGTCGAAAAACACGATTGGGTCGCGACCGGAAACGTCGGCGACGAAACAGTCAGCCCGAGCCAGTTCACCGGCTATCGCAGGTCTAAAGACCAGGCGCCTGGCTGTTTCGTCAAACGAAACAGGCTGAAGGCCCGCCGCCTCGATCCCTTTGGTAATGGCTTCCGACACACTGCCTTTATGCCACCCTGAGTCAAGCGGCAGCGATAGGAAACATCGAGGTTTGGAGGAATCTTCGCCGGGCATCAACCGATCTCCTTGGACCATCAAGACGATCTTGCGATGACATCATGATTGAAAGCAGAGTCGCTTACAAGAGCCTCGGTCAAAGAGTAAATCGGCGCGCCCTTGCCCGAACTGTATCAGCGGAAGGCCTTCAGCTATTTCCTTTCTCGAGACCCATCTCAGGACGGGCGCCAGGCGGCTCTCCTACAATGGGCGGCTGCGGCGACATCCTGTCACGTGATCCATCACTCTTAGGCGGCGCCTCAACGGACGTCAACGTGTGTTGCAAAAGTTCGCTGACGCTATCGACCAATGTTACATCGATATCCGCCATCGCCTCTTTAGGCACGTCCTTCAAGTCCTGTTCATTCTTCCTGGGAAGCACCACGTGCTTTATTCCTGCGCGGCGCGCCGCAAGGACTTTTCCTTTTATTCCACCGACGGGCATTACCAAACCGCTGAGCGTAATCTCTCCGGTCATCGCGGTATCGCTTTGAACCGGACGGCCCAGGCACAATGACGCGAGCGCCGACACAATCGCCGTACCTGCCGAAGGACCATCCTTAGGCGTTGCGCCCGCGGGGACATGCACGTGCACGCCGTTTTTCTCGAACTTCTCAACGGGGTCGATGCCCATTTCCGCCGCGTGCGACCAGAGATAGCTGTGTGCGGCTTTCGCCGACTCCTGCATCACGTCGCCAAGCTGGCCGGTGAGTGTCAATCCCTTCGAGCCCGGGAGAAACGTCGTCTCGATGAATAACACTTCGCCGCCCATCTCGGTCACCGCCAGCCCGGTTGCAACGCCCGGAGGCAGCGACCTTCGCGCGACCTCGTGAAAGAAGCTCTCATGGCCTAGATAGTCTTCAAGGTCGGCCGGTTTAACGGTGAACGTCTCGCCCTCGTTTCGAGCTACTTTCAACGCCACTTTTCTAGCTAGTCTGCCTATCGTCCGCTCGAGCTGGCGCACGCCTGCTTCCCGCGTATAACGGCCTATGACCGCTTCCAACGTATCGTCGCCGATCAGAAGCTGCTCCTCGCGGAGGCCGGCTTCTTTGACTTGACGCGGAACCAGATACTGCTTCGCTATGTGCAGCTTTTCTTCTTCGCTATACCCTGAGAGCCTGATGATTTCCATTCGGTCGCGCAGCGCCGGCGGTATCGGCTGCAAAACATTCGCGGTCGCGATGAAGAACACGCTCGCCAGGTTGAACGGCAGGTCCAGGTAATGATCGCGGAACGAAAAGTTCTGCGCCGGGTCGAGAATCTCGAGAAGAGCCGAAGCCGGATCGCCGCGAAAATCCATTCCCAGCTTGTCGACTTCGTCCAGCATCATTACGGGATTATTGACTCCCGCGCGCCGCAACGCCTGGATGATTCGGCCCGGCATCGAGCCGATATAAGTCCGGCGGTGGCCGCGAAGCTCCGCTTCGTCGCGTATGCCGCCCAGTGACATTCGCTCGAACTTTCTCCCCATCGAACGCGCGATCGACTGGCCGAGGCTGGTCTTCCCGACGCCGGGAGGGCCGACGAAGCATAAAATCGGCGCCTTGGTTTTTGGGTTGAGCTTGATCACCGCAAGATGTTCGAGTATCCGTTCCTTGATGTCATCAAGGTCATAGTGATCGGTGTCGAGCACTTCACGCGCGTGAATCAGGTCGAGCTTGTCCTCGGTCGCGATCATCCACGGAAGGTCGAGTATCCACTCAAGGTAAGTGCGAATGACGTTGTAGTCAGGCGCGGCCGATGGGAGCCGCTCGAGCCTGCGCAGCTCACGGTCGGCTTCGGTGCGAACCTCGTCGGGGAGCTGCGCCTTCTGAATCCGTTCGCGCAGCAGAGTCGCTTCCGCCTGCTCTGGTTCGGTTTCCCCGAGTTCTTTTTGAATCTGTTTCATCTGTTCGCGCAGTATGTAATCCCGCTGCGCTTTGCCGAGCTGCTCCTGGGTCTCGTTGGCTATCTTGCTTCGAATCTCGAGCACCTCGACTTCGCGCGCAAGATAGGTGTGCATCAGCCGCAGCAGTTCGCCCTCGGTATCCGCCTCCAGCAACGCCTGCTCCTGCGTCGTGCCGAGATCCAACACCGACGCCAGGAAGTAAGATAGATGCACCGTGTCGGCCGCGGAGATTATGAGGGACCTGATTTCGGCCGGAACGTTCGGCAACAGACCCAGCGCCTTTTGAACCAACGCGTCGATATTGCGCCGCAGCGCTTCGACTTCAGGGGTGTTATCCCTGGCCGGATCCGGTAGAACTTCCACCATCGCCTTTAGGTAGGGTTTCTGTTCGGTGAAGGACACGAACCGGATGCGCTCCTGACCCTGCACGATCAAGTGAAGGACCTCCTCGTTGCCGGGCGCGCGAAGCATCCTGTTTATGACGACTCGGGTGCCCACGGTGTAGAGTGATTCAGGCGTAGGATCCGTATCTTCATCGCCTCGCTGCGTCACGACGGCAAGGAGTTTTTCTTCAGTTGCAAGAGCGGCCTCGGCCGCCGCAAGCGACATCGGCCTGCCCACCGTAAGCGGCGACAGTCCGGAAGGAAAGATCACGGTGTTTCTAAGCGGCAACACCGGAAGTTCCACCAAATTGGTTTTCGACATATGATTCCCCACCCGCAAACAACCTCTCTATTCGACGCATGCTATGTTGACTATCAGCCAGCCTTCCCGGCACTCACTGCTTATACAAGCCTTGGTCCAGTTACAGGGAATGGAGATAGTTCGTTCGAAGCGGCTGTACGTGATCTCGAGTTGATAATAACTCCAACCCTCGTTAATGAATGAGTCGCGTCTGACTCCACGAACGATCAGTTTGTCGTCCGCAATCAACACCTCCAGGTCTTCAGCGCTGACGCCGGCGAGGTCGAACTTTATGATCCAGCCCTCCGGAGTGCGGTAAATATCCGCAGCGGGCTCCCATAGCGGGCCACTTGGTCTGCGGTACTGAACCTCGCCTGTAAACCTGCGCATTGAAACCCTCTTCGTGGCCATTGTTTTATTTCTCTCGATCCTTTTTTCCGTCCTTCGAGTCCGCATTCCTGGAACTGAGAACCAGATCAATCAATCCGTATTCCACAGCTTGAACCGGATTCAGGATGAAGTCGCGTTCAAAGTCTCTTTCGATGTTCGCCAGCGGCTGGCCCGTCGCTTCGGCGAGAATGCGGGACAACACGGATCGCATTCTCAGGACTTCTTCCGCATATATTTTGATATCCGTCGCCTGGCCCTCGAGCCCTTCCATTGACGGCTGGTGAATCAAGATTCTCGAGTGAGGCAACGAAAATCGCTTTCCCTTCGCGCCTGCGGCGAGCAGCACCGCTCCCATCGATGCGGCTTGTCCCAGACATATGGTCACGATGTCCGGGCGGACAAACCGCATGGTGTCATAGATGGCCAGGCCGGCGGTTATCGAGCCTCCCGGGCTGTTGATGTAGATCGAAATGTCCCGGTCGGGATCTTCGGCTTCGAGGAAGAGCAATTCCGCGATTACGATTCCGGCAATGACCTCGTCGATCGGAGTGCCGATGAAGATTATGTTTTCCTTTAAGAGCCTCGAGTAGATGTCGTAGTGACGTTCACCACGGCTCGTGGTCTCAACAACAGTCGGTATCATTGCCATTTCGACCTCTCGTCAATTTGGGTAATTCAGAATCTCAGAACGGCTCCAACGCCGCCCGCCTCCATTAGCTTTCCTTCGGCTTCCCCGGAGATCACGTCGACCTTCCCGTGCTGCTCCATCACCTTGTGCGAGACGAGGTTTATCAGATCCGGAGCAGGGTCGAGCCGGTCTCCGCAATACGGGCATTGTCCATTGCCGTCGACGGTTAATACGCCGCAGCCGCAGCACTGGCTTCCGGCGGCGCGAAAACTCTTGCAGACGATTAGCCGGAAGATTCGAGCCTCCTGGACGGCTGACAGGGTGTCCTTGATTCCGAGAGCGGCCCTGTCTTGCTTGCGCGCCGACGTGATGAGAGAGTCAACCAGCTTGACTTCATCGAGATGTTCGGCGGCCGCTTGCAGTTCATGTATCTCGCTCCGCAGCCGTTCCAGATTGATGTCTACCGGAACGGCCAGGCTGCCAATAACCTCTGACTGCAGCCGCTTTGGAAGTTCTTCAAGGAATAGAGTCACGGTCTCGCTTGATCCGCCGACCACCAAACGCGACGGCTTCAGTCTATCAAACGCCTCGGCCAGTTGTTCCGCCACGCGCCGGACGTGCGACTTGACGTGATTCTGACGATCTCGATCCATCTGTGACTGCGACCAGATGTGATCGGTCCCGGTGGTGTGATGTTTGTTAGGGACCTCCGACTCTATCTCCGCCAACCGCTCCCATCCCGCTGCGTCAAGCGTGAGCAGCCTCGCGCGATGCTGATCAATTAGAACCACGCAT
>JAHFUG010000561.1 GCA_023265195.1 Blastocatellia bacterium | reverse complement strand
TTGGCGTACAGCATAGACTTGTTTGAAGTGACCACCATTGAGCGGATCGTCAGGCAATTTGAGATCTTGTTGGAAGCGGCGGCCTCATCTCCTGATCAAGCGATTGGGGCGCTTCCATTATTGACCCAGCCGGAGCGCCAACAGTTGATCGGTGGCTGGACCGAAGCGGAAAGGCTCCGGGAGCCCGATACGGGAGATGGAACGATCCTCGACGTCATAGCGAAACAAGCAGTGGACAGAGGCGAATCCATTGCAGTAATGGACGGCGCAGAATCGCTGAACTATGTAGATCTGAACCGGCGGGTAAATCAATTCGCCCGATGGTTGATGCGCGGGAGATCGATAGACGAACAACGTGTCGCCGTGTTGATGGAAAGAGGGATCGAGAGGCTGGTGACGCTGTTGGGTGTGATGAGGGCGGGAGGAGCGTGCGTGCCGATTGATCCCGCGGAGCCGATACCTCGCATCGCCTTGATGATTGAAAGCATAGGCCCACCAATTGTGATAACGGAGAGCGAGCTAAGAGAGCGTGTTTCAGACCAGGCGGCGGAGATTATCTTCATCGAACAAATCCGAGACGAGTTGGAAGAGGAGAGCGGCGCCGAGCCCGAGAATTCTCTCGCAGGCGGCCGGGTGGCCTGCGTTTTACCCAGATCGGTTCGGAATGGTGAGTTTGCCGGAGTGATTCTCACTCACCGATCGCTGATGGGCGTGGGGCGGGTGCTTAAAGAGACCGATCGAATCGCGCATCGAACAAGTCTCTCGGAAGACGGATCATTGGTCGAGACATTCGGGGCGGTTAGCGCGGGCGCGTCGATTTACATGACGCCGGGAGGGCTCTTGTCACCTCGAAAACTCGCCCGGTTGATACGCGATGCGGGAGTTACGGTGATGACGAGTTCGGCGGGCGAGATAGAGCGCCTTGGCCAGGAGTTTCCGTGGTCGCTGAAACAGATCAGGATGCTGCTGGTTGACGAGAAATGGAGCGATCTGAAGCGGCTGAGAGAAACGGCGAAACGAGATGTTAAGGAGCGGGTGTGGAAAGTCGAAGGAGCCGCGGAGGCCGGAGGCTATTACGCGATGGAGTCTCTCGCCGGCGAGAACGGCCGCGCGGACAAAGAGCGGCTCGGCCGGCCGGCGGCTGGCGTGACGCTGTACCTGCTCGACGAGAATTTAGGTCCAATTCCGGAACGAGTGCTGGGCGAGATATGCGTTGGCGCGGAAACTTTAGCAATTGGATATGAAGGCGGTCCGGAGGAGATCGACGAAGCGTTCGTTGTGAATCCGTTCTCGGCTGGACGGTTGTATAGAACGGGCGAGAGCGGCCGCCGATTAAAAGATGGGACCATTGAGAAACTGGACTCGGTGAACGGAAGCGTCACTGTGAGGGGGTTGCGCGCCGCTTGCGGAGAGATCGAAAGCGTGTTGTCGCGGAACAATCACGTTAGAGAGGCGGCCGCCGTTTGGAGCGATGCGGTGGGCGATCACGGCGCGCTCGTCGCTTTTGTCGCGCCACTGGATGAGGAGACGACGGCCGCTGATATTAGCGGCGTCCTCAGAGAACACTTGCCCGAAAAAATACTGCCGGGTGACATCAGAATTCTAGATAAATTGCCGCGAACCAGGGACGGCTACATTGATCGATGCGCCTTGTTAAGGACGATCGCGAAGGGTGATGTCGAACCAGAATACGTCTATGAGGAGCCTCGGAACGATACCGAGAAGAGAGTGGTGGAGATATGGCGCGAGGTGTTTTCCTTGGAGGCGATCGGCATTCATGACGATTTCTTTCGGATAGGCGGCCATTCCTTGCTGGCCACGCAAGTAATCTCACGGGTGAACGACGTATTCGACGTTGATCTGCCGCTTGGCCGATTATTCGAGGCGCCGACTGTGGCTGCTCTCGCCCGGATTGTAGAAGACGCGGCCCAGCAGAACGTGGAATCGAAAACGCCGCCTATTCTTCCGGTCCCGCGAAACCAGCCGCTTCGGCTTTCATTCGCGCAGCAGCGCATATGGTTCCTGACGCAGTTGGAGCCGGGCGATCCTTCTTATAACGTGTCAGGCGCGATCAGACTCGTGGGGTCTCTCGACGTAGTTCTCTTGCAACGAGCGATCACGGAAATAATTCGGCGGCACGAAGTGTTGAGAACTCGCTTTCTAACCGTCAACGGCGAGCCTGCTCAGGTGATCGACGAGCCATATGCGTTCATTCTGCCCCATACCGATCTTGAGCGAATGCCTGATCGGGACGCCGAGGTCCAAAGGTTAGCCACGACGGAAGCGCAAGAGCCGTTCGACCTCGCGGCCGATCCGCTGTTCCGATTCAAGGTGCTGAGGCTGAGCGAGACCGAGCACGTCGCATTGATCACCATTCATCACATAATCGTCGATGACTGGGCCCTGGCGGTATTCCTTAGAGAGCTTGCGGCGATCTATGAAGCGTACTCAAAGGGTGAAGAATCGCCGCTCGAGGAGCTACCGATCCAGTACGCCGATTTCGCGCAGTGGCAGCGGGAGTGGCTGCAAGGCGGCGTCTTGCAAGAGCAACTGGACTATTGGAGGGGAACGTTATCGGGCGAATTGCCGGTGCTCGATCTTCCTTTCGACCGCCCGCGCTCTCCGTTCAGTACGCTCAAGGGATCTCATGTGCCGTTTCGCGTTTCGGGCGCCGTGACCGGCCGGCTCCAGTTGTTGAGCCGCGAGCAAAGCGTTACCGGCTTCACTACGCTTACAGCCGTCTTCAAGACACTCTTGTACCGGCTGACCGGCCAGGAAGACATCATCGTTGGAACTCCAATCGCGAACAGGACGCGAAGCCACGTCGAGAAGCTGATCGGATTCTTCGCTAACACGCTGGTGCTGAGAACCGACGTTAGCGGCGGCCCGGCGTTTGTGAGTCTGCTGAAGCGAGTCCGCGACGTCGCGCTTGGCGCCTATGCTCACCAGGACCTTCCGTTCGAGAGGCTTGTCGAGGAGCTGCAGCCGGAGCGCAACCTTGGCCACAACCCGATTTTCCAAGTCATGTTTTCCACGGAGGAAGTCATGATGCCGGCGATGGAATTCGGCGGGTTGAAGCTGCTTTCGGTTGAGACCGAGAGTGGATTGGCTATATTCGATCTGTCAGTCTCAATGACGGAAGAGAACGGCGAGATTAGAGGGCTGCTGGAGTACGACACTAACTTATTCGATCCGCCGACGATTGAAAGATTGATCGAGTGCCTGCAGATGCTTTTAGCGGGAGTGGCGGCCCGGCCCGACGTTTCGATTGACCACCTGACGCTCGTATCGGAGGAGACTCGGCGCCAGATTATAACGGATTGGAACGACACGCAGGCCGATTTTCAAACAGTCGCCGGCCTCCACGAGTTGTTTGAACAGCAAGTGAGGCGGACGCCTGACGCTGCGGCGCTCGGGTTCAAAGGCGCGCAACTGACCTACGCCGCGCTGAACGCTGAAGCAAACAGGCTCGCTGGTTATTTGCGATCTCTCGGGGTTGGCCCGGACGTTTTCGTTGGGCTCTACATGGAGCGTTCTTTTGATTTGATCATTGGACTCCTCGGAATTCTCAAGGCCGGCGGCGTTTATGTTCCGCTGGATACTTCACATCCCGAAAAGCGCTTGTCGTTCATGATCGCCGATGCGGAAATATCAGTTTTACTGACACAGGATGATCTCCAGATCCCGGAGATGACTCGACACGTTGAAGTGGTTTGTATCGACCGCGACCGCGAAGCAACAAAACTATGCTCCTCCGAAAATCCATCCAGTGGTCTCGCGCCGGAGAACGCCGCTTATTTGATTTACACGTCCGGATCGACCGGAGTTCCAAAAGGAGTTTTAACGCCCCACGCGGGCGCCTGCAATCACCTGCAGTGGATTGCAAAGGTTCTACCCTTGAACGAGTCCGACCGGATGGTTCAGAAGTATTCGATCAGCTTCGACGCGTCGATTCTCGAGATATTCTATCCTCTTATTACCGGAGCTCAGCTAATAATCCTGGAGCCTGGCAGTCAAAAGGACATAGATCGCGTGGTGCGCTTTATCGTTGAGGAGCGGATTACGGCAATCGATCTGGTTCCCTCGATGCTCGATGCAATGCTCGGCCATGAACTGTTTGCGGGCGCCGA
>JAHFUG010000176.1:6645-13552 GCA_023265195.1 Blastocatellia bacterium | reverse complement strand
ATTGATGATTGCAGATTGATGATTGCCGTCCCGTTCATCAATCATCAATCATCAATTCCCATTCATCAATTCCTACTTGATCAGATTCTGCAGCGCCTTGAATTGAGGCGATTCCGCCGTTCCCATCATCTCGAACAACGCCATTTCCAAATTGGAGGGGATTGCTCCTGCTTGAGTGAGCCGTGAAAGCGCGACTTCCTTGCTGTCTGGGGTTCGCGACGTAATGCAGTCGACCAGTAGAAAGACGTCGATCTCGCGTGATAAGAGGTCCAGCACGGTTTGAGCGACGCAGATGTGAGCTTCTATGCCGCAGACTATGGCCTGTTTTATGTCACGGCTGATCAGCGTTGACTGGAATTCTTCAACGCCGCACGAACTGAAGCAGAGCTTCTCGATGACATTTGGCGATTCAGGAAGATAAGGCAATATCTCGGCCGCGGTGTGTTTGAGACCTCGCGGGTATTGCTCGGTGACGATCACGGGGAGCTCCAGGAGCCTCGCGCCTTGTACGGCCTTTGCGATGCGCGCGCTCACGTCGGCAAAATCCGGTATGACCGGACGAAACGCTTCTTGCATGTCGATTACCACGAGCGCGGCTCGCTCGCGCGATAGCCTCTTCGTGTAGTTCATTGATATGACTCCTGGACTTGGCGAACTCGGCTCAAATGTTCGTCGATCAACCAAGCGTGACATTCAACCTAACGCGACAGTCAATATAACAGTGGCGTCATGCCGGAGCAACTGAGGGGGTACTTGTGTTGCTGAGAGAGGAAAAAGATTTTCTCGCAAAGGCGCAAAGATCGAGCGCAAAGATCGCAAAGCAGTCTTACAAAAATTACAAAACAATAACTGTCGGAACCCAATGGCCCTGCATAAGACACGCGAGGGCGGGACCGCAGCGAGTCTTCGGGGATCGGCTCGAGATGCAAAGCGGAAGAATATTATTTTCCTGGAAGGCTTCTTTGCGGCCTTTGCGCCGTTCTTTGCGTCTTTGCGAGAAACTCTTTCTTCCTGGTTTTGGCTGACTGAGCGCCGCGATTTCCCAGTTCGGTTTTGGGAATGCACAATCCCAAAACCGAACACCAAAACCCTTTCAATTAAGCCGCGGTTTGGACTAAACTAAGGCCGTTCGAGACTTGTTCGGTCAATTCTAATTTGGCACGTCAGTTGGTAGGGTCTTTCGGGGGTTATTATGGACATTCCGAGAAAGAGTCAGGCCCGCAAGCGGAACATCAAGAGAGCGATTTACCTGGTGCTAGCCGTAGGCGCCGTCGCGGGGATCACGGTGGGCGTGTCGAAGCTCAAGCCGGCGGCCCCCAGCGTGGATCCGGGCACGGTTTTGTTCGACACCGTGAAGCGCGGCCTGATGCTTCGGCAGGTTCGCGGGCTGGGCACCTTGGTTCCGGAGGAGATTCGATGGGTTCCCGCCATTAGCACCGGCCGCGTCGAGAAGAGGTTGATAAAGCCGGGAGAGACGGTTCTGGCGGATACGGTATTGTTCGAACTCGATAATCCGGAAATCAAACAGGCTGCTTTGGACGCCGAATCTCAGTGGAGGGGCGCCAAGGCGGATCTCGCGAGTCTCAAGGTTCAATGCGAGAAAAAAGTGCTGGATCAACGTTCAACGGCGGCGTCGGTGGGAGCGGACTATAGAGCCGCAAAGCTTCAAGCTGAAGTGAACGAGTTATTGGGCAAGCAGGGGTTGATGTCCGATCTTCTCGTGAAACTATCCAAGATCAAAGCCGACGACCTCGGCAATCGCAATCAAATCGAAGCGCAGCGCCTGAGCATCACTTCGGATGAAGTCAAGAATCAGGTCTTCGCTCAGGAAGAAAAGGTTTCTCAGTTGGAGCAAGGGGTGCGGTTGAAGCGCTCTCAAGTGGAAGCGTTGAAGGTGCGGGCGGGAATTTCCGGAGTGCTGCAAGTGCTATTAGCGGAAGTAGGGCAGCAGGTGACGCTCGGCCAGAATCTGGCTCGTGTTGCCGATCCCAAGAAACTAAAGGCCGAGTTGAAAATCGCTGAAACTCAGGTCAAGGATATTCAGATCGGGCAGCCGGTTTCGGTTGACACCAGAAACGGAATAATACCGGCAAGAGTGATGCGCATCGATCCGTCCGTGCAGAACGGGACCAGAACCGTTGACGCCGAGTTGTTAGGCGAGTTGCCCAAGGGAGCGGTCGCCGATCTCAGCGTCGAAGGTACGGTCGAGCTCGAACGGCTCGACGATATTCTATACGTTGGCAGGCCGGTCATGGGTCAGGAGAACGCTATGGTCGGGCTCTTCAAGGTCGAGCCGGATGGAGTAACCGCAATCCGTGTCCAGGTGAAGTTGGGGCGAAGTTCGGTCGCCACAGTGGAGGTTAAAGAAGGGCTTCAGGTTGGGGACAAGGTGATCCTCTCCGATATGAAGACCTATGACAACGACGCTCAAATAAGATTGAGATAACGGAGAGACACAAATGACATCTTCAAGTCAGCCGCTGATACGGCTGGACGGCGTTCAAAAGGTTTTCTACACGGATGAAATCGAGACTCACGCGCTGTCCGGCATACATCTTGAAATCAACACGGGCGAGTACATTTCAATAGCGGGTCCATCGGGTTGCGGCAAGTCCACACTGCTCTCGATATTGGGGCTGCTGGATTCTCCGACCGGGGGCGCCTACATGCTCAACGGGAACGCCGTGGCTGAACTGAATCCGTCGGCGCGCGCCCGAATTCGCAACCGCGAGATAGGTTTCATCTTTCAGAGCTTCAATCTAATCGGCGACCTGTCCGTCTTCGAGAACGTCGAGTTGCCTTTGACCTATCGAGGCTTGAAGTCCTCGGAGCGAAAGCAGCGCGTGAACGAGGCGCTCGAGAAAGTTGGAATGGCCCATCGCGCTAAGCATCTGCCGAGCCAACTATCAGGCGGTCAACAACAGCGAGTCGCGGTCGCGCGGGCGGTCGCGGGTAAGCCGTCGATTCTGCTTGCGGACGAGCCGACCGGTAACCTGGATTCTCGCAGCGGCGAGGCGGTTATGGAGTTGCTTCGCGATCTTCACCGTGAAGGCGCCACGATTTGCATGGTTACTCACGACCCGCGGTACGCCCGGCACGCCGACCGCGGCATTCACCTGTTCGACGGACGTGTCGTCGAAGAGGAAGACGGCCGAATCGAGGTCAGCGCGGATTAGGACCGGAAAGAAAGGAAATTTCGTGAAAATGCGTCGATCGATTATCGCGCTCATTGGCGCGGGAGCGATGTTGTGTGCGGCGGCTCCAATCAATGCCCAGGAAAAGCGGCCTCCAATCATCGCTTTTGGCAGCGATTCCGCGGAGCGAGGAACGACTCGAGTCGGTTATTGGGACAACACCAAAGATCGCGGCGCAGGCCAATTTGCGATCGACTACGGCCGGCCCGCGTGGCGAAAAGATTATGAAGATTCCGGCAAGTTCGATCAGATGACCAAGGGCAAGGTTTGGCGTCTGGGCAGCAACTTCTGGACGGTGCTCGATACGGATATTCCTCTGAAGATATCGGGTCAGAGGATACCGCCGGGATTGTGGTATCTCGGCTTGCAGAGATCGCAAGAAGGCTCGGCGTGGTCTTTGGTCTTTATCGATCCCGCCAAGGCTCGAGCCGCGCACACTGACGCTTCGGAGATCGAACGGGCTGCGATTGCGATCAAGGCCGGGATGAGCACGGAGAAGAGTTCTGAAATGAGAGAGAAGCTGTCGATAGATCTGATCTTCAAAAAGACCGATATAAAGGATGTGACTCTGAGAATTGCGTGGGGGAATCTCCAACTGAGCGCCCCCATACAGGTTCCGTGAGCCGAAGAAAGAGGCAAAAGGCAAAAGGCAGAAACCAGGGGTCGTTTTCTGTCTCAGTGAAGCTGAAGAACAGGGTCTAATCTCCATTCCTGGCCTCTGCTTTTTGCCCTTTGGTTTTTTTCCCGTTGTTGCGTGAGTGCTCTATGAAGCTGATTTAAGTAAAGAAGGGGAGTCTTGGCCTTCTTCCGTGGCCTTGACCAGGGTGTGAAAGAACAAGGGTTATTGCCAGCTTTCGTAGTTCCGCCTTCAGGTTGTTCCGTGGCTAAATAAGTTAATGGATCCGGCCCGAAGGCGGACTACGATTTTTGATTCTTTGCGGCTTCTCGAGTTTTAAGGACGATGCGGAATGGAGAGGGTCGTTAACGATCTGCGATTAGCCTTTCGAATGCTTCGCCACCAGCCCTCTGTATCCGCAATCATTGTAATCACGCTCGCACTTGGAATAGGCGCTGCTTCCTCGATCTTCAGCGTCGTCAACGCGGTACTGATTAAGCCGCTGCCTTACTCTAATATCGACAGGCTTGTGGCGATCGATGGCACCTTCCTCACTCTGGACATGGATCACCTTGGAGCGTCCCCGCCGGAGTTTATCGAATACAGAGAGCTGACCAAGTCCTATGACGGCATAGCCGCGTTCAACAACGTCAACTTCAACTTAACCGGCGGCGATCAGCCAGAACGCGTGGTTGGAGCCCGTTTCACGCCCGGATTGCTGCCGCTGCTGGGAGCACGCCCCGCTGCCGGAAGCGCTTTTGACGAACAGGCGGCGAGCCCGGATCATGCCAACATTGCGATACTCAGCGCGGGTCTGGCTCGCCGGCGCTTTGGCTCAATCGCTGGAGCAGTGAGTCAGTCGCTGGCGCTCGACGGCTCGGCCTACACGGTCATTGGGGTAATGCCGGATGGCTTCGAGTTCCCTCATCCCGATTTGCAGTTCGCCCAACGGGCGGATCTTTATGTCCCTCTTTCATTCACGCCGGACCAGCTTCAAGATCGTTCAAGCTATAGTCTACGCGTACTGGCTCGGCTCAAGCCCGATGTGTCCCTCGAACAAGCGCGAGCCGAAATGACCGCGGTCGCTAGTTCTTTCGTGAATCAGTATCCGGAATCTTATCTTGGTCCCGGCGGCAAAGACGGCGGCTGGCGAATAACAGTCTCGCCGCTAACGGAACAAATCAGCGACCGCGTCAGACCCGCGTTATTGATTTTGATGTGCGCCGGCGCGCTTTTGGCGCTGATCGCCTGCGCAAACACGGCGAACATCCTTCTGGCGAGAGCCGTTGGCCGGAATCGCGAAATAGCGGTGCGAATCGCCTTGGGAGCGAGCCGCGCGGCCGTGATGCGGCAGCTCTTGACTGAGAGCACAGTGCTGGCGCTGGCGGGCGGCGGGCTTGGCCTGTTGGCCGCCGTCTGGTCAAGAGATCTTATTGTGGCGATCAGCTCGTCTCGAATTCCTCGCGTCAGTGAAATAGGCATGGATTGGCGCGTGGCGTTGTTCACCCTGATGGTCTCCATCCTGACGGCCCTCATCTTCGGCATCGCGCCGGCGCTCCACACTTCGGGAACAAACATCAGCGAGGCGCTTCGCGACGGCGCTTGGCTGGGCGGGAAGTCTACGCGCCGCCAAGAGAGCTTCCGTGGATTGCTGGTGGCCGGCGAGATCGCCGTCTCGCTTATGCTGTTAGCGTGGGCGGGACTTCTCACGAACAGCCTGGTGAGGTTGAAACAGGTGAACGCCGGCTTCAACGCGAGAAACGTGCTGACCATGGAGATCGATTTGCCGCCAGGCAAGTACTCGAAGAGCCGGCAGCGGTTGGCGTTCTTTGAGGAAGTGGAGCATAGGGTGGCGTCGCTGCCGGAGGTAAAAAGCGCGGGGCTTATTTCGATCTTGCCTATGAGCGGCGGAAGATTCGATGGCCCGTTTTCGATCGAGGGCAGGCCCTTTGACCCAGCCCGGTTGTCTTCGGCGGACTATCGTGCCATCAGCCCCGAATTCTTCGACACAATGCAAGTGCGGTTGAAAACCGGGCGCTGGTTCGACAAACAAACCGCGGGCGCCTCGGCCCCGCCGGCGGTGATCATTAATGAAAGATTCGCCGATGATTTCTTCGCGCAAGAGAATCCGATAGGCAAACGAATAAAGCTCGGCGCTCCGGGCTCGCCCAGGCCGTGGCTCTCTATTGTTGGAGTTTGCGAAGACGTCAAGGAGCGAGACCTTTCGGCGGCGCCGCGTCCCGCGATGTACGTCTCGATGCTACAAGAGCCAGCCCGCGTGATGGCGCTAGCCGTGCGAACCGAGAAATATCCCGTTCAGATGGCGACGGCGGTTCGGGAGATTATTCACGCGGTGGACGCGGACCAGCCGGTTACCAACGTGAGAACAATGGAAGAAGTCGTGTCTGCTTCCGCATCGGGGGCTCGATTCAACAGCGTGCTGTCGTCGGTGTTCGCGGCCGTGGCTCTGCTGCTGGCGGCCGTAGGAACGTTCGGAGTCATCTCTCATTCGGTTAGTCAACGAACGCGTGAGATTGGAATCCGAATGGCTCTTGGGGCTGAACGCGCCGATGTGTTGAGATTGATCGTTCGACAGGGGCTCACTCTGACCTTGATAGGACTGGCGCTGGGATTGGCTGGAACATTCGCAACCACTCCGCTGTTATCGAAGCTGCTCTACGGAGTTGGGCCCAACGATCCAGCCACGCTGGTGTCGATCAGCGTACTACTTGCGGCCACCGCGATTGCCGCGAGCCTGATACCCGCGCGCCGCGCAAGTAAGGTTGATCCAATCATCGCGCTGAAGGAATAGGTGAAGGGTGAAGTTAAGCTCAATTGGATTTTCTTGCTCAGCATGACCCGCAATGAGATGCGGCAAATAACAAGTGAGAATGGGGAATTGATGATTGATGATTGATGATTGATGATTGATGATTCGGGACAGCGAGCAAATGACAAATGGCCAATGACAAATGACAAATTCATGGAGCCACCTGTCCCCTGGAAGCTGTTCCCTATCCCCTATCCCTTATCCCCTAACGGAGGGCACAACCTCGATTCATCGACGTCTGGAGTCTGAGCCATTCCATTCGCGCGC
>JAHFUG010000176.1:0-6545 GCA_023265195.1 Blastocatellia bacterium | reverse complement strand
CCATTTCAGAGAACACATGGCCCTCGTACGGAGGGAGCTGGAGGTTTGGCAATTCGTGGTTGCTCTTTTGGCAGGCGCCGAGATCGGCGATTTCGCCAAACATCAAAAACTCTCAGGCCGGGAAGGGTGGTTTACCCCCGCTCATGGCTTACGATTCACTCAACTGGCGGCAAGGAGCGGTGGTAAACCACCCTTCCCGACCTGAGAGTTGATAACGTTGAGCTTGAAACTAAGAGGTCAACGAAGATTCCCGAATGCGCTGGCGGTAATTTACGTCCTATATTCATGGAGAGTCTCACAGATCGCGGAAGCGACGAGCGCAGCCCTATCGTTCACGATCTATTTCGGAGGTGGAGCACGCCACTTGGATCGCAGTGCAGGAAGAGACAAAGTTCCGCTCCTCCCTGTATTGAATGAGTCTTAGGGGCTGAGATTGAATGGCGCGGACAGGATGGTGGGTCTCGACAACATGAACAACCGGGCCGTGAAGAGAACAACCAGCAAACTTGAATTTCGAGGGGCGAGAACAGGTTGTGAAGCGCGCAACCCACCTCATGCTTTCGTCGAGGTTCTCAACCGCGCCAATAACACTGAGCGTTCGTGGCGTGCGTGCGAATTTAGAAAAATAAGGAGACAACACAGCTATGCACTACATTGATCTGGCTCGCATCCGAACCGCCTCGGCTTTGAGGTTCTCGTTTCTGTTGATAGTAGCCGGCCTGATTCTCATTTCGCCGCGGAATTCGGCGGCCCAACAAACCGATGGCTCCGATAAGATCGAAGCAATTTCGAAGAGGCTTGAAGAGCTTGAAAAACAGATCGACGGGCTCAAGCGCGAAAATGCGGAGTTGAGAAAGCGGTTTGGCGAGACCGAAGCGCCTAGAGCGGCCTTCGCGGCTGTAAGAGAAACACCGGCGGCGGAAGCATCGAAGGCGATTCCCTCTCAAGAAGAAAACAAGCCGGAGAAGAAAGAGAGCCGCATCGAGTTCGGAGGCGAGTTGAGATTCCGGCCCGACGCGAGAGCGAACCTCAACAGTTTCATAAAGGGCGTGGATTCGCTGGTCGCTCAGCGGGTCAAGCTGCATGCGAAGGCGAAGCTGACGGATGACATCACGGGGTTTGTGGAGTTTCAAGACTCGAGGGTCTGGGGCAGAGAGTTTTCACCCAATTTGAGTCTTGCAAACGTAGACCTTCACCAGGCGTACATTCACGCCGATCATTTCTTGACTCCCGATTTGTCGGTGAGGATAGGAAGACAAGAACTCAACTACGGCAATGAGAGATTAGTGGGCGCGTTCGATTGGGACAACGTCGGACGGTCGTTCGACGCGATCAAAGCAGTGTACGCTAAGGCAAGTTGGTCGGCCGATATCTTCGCCGCGAGGGTCGTTGATGGACATGGTCTGATCGTTGGTACACGGGAGCGGGCGTCGGCGTCGGCGCCGCTCGATTTTGAGTTTGCCATACCGCACCAGGACTTTTACGGCGCCTATCTGAAGTTTTTCAACGACAGCCCCAACCGCAAACTCGAAGTCTATGGATTTCTTCTGCGAGACACTTTCGCGTGGAGGGGAGAGGTCGGCAGCAGGACAGACACGCTAAGCATCTACACGATGGGAACGCGCCAGGAATTAAAGTCTGATGGCGGGTTCTCCTACGATGGCGAGGTAGCGTTTCAAACCGGCCACTTCGGGCCCGATGATCATCTGGCTCTGGCTCTTGCGGTCACGGTGGGCAAGCGGTTCAAGTCCGCTCAATCGCCTCACTTCAGCCTCGAATATGATTTTGCGTCCGGAGATGGAAACTTCAAGGATCAACACTCTCGCGAGTTCATCAATCTCTTCCCGAACAATCACATCCATTACGGCTATGCCGATTTCCTCGGCTGGAGGAATATGCAGGATATTCGACTGGGCTTCGGTTTCAATCCGGCGAGCAAGCTCTCCTTCGACGCCGACTACCACAAGTTCTACCTGCATCAGCCGGCCGGCAGATGGAGTGGTGCGGCTGGAGATACTCTAGGATTCGATGTTTTTGGGAATTCCAGCCGAGAACTCGGACAGGAACTCGACTTCACGCTGGGCTTTCCATACAAAGAGCGCTTCAAGTTTCTCGCCGGATATTCGGTATTTCTCCCGGGGAGATTCGCGAAACTAACTCGCGGCGCCGACCTCTCGCACTTTTCTTACATACAGACTCTTATCAAATTCTGACGAGCCATGACGAGATGGAGGATAGGAGATGGAGGATAGGAGATGGAGGATAGAAGATGGAGGATAGAGGAGCATTGATGATTGCGGGTTGTAGATTGTAGATTGGGGCAAAGGTTTATAGCACCTCACTCCTATGCGGCTCGTTCAGGAACCACTTGACGGCGATTCCAGCGTCAACGACGTAAAGGGTCATTCCAATTCCTGCTTCCTCGCAGCGCGGATCAAGCCGGCGCTGTCAGTCAGATCGCCCCGGCGCCGGCAGACCGCTTCGCGCCGCCGGTCGATGCGGGCCAGCAGTTCAGCGGGAAAGCGCGGTTCACACGGGTATCATTTGTCACTGGTCATTTGTCACTTGTCATTCGGCACTGTCATTTGTCACTTGTCCTTCGTCATTCGTCATTCGTACAGGATAACGAAAAATGACCAATGACAAATGACCAATGACAAGTGACCAGTGACCAATGACCAGTGACAAATGACCAGTGACAAATGACCAATGAGAAATGACAAATGACCAGTGACAAATGACCAATGACCAGTGACAAATGACAAATGACCAATGACAAATGACAAATGACAAATGACAAATGACAAATGACAAATGACAAATGACAAATGACCAATGACCAATGACAAATGACAAATGACGAATGACAAATGACCAGTGACAAATGACAAATGACAAAACCCACGTCATCCCTAATCGTAAAGAGGCTCGTCCTCAACGTAGCTGTAAATGTCGCGGCAAGACAAAGGCAACAATTCCGGAGACGTGGAGTCGTCGCGGACAACAAAACTAAAGAGTGTCGAGTGGAGAACTTCTACGCTTCGCGGCGCCGGGGCTTTTCTCAGATCTTCTCGAACGTCCGGCGGAGCGGCATATTCGTTGAAGTTCTCATGAGTGCTCTTCAAGTCCAATCCAGCCCGGTGCGCCGCTTCGATTATGCTCGCGAGCTTACTGTCATTGAGGTAGAACCTGGAGCCGCATACATAGAGCGAAGACCCACGAAGCGGGCGCAAGGCGGTCAGTCCTCGCCGCAGGAACAGCAACTGACCCGCGAGAGTGTAGGGCGGATCAGTAAAAACGATATCGAAGCGGCGGCTCAACTCGGAAGGGAGACCTAAACGAAGATCGTGACATACGGTTTCTACCCGAGCGCCGGGAGTCAGTTGGCGGATGCGAGATAAAAGGTCGATGTCCAGGTCAACGACGGTCACGCCTATCGATGGGTCAGTCGCGGCTATCGCGACGCTCAGAAGATCATCGTCTCCCAGCAGCAGAAGCCTCCGCTTCTCGAGGTCCGCCTCCATCAGTAGTTCGAGCCGCTTGAGCGTCGTCTCAATAGTCGCCGGACACTGGTCCAACTCGTCACGACGCCGGGCGCAATGATCGGCGCGGCACTCTGTCAGGATGCGGCGAGCCTCGTCAATCGATATCTTCATTGTTCGGTGTATAGGGCCTATGAATTGTTCCAATGAAGGCGAGCCTCGCGTGCGGCGTAACCTCAATCAGCCACACAAACCGGCGCAACCCACCAGGATGCGTCTGTAATGCCGTGCCCCGCGCGAGCGCAGACTCCGATCGCCTGCCCCGCTATGAGGAAACATGAGATCAGCATGCGAAGCGGCCGAGGTCCATCTTCAGTCATGGTCTCAATCAGCGGTAACTCGGCGTATTTCTGATAGATCATGGTTTGGTCGTCATAGGTCCGTCCGTTGTGGGATACGGTTGTTCCTTGTCTGGGATTAACAATGGTCACCGTGTCTCCCTCGGCCCCATAGACCGGCTTGACGACGTATGGCTCATCCTGAAAAACCGGATCGAGAAATGTTGGGAGGAAGTGGCGTCTGATGAGTGTGCGCTCCTCCGCATCGAAATATAGACCAGCTTCGCATAGCCCCCATATCACTACCTGAACCGCCTTGCTCTCCAATAAGAAAGCCGACGGCGGGTTGATGACGGCGAGCTTGCGTCTCTTTATCAGTTCATACAACAGTTGTCCATCATGCAGCCCTGCATTCTCGTCTTGGTCATCGCTGAACATGCCGCCGCTGAAGAACTGGAAGGGATAGGTCCGGTATAGCACGTCGATTCGGCCGCCGTCGGGATCATACAAACCGTTGGCGTCACCGCGCAGCGATTCCATTGGGACATACTGCTTCCTCAGGTCGCGGTCCATATCGAGCAACCGCATTAAGTAATGCGCCACATCCCTTTCCCTTACGTACGTCGAACAGGATGTGAAGACTACGCTCCCCTGCCTAGCGTGCTCGACGTCTACATACTCGAGCCCGGCGCGGACGGCGTCCCGCAATGCGGCAGCCAGCGCAGCTTCCCCGTCACTGTTGGGATCCACCTTCCCTGACTCTTGGCATACCTTAGCGTTGACGGCGAACGCTTCGACCATTAGCCCGGGCGCATCGGCATTGAACTCCAACAGCTTATATCCGTCGCCTGTTTTCACGAGGTCGAGCCGGCCGATAACGGTGTCGGGCATACCGGGAATCTGGCCACGTGCAAGATCGAGAGCCGGCTTGGGAAGCCCCATTTGCAACAAGGCTTCCTCGGGGAGCGTGCGGAGCAACGCGGCGGTTCGTTGGTAAACACGGGCTATGGCTTCAGAAGCCTGAATGATGGCCGTGATGTCCGCGCGGGGCAATGGGTGGACCTCGAGAATGTCATATGGATCGAGCAGGGTCCCTGGCCATTCGGCGCCGAAGCGCTTATAAAATTGCTCGCGCTTCTTCCGGTAGTGTTGAAGGTCCGAGATACCGGAAGCGTGGGTGGTTATGGCCATTGAAACGCTCTTCTTAAGAAAAGCTCATCGTGAAGTCGACTTCCTGTTTGGCAATCCCAGCCTGAGATTAACCCCCGCTGCTGGTTCGGACGTAGTACTTGTCCTTATTGGTTTTTAGGACGGAGCCCGCGTGCACTAGCTTCTTCAATGCCTTCGTCGCGGCGTCCGAGTTGAGACTTGGCTCCTTGCCGAGGATTTCCTCCAGCGACATGGCGGTCTCTTCCTTTTTACCCTTCAACACTTCTAGGATGGTTTTTTGAGCTTCACCCACCGCGGGATCCTCATTGGTTGCGCCTTGACGCCACGCCGCAACAGGCGCCGCGATAACGTGGGTGTTCGTGGCGCCAAGTCCGAGTAACAGAGCCGACGCGGTTACGCTGGTCATAAGCTTTTTCGTGTTATCCATAGGCGCCCTCCCCGGGCAGGCTCATTTGACGTTCTTTCCCAAAGACGCTGGTTTCTTGGACTCAGTCACAGGCTGGGAAAACGGTCCATTGGGATCGTTTTCCTCTTCGCAGGTTTTAAGAATCTCGTTCCGGTAGTGTTCCTGAAGCTCGCCGGCGAAGAGCCATCCTAACTTCGCGCCGTTGTCGGTGTCCCAGTACCACAACAGTCTGGGGTTGCATAACGCCTGATTGAAATAGCGTACGTCCTCGAGCAGAAGTTTCGCGCGGCCTTTGTCCCCGACTCGCTCGGCTTGCTTCCAGTTGTAGTAAGTCTCCTCGAACATCGTGAAAATAAAATGGGCCGTCGCCCTCTCCTCCAGCAGCAGCTTCGCTTTTGTTTGACCGTCAAGAGAGGCGGATGCGGTGGCGACCTGCGCCGATCTCGAATCGTAATCCGCCCCGGATACCGAGAACAGGTGAGACATCAGCGGGCGCTCCATCTGCGTTCGCGCCATGCTATTGAATTGCTCGTATTCGTTTTTGATCGCGTTGACGCCCGCGACATCCCGATTTGTGCGTTCAGATGTGTAGATCGAATATCCCGACAACGCCAGCGCGGTAACGGATAGCAGCAAAGGCGCCAGTTCCTTAGCTAAACCCTTCTTTGAAGTAACCCCCTCATCTTGTCCTGGCATTTGGCGCCTCCGAGTTCTTCGATCTCCACTTGAGTTATGACTTTGCCAACCGGCAGAGGCGGCATGATATATAACAGAATGTGCGGATGATGGATAGAGGATGGGGAAAGGGGAATGCAGATTGATGATTGCGGATTGATGATTGCGAATTGCGGATTGATGATTGCGGATTGCGGATTGATGATTGCGAATTGCGGATTGATGATTGGGGCGAAGGGACATTTGAAGCATTAGCAGGAGTGAATATCCAAGCGCCAGCGACCAATGACAAATGACAAATGACAAATGACAAATGACAAATGACAAATGACAAATGACAAATGACAAATGACAAATGACTAAGGACGAATAAGGTAATGCCGGACCAGGATAAGCAACTGAAGATCATCTATGAGCCAAACTTCGTGGCCGGTTCAGAACAACTATTTGATACGCTCGTCAAAGGAGTCGCTT
>JAHFUG010000560.1:1991-4161 GCA_023265195.1 Blastocatellia bacterium | reverse complement strand
ACGAAGCGTTTTCGGATCGAAGCTCGGGAGGGACCTCTCATCCTACTGGCTGCGAGTCGCCGCGAAGCGAGGATTTGCGATTGACCGTATTAGTGTCCTACCAGACCACACGCATTTGATTGTGAGAATTCCGCCGAAACTCAGCGTAGAAGGCAGCGCCTTGTCTCTGATGAACAATGCCCAGCATTGGATCACGCAAAATGGCGGCGCCGAATTGATCGACGCGGGAGTGGATCAACTGTGGCAGCCATCCGCGTATGCTGGAACATGCGGCAGTGTCTCAACCGCGTTGATGAAAAGGTTCTTGAGTCGACCTGATGTAGGTTGGAAATGAAGGCATCCCCCAACTGCGTTGGGGGTATTTCGGCGGAAACACGAGCGCTCTGGTGTAGGTTGGAAATGAAGGCGTCCCCCAATTGCGTTGGGGGTATTTCGGCGGAAACACGAGCGGCTCTGGTGTAGGTTGGAAATGAAGGCATCCCCCAACTGCGTTGGGGGTATTACGAGGGGAACCACAAGCGGCTCTGGTGTAGGTTGAAAATGAAGGCATCCCCCAACTGCGTTGGGGGTATTACGGGGGGAACACGAGCGGCTCTCGTGTAGGTTGGAAATGAAAGCGTCTCCCAACTCCGTTGGGGGTATTACGAGGGGAACCACAAGCGGCTCTGGTGTAGGTTGAAAATGAAGGCATCCCCCAACTGCGTTGGGGGTATTGAGGAACCACAGCATCTCTGGTGTAGGTTGGAAATGATAGCGTCTCCCAACTCCGTTGGGGGTATTCAAGAAAGTTGCATCTCTTTTCTTACGAGCGACGCAGCATTACGGCGCAATTCGGGATTTGGTTGCGTAGAGATCAGAGGAACCTCTGATTCAGACTCTGTAACCGCTGACTAAAGCGGATCAGGAAGCCAAAGCGTCGATTCCTGGTTGATCAAAGGGCGAGCATGCGTTGAGTCCTGAACAACCAGCCGGATTAAGTACGCCGCGGCGCTGAAGATGTATTAGAATGACGGCGACTCCCAAACGTCCGCGGGTAAGATGAGGCGTAAAAAAACGTGACCCCCGACAACTACACACTTATCTCCAGTCCGGCTGCGTTGGAAGACGCGATAGCGGCGTTATCGGCATGTTCGGTTATTGGAGCGGACACCGAGACGACCGGTTTGGATCCGCTCACCAGCCGCGTCCGGCTGCTCCAACTAGCTACTCCGATGCGGGCGTTTATCATTGATCTATTCAGTATGGCCGCGCTCGGTCACGCCGGGCTTCGCGCGCTGCTCACCGCGGCCAATCCGATCAAGGTATTTCACAACGCCAAGTTCGATCTCAAGATGTTGCTGCATCATTTCAACATCGAGGTCGGAGGCGTCTTCGACACGTTCTTGGCGAGCAAGCTAGTCGCCGTCGGCGCCGGAATCAGTCACGGCCTGTCGGCGGTTTCCGAAAGATACCTGGGCCGGGAAGTCGATAAGTCAGCGCAGGCCAGCGACTGGTCGGGCGAGATCACCGATGAGCAGTACCGCTACGCCGCGGTGGACGCCGAGATTATGATTCCGTTGCATCGGAAGCTGTCGGAAGAGCTGACGCGGCTGGGCCTGAATGAAGTTGCGAAGCTGGAGTTCGAATGCGTGTTGCCGGTGGCGGCGATGGAGCTTGCGGGAATGGCGATCGACGCCCAGTGCTGGCAGAAACAACTGTCGGATGTTCGCCGCGCGCATGCTCTGACGGCTTCGGCGTTGAAAGCCGAGCTTGCATCCGGCATTCCTCAGTTGTCGTTGTTCGGAGAGCCGGACATCAATCTCGACAGTCCTTCGCAGGTGACCGAGGCGCTGGCGGGAATCGGGATCAAGCTGGAGGGAACGCGAAACTGGCAGTTGCAATCGCTCGCGGGCCAGTATCCCGTTATTCACAAACTGCTCGAATACCGGTCGCTGCAAAAATCGCTCACTAGTTATGGCGAGTCGATGCTGACGCACGTTCATCCGGTCACGGGCCGGCTGCATCCGGACTTCCGCCAGATCGGCGCGACCGGTGGAAGGATGAGTTGCTCCGATCCTAATCTTCAACAGGTGCCTAACTCGCCCGAGTATCGCTCGTGTTTTCGCGCGCCTCGGGGACGCAAGCTGGTGATAGCGGACTACTCGCAGATCGAGTTGAGGATTCTCGCGGA
>JAHFUG010000560.1:0-1891 GCA_023265195.1 Blastocatellia bacterium | reverse complement strand
GATAAAGTGATCGCGGACGCCTGGCTGAAGTGAGCGTAGGAAGGTCATGTTTATAAGCAGGCCAAGTGGGACGTTCCTCCCTCCGTAGGAGGGTCATGTTTATAGCAAGCCCGGTGGAACGCTCGCCCTCCGTAGGAGGACCATGTTTATAGCACGCGCGGTGGAAACGCTCGCCCTCCGTAGGAGGGCCATGTCCATCGTGGTTTGCAAGTGAACATCGAATCTGCTTCAACTTCCAAGAGGCATGGCCCTCCTACGGAGGGCGGAACGTCCTCACCTGACGTGCTATAAACATGGCCCTCCTACGGAGGGCAAAAATGTTTGATAGAGACGATAAAAGATGCCTGAAAGCCTTCGCCGACAATTAGTCGTCGGTCCTCGCAACGCGGCCAGGATTGCGGCCGCCGCCCGATGGGTCGACTCATATCCGCCTGACCAAGAGTTGTTGTTATTAGCCGCGAACCCGGACGCCGCCGATGATTTCGCCCGCATGAGCCTCGGCGGCGACGCGCGCTTCGGATTAGTCAGATTGACGCTCGATCGGCTGGCGAGCAAACTGGCTGCGCCAGTGCTGGCGGGCCGGGGCCTTGCGCCCGCAAGCGATCTCTCGTTCAACGCGATCGTGACTCGATGCGTTCATTCACTGCTCAACGAAGGCAGGATGTCCTACTACGAGCCGATTGCGCGGCGGCCGGGCTTTCCACGAGCCGTGGCGCGCACCATCGAAGAACTCCGCATGAATCGCGTGGCCGGTAGCGCTCTGCGAAAACTGGATCGCGGCGGTCCGGATTTGGCTCTGCTCGGTGAAGCGCTCGAACAAGAACTCGAGCGGCAGGGATTGGCGGATCGCGCAATGAGATTCGACGCGGCCCTCGAAGGCGCGCGCTCCGGACCTCATCCGATAGGCCTCCCGTTCCTTTTACTTGATCTTCAGATCACGGCGGCTCGCGAATCGGAGTTGATCGAGTTGCTCGCCGGCCGCGCGGCTTCCGTCTTCGCCACGGCGCCTCGCGGCGACAGCCGCTCGATCGCGGCCATCGAGAAAGCATTGCGGTGTCAAGCAGAGGAGGGAATTGACGAGCCTGTTTCAGACTCGCTCTCCGCTCTTAGGCAGCACCTGTTTGAAGATTCCTCGCCTCGAACGGCTCCTCTGGATGGAGCCGTGACGCTCAGGTCATGGCCGGGCGAGGCTCGGGAGGCGGTTGAAATCGCAAGAGCGATTCAGGCGGAAGCGGCGCTCGGCGCGCCCTTCGACCGCATGGCGGTGTTCTTGCGTTCGTCGAACGAGTATAGGCCTCACATCGAAGAAGCGTTTCGCCGAGCGGCGATACCGGCGTATTTCGCTCGTGGGTCGACCCGTCCCGATCCGTCAGGACGCGCGCTGTTGGCTCTTCTCGCCTGCGCGGCCGAACGATTATCGGCGCGCCGTTTCGCGGAATATCTGTCGCTGGCGCAAACACCGCCGCCCTCCGGCGAGCAAGTTGAGAATCAAGAGGCGGCCGGTTGGGTCGCGCCTGACAGCGATTTAATACCCGAGTCTTTGATCGAGCGAGTTGAACCCGCGCAGTCCGAGGAACCGGCGCTTCCGGATGATCCCGAGGCCGCGGTCAGTATCGAAGGCATGGTTCAAGCTCCCTGGCGGTGGGAGCAACTGTTGGTCGATGCGTCGGTGATTGGCGGCAAGGATCGGTGGGTCAGACGGTTGAATGGGCTGGAGATGGAACTGCGTTTGAGGCGCAAGGAAATGGGCGAAGAGGACGAGGCTCGAGCAGCGGTGTTGGACCGGCAGCTTCGCGATCTTGCCCACCTGAGAAAGTTCGCGTTGCCTCTCATAGAAAGACTGGCCGGATGGCCGGCGCAAGCGCCGTGGGGAGAGTGGACGCGTCATCTG
>JAHFUG010000020.1:23787-31567 GCA_023265195.1 Blastocatellia bacterium | reverse complement strand
GCCGCATCGCGACGAATAAATCGCCGAGGCCGCGCGCGTCGGCGATGTTCTCCATCACTGTTGCTTCACTGACCCGGCGAAGCGCGGCAAGATCGGCGCCCGAACAAAAGTCCTTGCCGGCTCCGCTGATCACCACTACTTGCGCGATCGAGTCGGTTGAGCTGGCTTGAACCGCGGCTCGAACCTCGCCGATCAGTTCGCCATCGAGCGCATTGCGCTTATCGGGCCGGTTCAGAGTTATTCGCGCGATCCCGTTCTCGACGGAATAAAGTATCTTTTGGTAATCAGCCATCTGAGACTCCCTGCATAAAAAAGCTATCAGCGGTCAGCTATCAGCGGTCAGCTATCAGCGGTCAGCAATTCGTTATCCGCAATCCGCAATCCGCAATCCGCAATCCGCAATCCGCAATCCGCAATCCGCAATCCGCAATCCGCAATCCGCAATCCGCAATCCGCAATCCACAATCCGCAATCCACAATTCGCAATTCGCAATTCGCAATCCACAATCCTTACTTCAGCCACCTTATTCTCTTTTCCCCGAGGAGGACCCTCCAATCGATCTTGGCGAACACGTAGACAGTCACGAGCGTCAGAGCCTGACCCAAAATGAAATAGAAACCAAAGAAGAAGCCCTGTCTGGCCCGCCCCAGCCCAGCCCATTCTACTACCGTCGATGACGTCAGAGCCCAGAACGAATAACTGGCGAGCCGCCCGATGAAAAACGGCGCCGCGATTATTCTCAAGTCCATCGCGGTCAGCCCGTAGGCTATGAACACATGGTTCGACGGAAGGGGACTGAACGCATAGAAGAGCAGCAGACCCGCCGTCAACTTCTTCCGGCCCTCGATCTGTGTCCTGATTGTGTCGACGTTGGCCCTTGTCTTTTCGTTGAGCAGTTTCCCGCGAATCAACTTCGTCGATAGCCGAGCCAGGACGACCCTGCCCAGGGTGGCGGCGGCCGCGCCAACCGTCGCCAGTACGATAACGTTGCTCTGGTATCGCACCGCGACATAGGAGAGCACCGTCCAGGTGGGCGGCGCAAAAGCCGGGGCGACGTTCATCGCGAAAATGACAAGAAAGATCAAGGCGAACGTGACCATGCTTTCCATTGATCTTCCAGGGAGTCGCGGCGGCCTCCATATGACGGACTACTTGCGCTCGGCGGAAATAGTCATCAGCCACAAAGATGCACAAGATCACAACAGAGAACCGTGGGATATGGCGTCTGTCTTCTCATATCCGTGACTTCTGGGCCTTTTGTGGCTATGAAACTTCCGCCACGAACAACTACCCGACAAACGGTCTACCCGCCAAGGATCTCTTTCGAAAGGCGGTCGTCCACGTCGATCTCCATTCGCAGCAGCGCCGAGCTGTACGTCTTTCCCTGCGCGTCGGTCTTCAAGGAGATGGTTCCACCGCCATCAAGGCTCTTGTGAAGGAGAAAATTCAGCGCGCCAAGATTGGGGATTTCGAATCGCTCGACGTCTCCAAAGCATATGCCGCGAAAATGCTCCTTGACCCGGGCCGCGGTCACGTTCTCGACAAGTATTGGATAGAAGGAAGGCTCAAGCGCTATCAGCCCCACGTTGGCCGTGTCGCCTTTGTCGCCCGACCGCGCGTGCGCAAGGTGGATCAGTTTTATCTTCGCCATTTCGACTAAGCCTCGCTTATTGAAACTTGCGGAGCCACTTCGCTCTTGTTGATGAGGGCCGGCCAGTACGCGACGATTTCCTCGACCTTTGGCCTGCCGCCCGCAAACCCCGTGACGGTAGGTGGGCCGTTCAACACCAGCGGCGCCATCTCCCTGGTGAATCGTTCGACCGTCGCCTTGTCGTCCGATCTCACGCCGATTCGCAACGCGACCTCCGCAAGATCCGGGGAGGGTTCGCCCGAAAGTGGTCCGTGGCACGCATCGACTCCGACGAATTCCGTCAGCACTTCGTCGAACTTCAACCCGAGCCTTTCGAGCCTCTCTCTCAACACGCCGTCAGCCGCGCGAGCCTTTTTGTAGGCGTCGGGCCACGCATAGACGAGCGAGCCGATCGCCTTGAATCCCGCCGAATAGCTGACACTCACTTTGTACATCGCGGTCGCCGGGCGTCCCTTGACTCCTGAAAACCGGACCCGGTCAGGCCCCTCTTGTTCGAGCTTGATGGTGGTGAAGTCGGCGATGCAATCCGGCGTTATGTACTCGCGAGGATCGCCCATCTCGTAAACGAGCTGCTCCTTTATTGAAGCGACGGTGACTCGACCGCCGGTTCCTTCGTGCTTGGTTATGACGAAGCTTCCCTCGGGGCCGGCTTCGACTATTGGGTAGCCTATGTCCGCCAGGTTGGGAATCGTCTCCCAGTCGATCAAGCAGTTGCCGCCGGTGCACTGGGCGCCGCATTCGATGGTGTGCCCCGCGATAGTGCCGGCGGCGAGCAAGTCCCAGGCGTCAGCCGGCCAATTGAACTCGTGGATCATCGGGGCCAGCGTCAGGCCTGAATCGGTGCATCGCCCGGTGATGACTATCCGCGCGCCCTTGCCGAGCGCCTCGGCCACCGGCCTTGCGCCAAAGTACACGTTAGCGCTCTGCACCCTCGACCTGACTTCGGCGAGCGGCTGGCCGGTGTCCATGTTTTCGAGTGTGTTGCCGCGTTCGATCAACCGATCCAGGCGATCCATTATGTCGTCACCGGCGACGACGCCGACTTTGACTCGACCGCCGTAGCCTTGGCGTTTGACGACGCCGAGCAGCGCGTCCCGGCAGGCGTCGCAGTTGACTCCACCGGCGTTGGCGATGACCGTGATTTCTTTTTCCACGACGTCAGGCAGCACGCGCTCGATCAAGCCGACAAAGTCGCGCGCATAGCCTGCTCGCGGATCTCTCGCGCGTTGCTTTTGCATTATGGACATTGTGACTTCGGCAAGGTAATCGAGCGTAAGGTAGTGGATCGGGCCTCGCCGAACGAGTTCGACAGGGGCTTCGAGCGAGTCGCCCCAAAAGCCCTGTCCGTTTGCGATTCTCACTTTTTTCATAGCGTAAATAGAGAGGATTCAGGATGAAGGATGAAGGATGAAGGATGAAGGATACAGGATGAAGGATGAAGGAATCAGGAATCAGGATTCAGGATTCAGGATTCAGGATACAGGATGAAGGATTCAGGATGAAGGATTCAGGATTCAGGATACAGGATGAAGGATGAAGGATTCAGGAAGAGCATCCGTCCCCATCTCTGGTCGTTCATCAATCATCAATCATCAATCATCAATTCCCCATCCCTTCAATCATCAATCATCAATCATCAATCATCAATTCCCCATCCCTTCATTCATCAATCATCAATTCCCCATCCCTTCATTCATCAATCATCAATCATCAATCATCAATTCCCTTTTTGCATCAATCATCAATTCCCTTTTCAGGGTTTGGGCGCCGGTGGGGGAAGTTCTCTCGCCTCGACGGAAGATTGGAACCCCACGCGCGCATGCGACCCATCGCAGAACGGCTTGTTCTCGGAATGGCCGCAGCGGCACAAGGAAATCACCGTTCTTCCCGCGAGTCCAAACGCGGCGCCAGCCGCGTCTTTTATCTCGAAATCACCAATCACGCGCAGCGGACCGTTGTTGTTGCATACTACTTGTACTTTCTCGCTCATCAATCTTCTCCTCTCGTGATTTGCTAGAATAACGCGAACGATTCTACAGGAGTGAGGCGAATCAGGCTACGGCGACGGAGCAACCCAATCAAAGAAGTCTAAGAGGCAAAACAGCGGCTCTGAGATTTGACAAACTGGTTCTCATCACGGGAACATAGCCGGTGCATGTGATCAGCCGGAAAGCGCTCCTGGACTTCGCTCTTAATCATCCAGACGCTGGCGAGCCTCTGGACAACTGGTTTCGGCGTACGAAGAAGGCGGCATGGGAAAACATCGTTGATCTTAAAAGGGACTATCCGCACGCCGACTTGGTCGGCCGGTGCACGGTTTTTAACATAGGCGGAAACAAGTATCGTCTGGTCGGCAAAGTCCACTATGAAAAGCAGACTGTGTACATCACGCTGGTTATGACCCACCGCGAGTACGACAAAGGAGTATGGAGGAATGGCTGCATCGGTTAGCGTGAATCCAGGTAAGTATGGCAAGCTGTTGGCCCGCGTCTTACCCGCCGTTATCGAAACTGAGGATGAGAATGCGCGTATGCTGGCGGAGGTAAACAGGTTGATGGATAAGCCATGCCTTTCGCCGGAGGAGTCGAGACTGTTCGATCTGTTAGTGAGCCTCATCGAGAACTTTGAAGAACGGCAATACTATCTTGACGCCTCGACCCCTCACGGGATATTACTCGAGCTGATGGCGGCGCGGCGCGTGAAACCGCGCGATCTCTGGTCTCTCTTTGGCTCGAAGGGAACCGCTTCCGAAGTGATAAACGGAAAGCGCGGCATAAGCAAGGCTCACGCAAAGGCGCTTGCGAAATTCTTTCACGTTTCGCCAGAGTTGTTTATTTAGAGATAAGGTCACCACTGAATCCCTCTCCGCCTTCGAATGGATGCTTCACTCACCGCGGCTCAGCCGGCGCGAACCCGATGCCATTCCGGCAAGGCGTCCTGATTGAGAAACCAAGCCCCAGTCAAGTTGAACATCGTAACGGATCATGCGTGCTATGATCGAGCGGCCGCCTAGAAGAGATGCCTACACCAACTGACGACAAGTTGATACGAGGAATTCGCCGATGGGACCTTGTGGCCGTGGCGATCAACGGCATCATCGGGGCGGGCATCTTCGGACTCCCTTCCAAAGTGTACGCGCTGATCGGCGTCTACAGCGTGTTCGCGTTCATCGCGTGTGCGATCTTTGTGACGATCATCATTCTTTGTTTCGCCGAGGTGGGCGGCCGATTCACCGCCACCGGAGGGCCGTACCTTTATGCGCGCAAGGCGTTCGGCCCCGCGGCGGGATTCGAGGTGGGTTGGCTGATGTGGCTGGCGCGGCTTACTTCGTTTGCAGCCAATTTGAATCTGATGATCGAATACATCGCTTTCTTTTGGAAGGACGTGACCGCCCCCGTCTGGTCGGCTCACGCCGCCTTGTTCGGTTCGAGCTTGCACTTCACACTTACATCGAGAGCGCTGGTGATCGTTTTCGTAGTGACTGCGTTGACGGTTGTGAACGTCGTCGGCGTTCGCGACGCGGCCGCCGTCAGCAATTTCTTCACGATTGGAAAGCTGGCGCCTATTATCTTGTTCATTGGAGCCGGGCTGTTCTTTATCAATGCTCAGGCGTTCTCGCTCGGCGCGCGGCCCGCTTACGGAGCCTTCTCTCAGTCGGTCCTTCTTCTGGTGTACGCTTTCACGGGCTTTGAAATGGCCGTCATACCGGCCGGCGAGGTCGACGACCCAAAAAGAAACCTGCCGCGAGCGTTGCTCATCGCGATATCCGCCGTGGTGGTGTTGTACATTCTGATACAGATCGTCTGCATAGGAACGCTGCCTGGACTCGGCGCATCTGAAAGACCGCTCGCGGACGCAAGCACGCGTTTTCTTGGAGTGATGGGGGGAGGAATCATAGCGGCGGGCGCATTGGTCTCCATCATAGGGAATCTCAACGTCTTGTTGCTGGCGGGGTCGCGCCTTCCTTTCGCGATGGCCGCCGAAGGCGAGTTACCACCGCTCTTGTCGGCGACGCATTCAAAGTATCGAACGCCTCATGCTTCAATAGTCATTACCGCGGCCGTAATGCTTGCGCTTACTTTGTCGGGGACATTCGTGTACGCGCTGACCATCAGCACTATCGCGAGACTGCTGGCGTACGCCGCCACTTGCGCGGCGCTGCCAGTGCTTCGCCGGCGCCGCGAGGACCCCACTGAGTTCAAGGTCAAGGGAGGCGTCGTCATCGCCGCCGCGGCGTTGATTCTGTCGGCGTGGCTCCTATCGAACAGCAACTGGCGTGAAGCGCGTGATACCGGCGTCGCCGCCGCGATTGGCGCCATAGTCTACGTTGCTTACTGGCTTTGGAAGAAAATAGCCGCGAAGAAGCGAGAGAATTACAACTAGCCAAGGGCTCCGCCCTTGATATCCCGAGTTCGGAGTTCGGAGTTCGGAGTTCGGAGTTCGGAGTTCGGAGTTCGGAGTTCGGAGTGCGGAGTGCGGAGTTCGGACTGCCGGATCACGCGGCGGTCCTCGGGGGAAACGCGAACAGAATTCTCGTAACGATCGGCATAAACGACTAAGTGAAGACCACTATTCGGGAAGGGGGCAGGAGTCGGAAACGGCGAGACATGGATTGAAGGTGCAACGTTTGTAATCTCAGTCGATTTTGCGCTCAAGCGCTCGCGAAGAGTGCGCCAAATAATATGTCTAACCCCAGAGTCTACACGGCCGAATGGGTGCTTCCGATCGCGTCTCCTCCGATTCGCGGCGGCGCTGTAGCCATCGAAGGCGGCCTAATAACAGCCGTTGGCGCTCGCATTGATGTAGAAACCAAGGCCGGACAATGCGGCTGGACGATGGTGGACCTGGGCCATGCCGCGATCTTGCCAGGCTTCGTAAATGCGCACGCGCATCTTGAACTCACTCTAATGCGAGGATTCCTCGAAGACCTGCCGTTTCGAGAGTGGATCCTGAAGCTGACCAAAACGAAATACGAACAGCTCGCCTCCAGCGAATTGAGCGTTTCGGCTATGCTCGGTGCGGCCGAAGCAATCAGGGCCGGGATCACGACCATAGCCGACACGGGCGACTCGGCCGCGGCGTTCGACGCCTTGCTCGAGGGTGGGCTGCGAGGAGTCGCGTATCGAGAGGTGTTCGGACCCAATCCGGCGGACGCCAGGCGCAGTCTGCAAGAGCTTCGCGCGAAAGTCGATGAGATGAGGAGCCGCGAGACGGACCGCGTGAAGGTGGGAGTCTCGCCGCACGCGCCCTACACTGTATCAGGCGAGTTGTTCCGGCTGGTCGCTGAGTATGCGGGCAATGAGTCCCTGGATATTTGTATTCACGCCGCTGAGTCACAAGCCGAGTTGAGTCTCCTGCGAGCGGGCGAAGGCGATTTTGCGCGGGGCCTAGCGGATCGCGGAATCAAATGGCGCGCGCCGGGCGCTTCAACCATCGGTTATCTGGAATCGCTTGGCGTGCTCGGGCTTCGACCGTTGCTCATTCACTGTGTGACCGTGGACGAGAATGACGCGGCTCTTATGGCCAAGCGCGGCGCGCGCGCCGTGCATTGCCCTGCGTCGAACGCAAAGCTGGGCCACGGCGTAGCGCCGTTAACGATGATGCGTCAGGCGGGAGTGCGCGTAGGTCTTGGGACGGACAGTGCGGCTTCGAATAATAGATTGGACATGATCGGCGAGATGAGGACGTGCGGGTTGATACAAAGGGCGTCGAATATGGATCATAGGTCTCCATCCGCGAGCGAGTTGCTCAAGCTATCTACGATCGAGGGCGCTCGGGCGCTGGGAATGGCCGATCGGATAGGGACCCTTGAACCAGGAAAGCAAGCCGATCTGATTGCGATAGGGCTTAACGCCGTTCATAACACGCCCGTGCACGACCCGGAAGCAGCGATTGTTTTCAGTGCGGCGGCGGATGACGTCGTTCTCACAGTGGTTGACGGAGTAGTCCTGTATGACGGCGGCGAGTTGAAGACGCTGGATGAAGCATCACTGCGATCCCTATCAATGGCGATCGCGAATCGGATTCATGGTCTTTAGTTAAAGGCCGAGCGAGTTTGCGTCAATGAGCGCCGCGTTCTTTTGTAATTTTGTAATGAAGAGAGAAGTCGTCCTAAAGGCTGAACTCTG
>JAHFUG010000020.1:0-23687 GCA_023265195.1 Blastocatellia bacterium | reverse complement strand
CACTGATAGAATACGGCCCGGTTCTTTACATCCAACCACTCCAAGAAACATCCATATTCTCGGAGTGAGCGTTGCGGATTACCAGTTTCGTTCCGCGCCCATTTGCTTTGACGCGCAGCGGTTGTGACCGTCGGCGGGCGGTGGCATAAGCGTTGCACGTTTTCGCGGCAGCGAACCGGATGGTTGTTCGCGGAACGTCCCTGGCGGCTTGGCTGTTGGTTGAGCCGCTTTTCATTCAAGTGGAATAAGCCATAAGGAGGAGAAATGAACCGATTGCGTAAGATGAGAAAGCTGGTTTCAACGGCGATCTTTATAATTCTATCATCATTAGCATTACCGTTCGCCGCACTCGCCGCGAACACGCAAGCAACAACAGGTGGGATCAAGGGAGTGGTAACCGACTCAACCGGCGCCGTGATCGCGGGAGCCGACGTCAGCGCCAAGAACAGTTCAACCGGAATCGAGAACAAAAGCAAGACGAACGGCGAAGGTCTCTACGTATTCCCGAGTCTCAAACCCGGTGAGTACGTGGTGACGATCCAGAAGCAGGGCTTCAAGAAGCAAGAGTTTCAGCAAGTCACCGTTTCGGTTGGCCAGGAGGTGACTATTGACGCCGGGCTGCAAGCAGGCCAGGTGACCGAGACCATTACCGTGACGGCGGCTGGTCAAGAGCTGGTTCAAAGGGAGCAAGTGCAGATCTCTAGCACGATCGAAAGCCGCAAGGTGTCCGAGTTGCCTTCCAACATCGCTGGCGGGGGTATCGACACACTGGCGCTGTTGGCTCCGGGTATCGTGCCCGGCAACGCGGGCGTCGCCAATACCAACGGAACGGATCTTTCAGTAAACGGCAACCGCACCCGCTCGAACAACTTCACCATTGACGGCGGCGACAATAATGATCTGTCGGTTTCCGGTCCCGCGTTTTTCGTAAACAATCAGGATCTTGTTGGAGAATTCCAGGTCATCACGAATAACTTCTCCGCTGAGTACGGGCGCAACCAGGGAGCAATCATCAACGTCGTGACCAAGACGGGAACGAACGAGTTTCACGGCAGCGCCTTCTGGTTCCACCGCGACCGCAGCTTTCTGGATTCGCTGGACAACATCGAGAGGCAAGATCCGCTAAAGACGGGCCCTGATCCGCTGCTCTACAATGTGATCGGCGGCACGGTCGGCGGGCCAATCATCAAAGATCGTTTGTTCTTCTTCGGCAGCTATCAGGGAATCGCGCTTCGGCAAATATTCACGGCGCGTTCCAACAATCCAGCGGTCGCCGCCGAAGAGCTGCCGCGATTGAAGGCGGCCTTTCCCAACAGCCCCGTTATAGACGCGATCGCCAAATTCTCCGCGTTTGCGCTGCCCTTCGGCGCGGTGACCGAGCGGTTCGACAGGCCCCGGGACGCGACCGTCAACATAGGCGGGCAGAACTTCCGCGTCGCGTACCCTCAACGCGCTTTCGGCCTGACTAACAACGAGAACGAGTACAGCATTCGAGGCGATTTCAAGCTGAATGAAAAGAACTCGTTCTGGTATCGCCATCTCTACCAGAGAGACACCAACGACAACGTGATTCCCACTTTCATGGGCAATCCTTCTAACGGTTTCTTTGGCAGCGTTCCATCAAACAGCATGTATGGCACCGCTAGTTGGACGAGCCAGTTGTCGAACACGTCGGTGAACGAATTCAGGTTCACTTTCAACAAGCTGTTCGTGAGTTTTGGAGGCGGCTGCGACGCGGCGGCTCCCGGATGCGTGCCGGACGCGCCGCAAATCCTGAAGGAGTTCCCGCAGATCACCTTCAGCTTCCGAGCGACCTCCGGCGACACGCTCCAACAGGTCGGGCCCGACAGCGGTTTTCCGCAGGGCCGCACGGTGCGCAATTTCCAGTTCGCCGATTACTTCTCGAAGACTCTCGGTCTGCACCAACTCAAAGCCGGCGCGGACGTCCGCAGAGTCACGAATTCCGTTCCGTTCCTGCCCTCGGTCGCCGGCACGTTTGGCTATGGCACGGCGGCCAGAGTGATCAACAACACCCCTTCGACTTTTTCGCTGGCGGTGGGACAAGCGATTGTTGATTACACGGAGACGGATCAGTTCTACTTTATCCAGGATAACTGGCGCGTTAACGATAAACTCACTCTGAACCTCGGCATTCGGTACGAGTACACCAGCCAGCCCATCAACCAACTCCGTGACTTGACGCTGTCGCGTGAGAGCGATCCCTCCCAGGCGCTCTGGAGGCAGAGCCTTCCGGTCGACGCCCGCAGCGTACCGAAGATCCCTGTCGATCGAAACAACTGGGCGCCTCGGGTCGGCTTCACGTGGCGGCCAGGCTTTGGAAACAGCCACTTCGGAAAAATGTTGTTCGGCGAACAGGATAAGACGGTGGTGTCAGCCGGCTATTCCATAGCCTATGATCCGCAGTTCTACAATATTCTGCTGAACGTGTCGAACAGCTCGCCGTTCGTGTTCCTGGCCAGATTAAACAATCCGCCGATCGGATTACCGCCGGGAAGCGGGCCCACGGCGCAAAGCGTTCAGGATTTCGCAAGGGCGAACGGACTGATTGCGACGAACACGCTCGACCCGAAGTTTTTCACTCAGACCGTCGTCGATCCTCACTTCCGCTCGCCGTACTCGGAGCAATGGTCGGTGAGGATTCAACGCGAGATCAATAGCACTAACGTTCTTGAGCTTCGATACGTCGGAACTCACGGGGTCGGACTGTTCCAACAGAAGAACGCTAATCCCATTGTGGACAGTCTCGTGAATGGCATGACTCGAACCGTCGGCGGTGACACCGTCAGATTCCCGTCGTTTGCGAACCTGTTGCCGGCCGGGACGACACCGCTTAGTTGCGTCAACAACCCTTCGACGCCTGATAACGAAGCCGCTTGCAACGGCCGGATCCTGCCGCGAGGGCTGTTGACCAGCCGCTACAACGGCGGCCAGTCTCTCTATCACGGTTTGCAGACTCGTTATCAGGGGAAATTGCGTAACCAGTTTTCGTTTGGCGTGTCCTACACCTTCTCGAAGGCGCTCGATAACGCAAGCGAGATATTCTTCACCAACTTCGGCCGCCAGACGCCGCAGAATCCGTTCGACACCACGCGGTCCGAGCGGAGCTTCTCTGGCTATGACCGCAGGCACGCGCTTGCCTTGAACTTCATTTGGGATGTGCCGTTCCACAAAGACCAGAAAGGAATCCTTGGGCGCGCCCTAGGCGGGTGGCAGCTCAACGGAACCTACTTTGCTCAGAGTGCAACACGGTTCACTCCAACTCAGTTCTTCAACCCGTTCATCACGGACGACAACGGCATGCTCACAACGTACGTAGACGCGACCGACCGAGACACGTTGCGGCCTTTCTACGGCAGCACGAGCGCTCCGCCGGACAGTGTTGGCATCACTCAGCTTGACGCCGCAATGATTTTTGGCGTGCCGGTCCTCAATGCCAACGGGTTCTACTCGTTCAACGAGCTGAACCTGGGCAACATCAAGACCGTCACCAAGGACCAAGTGCGGTATATCTTCAACGGCCCTGGAGCGGCGAAGGTCTTCGGCACTCCGTTTGGAAATGTAGCCCGCAATAGTGCGTTGGGGCCGATCCTGAATCAGTTGAATCTCGGACTGTTCAAGAACATCAGGATCAGCGAGCGAGTAAAGATTCAGCTCCGGCTTGAATCCTTCAACGTTCTCAACCATGCCAATCCTGGAGTGGGCTTCAGCCAGGGCCAGGTCGTACCCGATCAGTTCGTCGAGGATGCGGGAACGACATTCAATAGACGTGACCAGATGGAGCTCGCGCGCCGCGTGTTTCAAATCGGGGTCAGGGTGACCTTCTAACCGGCATCGACGCGGGTACAATCACTTAAGCGAAGGGAGGGATTCTCTGGTCCCTCCCTTATTTTTTTCCAGCTCAACGCTTCCAATCTCAACCAGCGTCAGCGTCAATCAGCACCGTTGATTCCTTCGATTCCGAGGGTTCTTTGGGTTGCTGTGGCTCGAAATACATTTCCCTGGCTCCCTGAGAGAGGACGGCGATCGGTTCCTGTCGAGTGATCCCATTGCCCGTGGGGGCCGCCGCTAGCCGCCCCTTGTCAGGCTCATCCACCCAGAGACTAATCCAAGTTTTCGTAGAATAATCCAGATTCTCGTCAAGACCGCCAGTAATTTCGTCTGAGGGGCCATCTTATCTTGCTGTTCGACAGACCTTAATACTCAGTGATCTGTTGGCATCAATGTTGCAGCCTTACGGTGTTCCCCAGAAAGTCATTTGGTAAATTTTCCGCATCAATCTGGCAAGGGGCCCATTCGAAAGCCCGAGCCATCGTTCCATCAGTTTGAACACACGATAAGTTAAACACACAATAAGGAGGAGATAATGAATCGACTGCGCAAAATGAATAAGATGGCGTCAACGGCCGTCTTCTTGATCCTCTCATCGTTGGTGTTCCCGTTTACGGGGCCTGTCGCGAAAGCGCAGGCCACGACTGGGACAATTCGTGGCGTGGTCTCCGACCAGGCCGGCGCAGTGGTTGCCGGCGCAACCATTTACGTAAAGAACCAGGCGACAGGCGTCGAGAGCGCGAAGTTCAAGACCACCGGGGACGGCATCTATAACATCCCGAGCCTGATACCTGGGACTTACACCGTCACGGTCGAAGCACCGAACTTCAAGCGCGCGCTCGTCACCGATATCGAATTGAAAGTCGACCAGGTGGCGACAATCGATGCGGCCTTGCAGCCCGGCGGCGCCGCGGAAACCGTGACCGTCACCGCGGGTGGCGAGGAAATTCTCAACAAGGAAAACGCGCAGGTGTCCACCAGCTTTGACAAGCGCAAAGTCAACGAGCTTCCGTCGAACATCGCCGGAGGTGGTATTGACACGCTTGCGCTGCTGGCGCCTGGCGTGATTCCAGGTATCGGCAACGTGAACGGCAACGGCACCACGCTGTCGGTTAATGGAAATCGCGCCCGCGCGAACAACTTCACGATTGATGGACAGGACAATAACGACCCGACCATCGGTGGGCCAAGCTACTTCGTCGACAACCAGGACGCGGTCTCCGACTTTCAGGTCATCACCAACAACTTCTCCGCGCAGTATGGCCGCAACCAGGGCGCGATCGTCAATATCGTGACCAAGTCGGGCACGAACGAGTTTCACGGTTCGGCGTTCGAGAATCATCGCGACCGGAATAACTTCGATAGCTTAACCAACATCGAGCGCCGCCGAGGCGATCTGAACCCAGCCCCGCTTTTGCGCAACGTGTTTGGCGTAACGATCGGCGGGCCGGTTTGGATTCCGAAAGTATTCAACGGCCGGGACAAGGCGTTCTTCTTCTTCGCTTATCAGGGACTCAGGGAGCCGGACAACGCCATAGTTCCTTCCGGCAATCTGGCGATTCTCGGCAGCGAGCTTGCCAGGCTGAAGGCCGCTTTCCCGGGAAACAATGCGATCGCGGCTTATGCCGCATTCAGTCCGTTTGCGATAACGGACTTTGGAACTCTCTCTCAACGGACGGACGCTCCGACCGACACGGTGACAATCGGCGGCCAGACGTTCGCGGCTGCTTTTCCGCAACGGCAAGTGCCGTTGGGCACCATTTCAAACGAGTATGCGGTGCGCGGCGACTACAAGATGGGCGATAGAGACAGTTTCACGGGCCGCTACCTGTATCAGTTGACGATCAACGTAAACAACCTGGCGTCCCCCGACTTCACCGGAGATGTGCCGGCGAAGAGTCAGAACTTAGGAGCCGGGTGGACCCGTCAGGTTAATAGCAGATCGGTGAACGAGTTCAAGTTCGCCTATAGCCGAGGCTTCTTCAAGTTCGGCGGAGGCTGCGAAGGTAAGTTCAGGGCCTGCATTCCCGACCCAGTGGCCATCGACAAAGCCTTCACGAATATTGCGTTCTCAGGCGTGCGTGGAAACCTCACGCAAGTTGCTTTGGGCACGATAGGCATTGCGACCAATCTGCCGCAGGGCCGGCTGATCGACACCTTCCAGTTCCAGGACAATCTATCGGTGACCCGAGGCAAGCACCAGATGATAATGGGCGCCGACATTCGCAGGCTTCGGAATAACGTGCCGTTCCTGCCTTTAATTAACGGCGCGTTTAACTTCGGCAGCGCGGCGGCGCTTGCGGCCAACAACCCGACCACCGCGACCGTAGCTGCCGGACAGTCGACCATAGGCTACAAGGAGTTCGATCAATTCTACTTCTTCCAGGACGACTTCAAGGTGCGGGATAACCTGACGATCAACCTCGGAGTGCGGTATGAATTTATCGGTCAACCGTTCAACTTGCTTAACGAGATAAGCGTGGCGCGCGAGTCCAATCCGGACACGGCGCTCTGGCGTCAGAGCCTTCCGCTCGACGCGCGAATCGCGCCCAAGATTCCTTCCGACAAAAACAACTGGGCTCCGCGTATTGGCTTCGCCTACTCGCCTCGGACGAAAGGTGGATGGCTGCGCACGCTATTCGGCGAGGATTCGACGGTGTTGAGAGGTGGATACTCGGTTGCTTACGAGCCGCCGTTCTACAATATTCATCTCAACCTCTCGACCAACGCGCCTCTGGTCTTCAGCACTACCGTCCTGGGCACTACTCCGCCGGCGGCGGCGCCGTTTCCAGTTCCGAGCGACGCGACGGGCGTAGGGGTGCGGGGGTTTGCGACCTCACAAAGCCTCCTCGCGCGGAATGTGCTTGATCCAAGGCTGCTGGCGCAGGTTCCGGTCTCGCCAAACTTCCACTCGCCTTATTCGCAACAGTGGTCGTTTGGAATTGAGCGCCAACTCAACAAGAACAACGTGTTCGAGGTCCGGTATCTTGGGAACCACGGCGTTGGCTTGTTCCAGACTAACAACACGAATCCGAGGTTCGACAGGCTTCTGAACGGATTCACCGCGCCGGTTATCACCGGTTACACCGGGGCGGCCGGTACGACACCGGTCACCACCACGCTCACGTTCCCCGGCTTCCCGGGTTTGGTTCCGACGGGGCTGACGCCCGTTACTTGCGTCAACATCGCCAGTACGCCGGACAACGAAGGAGTATGCAATGGCCGGCTTCTTGCGGGCCGCGGCCGTATACAGGCGCGCGAAAACACCGCTCAGTCGATATACCACTCGTTGCAGACTCGGTGGAACGGACGGCTCTTCAATCAGTTTACGGTGGGAGCCTCATACACGTTGAGCAAGAACATCGACAACGTGAGCGAGATTCTGGGTAACGGCGCGGAGACGGCAATAGCGCAGGATCCGTTCAACATCAACCGTGCTGAAAGAGGGCTTTCGGGGTTTGACCGCAAGCACGGGTTCGCGGCGAACGGTCTTTGGGATATCCCACTGTTCAAGGGCCAGAAGGGCGTCGTCGGCCATATTCTCGGCGGGTGGCAGATCAACGCCACTCAGATATTGACCACCGGGCGGCCGTTCACCGTTGCTCAGAATTCGAACCTGAACGGGACCTTCAACGCCGGCCGGACGTACGGCGATGAGTTGATTGGAGACGTCTTCCGGCCGTTCTACGGCAACGCGAACGCGCCCAAAAACACAGCGGCTATCAGCCAGATAGACGCCGCGTTGATGGGATTCCGCGATCCAACCTTCACCTCGGCCTTCAGGGTTGTTGCGGTGGTGGATCCTAACGGATTCTGGTCGCTCAACGACCTGAACAACGGCAAGCTCACGGCGGTTACGAAGGACCAGGTCCGTTATATCCTTAACGGCCCCGGCTCCGCCAAGATTTTCGGCAGTCCTTTCGGCAACGTTCCGCGTAGCTCGGAAAGGGGACCGATGATCAATGAGCTGAATGCTGGATTCTTCAAGAACACCAGGGTTCGCGAGCATGTCAATATTCAGTTCCGGACCGAGATATTCAATCTCTTCAACCACCGGAATGCGGGCTACGGCTTCAACGCCGGCGCCTCGCTGCCGCAGCGCAGCGTAAACAACGCCGGAACGCCTGGCAACGCCTTCAATGACTTTACCGACATTGCGGGCGCACGCCGAGTGTTCCAATTCGGTCTGCGCGTCAGCTTCTAAAGCATCGCGCGGAGTAGGTAACGGAAGGGGAGGGAGCTGCGAAGCTCCTTCCCTTTTGGTTTGGCGGCAGCCCGCTGATATTATCCCGTCACCGTGTTCCAGCGCGGTGCACCCTCACGCCACGGAGGCGCCAATGACGAAGACCGGCACGATGGCGATTGCCGCTATGCTCTTGTCCGGAGCCGCATACCCTCAAGTTCGCACGCAAAAACCGGGTGACGATCAGTTGATTCGAATCGGCACCCAGTTGATTCAGTGGGACGTCGTGGTCACCGATAAGAACGGGCAGGTAGTGTCCGACCTGGCCAAGAGCGACTTCGAGTTATACGAGAGCGGAAAGAAGCAACAGTTGAGCTTCTTCGAGTTCGTTAGCGCCAACAGGGGACGCGCCCCGCGGCCGGGGGAAGAAGTTTCTCCGCAGGGTCTCGGCGAAGCCGATGTTAGGCGAATATTCGCCTTCGTGGTGGACGATCTCACGATCAGGAACGAAGACCTCGTCTACGTGCGCGAGATGCTCACCAACTTCGTCAACAACCAGATGCGGCCGCGCGATCTGGTCGCGATCGTCAGGACCGTGGGCGGAAAGAGCTTGCTGCAGGAGTTCAGCGCCAGCAAGGAATTGTTGATGCGGGCTATAGCCGCGCTGACCCCCGCCACCCATCCGTTGAACGTGTTCGACACTGGCCCATCGCTTTCAGGAGTGAATTCTCCGCTGCCCGCTCAGCCCGTCGGAGGCGTGGAAACCGTGAGTCCTCTACCGTCTCTGGAGGTTGCCAGCGACGTGGCGGACTTCAGCAATCCGGTCGATGACTCATACAAGATTCTCCGTGCATACATGACCCTTGGCGCCGCCAGTTTCGTCGTCGACGGAATGAAGCAGTTGCCGGGCCGAAAGTCTCTCGTGCTGATTTCAGGAGGCCTTCCCATCCTTACCGCGCAGTATAGTTCCGTGGCGGGAAATGTGTCCTACTTCATAAACCAGCTCTCCGACAGAGCGACGCGGGCGGGCGTAGCGATACATGCGATGGACATTCGGGGACTGTCAGGCCAGGCTCCGGTAGCGCGGTTCGTCGATACGCCCGGCAATAGCGGGCTCGCCGCGTCAACCAGCGACCTCTCGCGAAACCCGTCCGAAGCGGGACGAATTCCCGACGAACGGCTGCAGGGAAACAGGAATCCGTTCGACATAACCGAGGCGCATATGGGACTAAAGGCGCTGGCGTCGGCCACGGGAGGCATTGCCGTCCTGAACAGGAACAACTTCAATGAGGGCCTGGGGAAGATAGTCAGCGCGAGTGACGGATACTATATGCTGGCCTACACACCATCGGATCCAAATTTCAAGAGCGAGTTCAGAAAAATCGAGGTCAAGGTCAAGCGAGACGGGCTAAAGGTGTACTCGAGGCGGGGCTACGTTGCCAGAGAGGAAAGGGCCGCCGAGGGTCCCTCGAGCAAACAAGATCAGCTTCTTGCGGCCCTTAAATCTCCGCTCGCACGCCGCGAAGTCGACCTTGACGCTGTCCTCCTCTATAAAGCGGCGCCGCCGTCGAACGGAGCGATCGACATAGATCTGCTCATCAGCCCGGCGAAGCTCGCATTCGACAAGGTAGACGGCAAGCAACAGGCCGATCTCGACGTGGCTGGATTCGTGTTTGATGAACTGGGGAAGCTGAAAGGCGGGTTCAGCGAGACCATCAACGCCAAGCTCACGCCCGAGGAATATGCGAAGGTCAGCAAGGGCGGACTGACCTACACCGCCTCCACCACGCTGCCGCCGGGACCCTATCAGATCAAGGTTGCGGTTCGCGACAATAAGTCCGGAAACATTGGAACGCTCTCCCGGTATATCGAAATACCCAACTTGTCGAAGGGAAGGCTTACCGCCAGCAGTCTGCTGTTGGGAGAAGCGCCGCCTAACGACACAAAGGCCGGCAATCCGATTCCTATGACCGCCAGCCGTCAGATATCGCGCAAGAACGACCTGCGTTACGCGGTGATGATCTACAACGCAAAGATGAAAGACGGCAAACCGCAGATTCGAACACAACTCACGATCAGCCAGAACGGACGGCTGCTTGTCCAGGATGAAGATGAACCGCTCGCTGTATCTTCTGCGGGTTCGTCGCTGATCAAAGTGGGGCAACTGGGCCTTTCGCGAGTCAAGCCTGGGCGCTACACGATAACGCTTAGGATCACGGATACGCTTGCCGATAAGAAAGCGCAGACGGTAACAAGGAACATGGATTTCATCGTAGTTGAATGAACCCGGAGCTTCGTTTATGGTTCTACGCCGGAACGGTCAAGAATGCGGTTCCGCTCTCTTGCTTAGCGCCTCAGAGTCGCCGTTTCCGGCCCGGTTGAACGAGGCTGCGAATGGCCGGGAGGAGTTCCTTCATCTGAATCGATTTCGAAAAGTAACCGTCAATTCCTGCTTCGAAGCACCTCTCTCTGTCGCCTGTCATGGCGGCGGCCGTTATTGCAATGATGGGAGCGGTCTCCCATTCTTTGCCCTTTGCCCATACACTTGTTTGTGCGGTTCACTTATCGGCGCAAATCAGCGTTACGAAGTCAGCGCAAATCAGCGGCTATTTCCGTGTCTGCCCTATCGCCAGTCTCGAGTTGAACCTCTGCTCAAACTCCAAACGCCCCGATGATTGTTTGACGGCGTTCACTTCGGATACGCCATCGTCAACGGATCAGGCAGAGGGATTCGATGAACCTGCCCATCCTTAACCAGCTTCGTCAGCGCGTACTGAGGCTTGTCCGGATTGCCCCTTGTTATGTCGTCGATGTTGCCGACGACGAGGATCACCAGCTTATCCGGCTGCAGATATTGCTTGGCGACTCTCAGAACATCGCCGGCCGTAACGGCCTTAACGCGGTCGCGGTACTTGATCCAATAATCGGGCGGCCGGTTGGTGTACTCGTCCAGCGCAAAAGCCCCCGCGATCTGACCCGCCGTAGCGAACTGGCGAGTAAATACCTCGATCGCCTGGTTCACCGCGGTCTCCAACTCTTCTTTCGAAACCGGGGTTGTTCTGATGCTATCGATCTCTTCCAGAACGATCGCGGCGGCTTGAACGCAGGTCGGACTCTTCGACTGAAATGACGCGCGGAAAACTCCAGGATAAAAAACGCCTGGCGTGAAGCTCGAACCGGCGCTGTAGGCCAATCCTTCGTCCGATCGAACCCGAGACAATATGCGTGAAGTGAATCCGCCCCCGCCGAGAATAGCGTTCATGACGCTGATCGCGAAGGTGTCCGGATTGTCCCGCGTTACGCCCAGATGGCCGATTGAAACGCGTCCCTGATTCACGTCGGCCTTGTGCACCGCGTAGATTCCTGGAACCGGCGTGTGATCGGGTTTGGGTACGGAAGCAACCGGTTCGTGGCTGGGTTCCCACCCCTGCATCGCCGCGTTGAGTTTGGCGATCATGTCGTCGGTCTTGAAGTCTCCGGACACCGCTAAGATGAATCCCCCGGGCTGAAAGTACTTCTTGTGAAACGCGATTATGTCGTCGCGCGTTATAGACTCAATCGAAGCCTTGGTTGAGTCTTTTGTGGAAAAGAAATTGTCTCCCCGCATGAGGCGGTCCCATTCGCGCGTTTCAATGGCGTCAGTCCGATCATTCCGGCGTTCCATAGCTTGCAGAATCTGACTCTTCGCAAGGGCGAGACGATCCTGTTGAAAGCCAGGGCTCTTCAACATCTCGAAGAAAAGAGAAAGCCCCTTGTCGATATCTTTCGAAAGACAGTTGAGGCTGGCGTTGCCCTGCGTAGGGCCGATGTTGGCTGCGATCTGCGCCGCTAGAAAATCCGCGGCTTCGTCGAACTGCTCGGCGGTCTTCGCCGAGGTTCCGCCCGCTCTTATCTGACCCCCGGTCAGCGCGGCGAGTCCTTCCTTCCCCTTGGGCTCCAGGTACTCGCCGGTTCTAACGGTGATCGAGACGCTGATCAGAGGAAAATCGTGGTCTTCGACCATGTAGGCCGCTGTCCCATTGACCAGTACGCGGCGGTACGAGTCTCTTTTGGGCGGCGTGTAGTTGAGCGTCGAGTACTTCAGATCCTCCGGGCGAGAAGGTATGCCGGTTTGAGACGCTCTGTTCTTTTGAGGTTGGGCCGGTGGTTTCTTAGCCTGTCCGTTCGAAAGCGGGGATGACAACGCGACCGGCAGCAACACGGCGAGAGTTGATATGACTCCGGCGAATCTCCTGTTCATTGCTTTCCCCCTTCAAGTTGCTTGAGTCTCTCTTCGAGCAGTTTCTTGATAAGGCCCACGAATTTCTGTTTGTCGGGCGGAGCCGATGCGGCTTGCTCGTCGACCCGGCCAAGCATCTGCTTGATTTGTTCCGGTTTCGCCTGCGCGAGAAAGCCCTTGAGTTGTTTGACTTGTTGCTTCTCTTGATCTGTCAGCCCGGCAAGCTGCGGGTCGTCGCCGCCGGAATCGGCCCTCTTCGTGTAATAAACGCCCACCGTTCGGTTTTCAGGCGCAAAGTAAGTATTGGCCACTCGCATGATGTCTTTCGCCGTGACCGCTTGAAAGCGAGGCGGATCGGCATTGATCGTCGACCACCCGCGTCCTGAATCCGCGACGAGAAGCTGGAACATCAAATTGAAACTCGATTGCAGCCTGCGAAACGCGCCTGCCGCATTCAGGTTCTTCACCTTTTGAAGTTCTTCATCTGGAACCGGCTCTTTTTGCAGCCTCTCGATTTCCTTGTAGAGAGCCTGCTCTACCTCCTCGGGCGTATGCCCGGGCTTCGCCGTACCGCGGAATTCGAAGACGCCTTCATACTTGCGGCCTTGTTGGAACGCAACAGCGCTGTTCGCCAGGCCCTGCTTGAGCACGAGCGACTTTGACAACCTGCCCGTCCTTCCATTCAAAAGATCGGCCATCAGGCCGAGCGCGAACCCGTCAGCGTGGCCGCCAGCAACCGCGTGATAGCGAATGACGACCTGCGGAGACGTCTCGGCGTAGGCCACCATGCGTTTCTCGGCGAGTTGCTTCACCTCCTGGGTGCGCACCGGTTCGGGATTTTGCTTGCCTCGCGGAATCCGCTCGAGATATTTCTTCGCAAGGGCAACGGCGTTCGCCGGCTCGAAATCTCCGACCAGGCACATGATCAAGTTGTTGGGCGCGTAGTGAAGAGCAAAGTAGTCGAGCGCTTCCCGGCGGGTGACGCCTTCAAGGTCGCTTGGCCAGCCGACAACCGGCCACGCATACGGCGACGACTCCCAGAACATCGCGTCGAGTTCTTCGTCGAATTTCCCGGTAGGCGTGCTGTCCGTCCGCAAGCGCCGTTCTTCATGAACGACGTCGCGCTCCGAATAGAACTCACGGAAGACCGGGTTGAGCAACCGATCCGACTCCATCCAGAACCATAACTCGAGCTTATTGGCCGGAACGTTGATGAAGTAAAGCGTGAAGTCAGGTGTGGTGGTGGCGTTCATCCCCGAGCCGCCGGCTTTCGTGTATATCTTGTCGAACTCGTCCTTGACCATGAGGTCCTTCTGCTTCTTTTCGAGTTCTTCCATCTGCTTGAGAAGATCCTGATGCTTTTGTGAGCGAAACTTCGGATCCTTTGCGTCGGAGATCTCTCCCAGTCTTTGCTTCTGGATCAGCGCGTTCAACTCCACCTCGATCTCGCCGCGCACTCGATCCATCTCGTTTTGAATTCTCGTATCTTCCTGGTCGTTCTTTGTGCCGATGGTGTGGGTGCCCTTGAACATCATGTGTTCGAAGAGGTGTGATAAACCGGTGATCCCCGGCCTCTCATTGACGGAACCCACTCGGGCGATCCAGCCGGCCGCAATGTTCGGATCACCCTTGCGAGGGACCATCAACAATCGCATGCCGTTGTCCAGGGTTACTTCTTGCACCTGTACCTGCTGACTCAGCCCAAACGACGCGCAAAGGAGAAGGAGAAGAATAGCGAAGCAGAGTCTCTTCATAATCGAGTCCTCGTTGTTGTCGAATGTTGAAAAGCGTAATTGTGAATTCCAGCGAATAACCATACTGGCGCCCGCCGGGCGTGTCAACGATGACGTTTAGCCGTTTATGCCGATCGTTACGAGAATTCTGTTCGCGTTTCCCCCGAGGACCACCGCGTGATCCGGCATTCCGCACTCCGAACTCCCCACTCGGGATATCAAGGGCGGAGCCCTTGGCTAGTTTAGTTAGGCGCTCTGTGACCACGCCCCGGTCTCGGTCGCCGTCCAAAGCCGATTCACTCCATCGTAGGTGTAGCTTTGGTTTATGACGTTCGCGCCGATCGTGATCTTCTGCGTCAGAACGTTTCCGTTGTTGTTCGTTATCCCGTAGGTGTATTCCAGCTTCAGCTTGCTTGAATCGGCCGCCGTCGTTCCAAGTCCTATCTCCGCCGGTTGAAATCTCGCGTTGAATAATGTGTGCTCCCATAGGTTGCTCGTAGCCGGGTCGCTCAGCCTCATTGATTTGACCGCGCCGTGTGACGCGTAGCTGAACGCCGAAGCGTACGTCTTGTTCGCTTCCCCAGTCTTCTGCCCCGTGATCCCGTTGATCCGCCCTTCCCCGTCGTAGGTCGTCGTCACGACCCGCCCCGATGGATACGTCTCGGTTCTCATGTTCCCGGCAAGATCGTAGGTGTAGCTCATCGAATACGAGTTAGCCGTCTGATTCACGGTCGTCGTCTGCGTTCCTCCCAGCACTCGTCCCATCGCGTCGTAGTTGCTGTAGCTGTAGCTTGATACCGGCGTGACTTCGCTGGTCAACCGGCCCTTCGACTTCGGAACGTTGATGTCGTCATAGTTGTAGGTGACCGGCGGCGTTCCTGAGAGATCGTTCTGATAAGTTCGAGTCTTCACTCGATTCAACGCATCGTAGGTGAACGTCGTCGTGATTCCTCGCGGATCGGTCTTGGTGAAGAGGTTTGAATTCGCGTCGTAACTGTAAGTCGTCGAGCCCGTCTGCTCGGGATTGCTGGCCGATCTCAACCGCGACAACGAATCGTAGACGAAGACTCTATGCTGGCTTCCCTGAAATACGTCCGTCAGATTGTTGAGCGCGTCGTATTAATAAGTTTTTGATACGCCAGCCCGAGCGGGTCTTCTACTGCTCTCTGGCCGTTATTGAGACAGACGGATCACTTCGTCGATTTAGGGCGCCGCCGCCGGACATAACCTTTCGGGTCAGAAGTTACTATCGATTCTGGCATTGATTGTTTGACTTCGACTTCGTATGGCGGCCTGAAGACCGTAAATAAGTTCTGTCTCGAGCATTTGGTGGGCTTGCGCTAATCCCCCAATTCGGTTAAGCCCCCCGCTGTTATAGAGCCACGTTCGAAACCGAGAAAAAGAGTTTCTCGCAAAGACGCGAGTAACAACGCAAAGGCCGCAAAGAAACCTAACGAGAAAAACAGGATTCCCAGCATTGCTTCACGGAGGGCCGCGCAGTCCTGTTGCGATTCCGCTCGTGAGGTCTCGGTCTCGACGATCTCGACCGTTCCATTGCGGCCACGAATTATGAGGGATAGAATGCGAGCGCGAATTTATCCAAAGGACATGGGAATGGCGAATCGATCAGAGCGCGATAATGACGGCGAGCGCCGCAAGCGAATTGATGACCTGAAGCGGCAGGCCGATGAGCTGACCGGCGGCGAGATGACCAGTTGGGAGTCGGAGGATTGCCCGGACGAAATATCGGAAGAGTTCTGGCGCAACGTAGTCGCTTACGAGCAAGCGCCCCGGACCACTCATTTCAAGCAGCTTGAAGAAGCGGGCGTTGCGCTTCCCGCGCCGGAGACGATGGATGACCCTGAGTTGAGGGCCAAATTGTGGGAGGTGATTTACAAGCTCGCGAGCACGCGCGTGTTTTTCGAGCAAACAAATCACCTCGGCGATCGAGAGCTTTACACGGCGCTATGGACGAAAGTACTTCGTGAAGAGACCATGGACTTCTCGTTTGGCGAGCACTCAGCCTGGCGCATCGATCTGCTTGGCTCGTACGGCGTTGAAGAAACCTGCCTCTACATGAAGTACTATGCGAAGGAGGAGCGCCGGCGAGAATGGCTGGCCGATTTTCCGGATTACGAGATGCCCGCTCACGAAGACCCGCCATACGACCGGGACGATGACTTGCCTCAAGGCTTCTTGACCGAACTGTTCGAACAAAGCGATGAAGAACGCGATGAACCGGGAAGCTTGAACTGATCCCGGTGTGATTCTGGTTTCGGCCGCCACTGTGGGGTTCAGCGAAGAGTTGCGAACTCCGATGGGCTTCGGAATAGCCGCCGATCTTCGCTGCCTTCGGTACGCTGATTCTCGCTGATCGGCAAAGCGAAGATCGGCGAATGCGCCTCCCGAGCAGCCGGCTCTCGGCTCGAGCCGAGCTTCCCGAGCCGCGCTGTGAAAGTCACTGAATGGCTGGTAATATTCCTGATTCCAAATCACCGCCGGCGCTATGCATAGAGCAGTGGGCTCATAACCGTCGATGTCAATTCAGGAAACAGTCAAGCGGAAGCTGCGCGACGCCGTCGAGAGGCTCTTCGACATGAACCTCGCGGAGATCACCGTTGAAGTTCCTCCGCGAACCGAGATGGGAGACCTGGCGTTCCCCGCCGCGTTTGAGCTTGCAAAGAAACTCAAAGCCGGGACCGGCCTGAAACAGAATCCCAGAGAGATAGCAGCCAGACTGGCCGCCGAGTTGAAGGATATTGACGGCGTGTCGAAGGTCGAAACCGCGGGGGCTGGTTACGTCAACGTCTTCTTCGACCGCGCCGCCTACTTTCTAGCCGCGATTTCGGACGAAGACAAGATCGAGCCGGCGCTCGGCGGCAAGATCATCGTCGAACACACCGCGGTCAATCCGAACAAGGCCGCTCACATCGGGCATATCCGGAACGCGGTGCTTGGCGACGCCACGGCGCGGCTGCTTCGCGCGGCGGGAGAAGACGTGGAAGTTCAGAACTACATCGATAACACGGGCGTTCAAGTCGCGGACGTCGTCGTTGGATTCAAGTATATCGAGGGGAAAACGGCGGATCAGGTCAAGGCTATCGAAGGCAAGTTCGACTATTATTGCTGGGATCTCTATTCGCGAGTGGGAGCCTTCTACGAAGAGGACAAATCGCGTCTTGAACTTCGGGCTCGGACTCTGCACGAGTTGGAGTCCGGTTCGGGCGAGACCTATGAGCTGGCTGATTATATCTCGACAAGGGTTTTGAATTGTCACCTGGACACGCTGCTCAGGTTCGGCGTCAAGTACGATCTACTGCCTCGCGAGTCCGACGTCCTTCACATGCACATCTGGCAAAAGGCATTCGAGTTATTAAAGGAGCGCGGCGCGATCGAGTTCGAGACACAAGGCAAGCTGGCGGGATGCTGGGTAATGAGATCGGCGGAAGAATCGCCGGATGATAATGAGGGCGAGCACGAAGCCGACAAGGTTATCGTCCGGTCGAACGGAACCGTGACCTATACGGGAAAAGACATAGCGTTTCACCTGTGGAAACTCGGCCGGCTGGATCTCGATTTCTTCTACAAGCCCTTTAGAGTTTATCCCGATGGCGGCGTCGCCTGGATCACTACGGCCAGGCCCGAAGAGAACGACCCCTCTCACCCTCGGTTCGGCAAGGGCGCGGCTTACTTCAACGTGATCGACATAGGACAGTCGTATCCTCAGCAATACGTGAAGCTCGGCGTGATGGCGGCTTGTCCGGACAACCGGGTTGGGCGGAGCGCTCATCTGGCGTACGAAAAGGTCGCGCTTTCGCCCGCCGCGGCGGAACAGTTGGGTCAACCCCTTTCGGAGGACGACAGAAAGCGCGGCGTCGTCAGTATGTCCGGCAGGAAAGGATTGGGCGTGAAGGCCGACGATTTGATCGATCAACTGGAAGCGAACGCATACTTGGAGGTCTCCAATCGCCACCCCGGCCTGAACGAAGACGAGAAAAAAGAAGCCGCGCACAAGATCGCCGCCGGAGCGTTGCGGTATTTTTTGCTCAAGTACACACGCACTTCGGTAATCTCCTTCGACTTCAAGGAAGCGCTGAACTTCGAAGGGGAGACCGGGCCTTATGTGCAGTATTCGCCGGTTCGCATTAACTCGCTGCTACGCAGGCTAGCCGCGGCGGGCATAGACGCCAGCGCACGCGAACTGGCCGGCGCTTCAACGGCCCGGATCAACGAGTTGCTTTCGAGCGGTGATGACGATTTGTGGCCGCTGATATATTACGCATCCCGGTTTTCCGAGATCGTTCGTGGCGCGGTTGCTTCGCTTGAACCGGCGCACGTGGCTAAATGGGCCTTTCAGCTTGCAAAGAATTACAGCCTATTTTATGAGAAGCGCCATGTCCTCAGTGAACCCGATCCGATCAGTCGCGCGCTGTTGATAGCGATCACCCTGCTGGTGCGGAAGAAGCTAATGGCCGCTCTCGATGTAATCGGTATCGAAGTTCCGGAGCGTATGTAATCGGCTGAGCTTGGCGTTATGAACGAATCCAGTTCAACTCGAGGAACATTGTAGAACGAAGAGGAGAAAAACATGCTCATAGTCATGAGTCCAGAGGCCACTGCCGATCAGGTTGAAGACGTACTGAAGCTGGTGCGGGAACTTGGCTTCAAGCCGCACCCAATGCCTGGCGCCACCAGAACCGCCATTGGCGTGACCGGTAACTCCGGACCGATAGACCCAAGCCACTTCGAGTTCATGCCCGGCGTCGGAGAAGCGATCAGGGTGTCGAAACCGTACAAGCTCGTCGGCCGGGACCTCAAGCACGAGGATTCCGTTGTCAAGGTAGGCGAGTTCACGATCGGCGGACCGATTCCCGCAATAATAGCAGGACCGTGCGCGGTCGAGTCGTTCGAGCAAACGATGGAGATCGCCGAGACGGTCGCGGCGTGCGGGGTGAACTTCTTCCGCGGCGGCGCGTTCAAGCCGAGAACCTCGCCCTATTCGTTTCAGGGTCTGGGTGAAGAGGGCCTAAAGATTCTCGCCGAGGTTCGAAACAAATTCGGCATGCGAATCGTCACCGAGGTTCTGGATCAAGAGAACGTGGATCTCGTGGAAGAGTACGCGGACGTGCTCCAGATCGGCGCCCGCAATATGCAGAATTTCACGCTGCTGCGGCGGGTGGGTCAAGCCAAGAAGCCGGTCTTGCTGAAGCGTGGCATGTCGGCGACGCTCGACGAACTGCTGCTGGCCGCCGAATACATAATGTCTGAGGGAAACTACGACGTTATCTTGTGCGAAAGGGGTGTGCGGACGTTCGCCGACCACACAAGGAACACCTTGGATCTCTCCATCGTCCCGGCAGTGCAAGGACTGTCGCACCTTCCAATAATAGTGGATCCTTCGCATGGCACCGGCAGGCGGGATAAGGTCACGCCGCTTGCTCGCGCGGCGATAGCAGTTGGCGCTGACGGCATAATGATCGAAGTGCATACTCACCCTGAACGCGCGCTTTCGGATGGGCCTCAGGCGCTTCTGCCTGATATGTTCGTTAAGCTGGTCGAAGAAGTGCGCTCGATACACAAGGTGCTCGAAAAGAACGAGGGCGCCTCTTAACTCGGCTGGCTGGTTCGCCCGTCCCGCATCAATGGCTATCTCGAGTACACATCGGACGGGCGGCGCTGATGAGCCTCGCACCTCAAGTACCTGGAAGCCAATCCGGCTCGCCTTGCGTTTCGACGCGCCTTTGGTTGCGTCGATAGCTGTAGCCGTATCCATTACCGCTTTTTCCTTCTTTTACAGCCGGGGCGTCACGAACGTCTACGGCGACGGGATCGCTCATCTCAACATCGCGCGCAAGATCGTCGATAATCCCGACTCCTCGTTTTGGCGGCGATACATTCAAGTCGGCACTCCGTGGCTGCCGCTTCAGACGGCCTTATCCGTCCCGTTAGTGGTCAACGACCGTTTGTGGCGCAACGGCGCCGCCGGAAGCCTTGTCTCGATGGTCTCATTCGTCATCGCGGCAGTGGCCGTCTTCAAGATTGCGAGGCGTCTCTACAGGAACGAGATCAACGGCGTCAGCCGGGCCGCGCCCTTCGCCGCCGCGCTGACGTTCGCGCTAAACCCGGCAGTCCTGTACATGCAGTCGACGCCCATGACCGAGCTTAGTTTCATGGCGTCGCTTTCCGCGGCGGTGTTGCTCCTTCAGAGATGGGGAAGCCGCCAGACTACGGCGCGGCTTGTGGCGGCGGCGGCGGCAATGGCTGTCTCAACCTTGTCGCGTTATGAAGCGTGGCCGGTGGCTGTAGCAGCAGCCCTGTTGGTTGCATTTATCGCCAAAGATGGAATGCTCGCGCGATTAAAACAGGCAGCGACTTTCTTGTCCCTCGCCGCAATAGGGCCGGCTTATTGGTTATGGCACAACTGGGCCATCTACGGCGACGCCGGCGCGTTCATCGGCGGCGCTCATTCCGCGCGTGGCATATATCTTCAGAATGAGGCAAACCTCGGCTGGTCGAGGATTTTCGTTGAACACGCATTGCCGTCGCTCGGGTTGATGCTCGTGACGGTGGCGGTATGCGCAGGTCCGTTAGTTCTGTTTTTCGGATTGATCGGAGCCGTTAGACTCCTGGCTGTTCGGCGGCTTCGTCTTCGCGAGAACGCGTTCGTTCTCTTACTCGCGGTTCCATTTCTGTTCCATGTCTTCAGCGTATATAAGGGCGAGATCCAGGTTTTTCCTCTCAGCGCATTCGGATTGCTGAATGTAAGATACGGCCTTCCTCATTTGCTGGCCTCAGCCGTCTTCGCCCCCGCGATCATACCAACTCTGAGAAGATTCGGGCCGGCCGTAGCAACGATCGCGATGCTGTTTCTCGTTGGGCTGCAGTACTGGCTTATCGTGGCGGACGGGCCGCTTCAGATTGCGGTGTGCCAGGAGGGCTATAGAAACGGTGTGAACTCTAAGGCGGCGCGAGAGCATAAGGCCGCTGCAAGCTATCTTCTCAATCATCCCCCAGTGTCTAATCTGTTTCTGCACTCAGGCTCTCTCGGACCGGTCATTTCGAGCGGCGGACTGGTCTATTCGAGAATGATTCACGAGGGGACCATCCGCTGGCATCAAATCGATCGAACCGTACCCGGGGATGTTTCAACGATAATAATCGAGAAGGGCGATCCACTTGACCAGCGCATCCATGACAACGCCGGCCTGGCGGAAGACATCGCTCGACACTTCGAAACAAAATACTCTACGGAAAGCATAACAATACTGGAGCGAGCGTCGAGCTAGTCATGCGCGGTAGATACACACTGACATGCCCGCCACCAAAGGTTCTCCCTTCGAAGCCGGGTACGGGTCTTCCAGTATGAACGTCAGTGATCGGCATTCCGGCGTCCGGTCGCACAACGTAACCGGCGGCAAGCAGCGTTGTCGGCTTATACCGCACGAATGGTCTCGCAGTGGGTATGTTTGCATTGAAGGAGAGGCCTGTCATCCAATCTATTGCTCGGGACAGCGCTACGGCTTTTGGATTATTGGCGCTATTAGTCCCAAGCGACGCAAAGCTCGCGTCGGGTGTCTTCGACAACAGCCGATTCATTGCGTCATAAGAATAAGTCGTCGTCTCGCCGTTGAAGTCTCGGCGGGTCGACATGCTCCGCGTCGCGTTGTAGGTGTATGTCTCGGCTTGGCCGAGCGGCAATGTCCTCTTAGTTCTTCGACCTAGCTTGTCATATTCAAAGCGGGTGACTCGCCCTAACGCATCGGTCTGCGAGGTCTGATTCCCCATCTCATCGTAGCCGTACCGCGTGATCTGATTCACTGCGTCAGTCACCCTGGTCAGCCTTCCCAAAGCGTCGTAGCCGTATTGACTGACCTTGCCTGCCTGATCCGTCTTCGATGAGATCCGGCCAAGCAAGTCGTAGGCGGTAACGTCCGCCGTTGAATCCGCGTACACCATTCGAGTCCGCCGATTCACCGAATCGTACTCATAGCTCATCGTGTGATTGTTCGCGTCGATCATCGTCTGGTGGTTGCCGTTCGCGTCGTAGGTGAACTGAGTCGTATGATTCAACGCATCGGTTACCTTCGTGCGACGGCTAGCCGCGTCGTAAGCGAAGCTCGTGCTGTTGCCGCGGGCGTCGGTTGTGCCGTCCAGCCCTACGTTTCACCTATTCAACCCCAGGAAAGAGAACCAGTCGCGTTCGCCCTTAGGACCCTCAGGATAGAACCAATCCTGGACATCCTTAAGGTCGTTCTCGTCTAATCCCTTCGCTGCGAGGATCGTGTCCCCATATCTTGAACAAGCAGCCACTATCGTCGGAGGACCTGCCTTATCTACAATTTCTTTGATCCGAACTTCGACAAACTCGCGAAGGTCGTCAGAAGGAATTCGCCATGGATACAACATTGGCCAAGGTACAGGTTCAACTTCGCTTATTATGCTCACCACACGGTCGAACGATTGGACCGGCAATGGGGCCAGACTAAGGACTCGTACGTCTTGGCGATCATCCCAGTCAACCATGAGGAATCTATATGAAGCTGAACAGACCTCGCATTGAACGAGACCTGACGTAGGTCCATCATAGAAGCCCTCGATTATCATCTTCTGGAAGGGTGACTTGCCATTTGGCTGTCCTTCTAAATTTCGACAACAAACCGTTGGTTCTATACTCGAGTATGTCATTGCCGTCTACTTCTTTCTGCCGAAGACATTATTGAACAGTTCAGCAATGTCAGCGGTCACAGGATTAGGCAGTCCAACCGTATAGTGATAAGGATCCGCACCGGTTTTGTGGACCGGGAAGTGAGCTTCAACCGCCGTTCTCGGCGCCGAAGGGGGGTCATACTTCCCTGGCCGCGACCGAACTGACACGCCATGAATTCCTAGAGTGCTTTGCGCTAAAAAGCCTGGCCCTCCAGTTCCAGATCGCTCGCAAGCAAGCGATACCCTAACGATCGATTCGCATAGGCCATCTTACAGTAAACCGCTCGATCATCTCCGATGAGTTCTCCGATGACTTCAACCCGCGGCTCTCCCGATACTCCAGAGCGTCCGGACTCTGCTTGAGCGTCTCGTTATAGTAGTCGATGACTTGCTTGAGCAACTCCTGGTCTGAGGCATCCAGATCAAGCGGAGAATCAAGCTTTCTCACCGTCGAGTTTTTCACAAGGCCGGCTCCTGTCCTGACGGCTGATTGCTGAGCACTGACCTCCCTCAGCAACTCGACCGCGTGCCGGAAGCGACCCCTTCTACTCGCATCACCCAATCGATGACAGACCCTCCCGCCCGACATGCGCCCAGACAACGCCACAGATTCTTCGAGGGCGTGATGACCAAGCTCGGCTCGTGGTCGGAGTGAAAAGGACACATCTCGATCAAGCCCGCGCCGTGCCGCTTCAAGCTGACGCTCCGCGCCTCGGCCAGTTGTTGGGTAACAAGAATGGGACCAAGCGAAGTGGCGGCCCGGTCAGTAAGGCGCGTAGAGTCTTTGAGGAGGTCAGCAAATTCCCCCGCCACAAACAACAGCGCATTCTCAGCGTCGTACAAGTGTCAATGAACATGTAAAAGTGATCCAACATGAACATTGAAAAGAAGGTCTGTTGGCCACACATAGCGTCAGCACGAACAGAAGATGACCGTTATCCAGCAGGTCACATCTCGAGGAGTCGAATAGTAGGAGTAGAAGAGGCGAGGGTAGGTA
>JAHFUG010000175.1:6996-13593 GCA_023265195.1 Blastocatellia bacterium | reverse complement strand
GCCGAACTGCAAGACCCTGCTAACGCCGAGTGAGAATGAGAGGAGCCCAAAGATCCGTCCCGATATCCATGCCTCGTCATGCCCGCCTTGCTTTTACTTGCGCAAGCATCTTTCCGCTCCGCCTCCCCATAACCGTTAAGCACCCTCGGACGAAGACTGGCTTTAACAAAATAGGCTATTATGGATTGGAAGAATATGGACCGAGAACTGGACAGAGTAGTCGAAGCACTCGCCGTCAGAAAGATTCGCCGCCACATTTTTCTTTGCTGCGATCAGACAAAACCCAACTGTTCCGACAAGGAGCGAAGCCTGGAATCGTGGGAGTACCTCAAGCGGCGTCTAAAAGAATTGAACCTGACCGGCGAAGCCGGGGTCTATCGAACAAAAGCCAATTGCCTTCAAATCTGCGTGCGCGGTCCGACGGCGGTGATTTATCCCGATGGCGCCTGGTATCACTCGTGCACTCCCGAGGTGATCGAGCGGATCATTCAAGAGCATCTGATCGGGGGGCGGTTGGTTGAGGACTACTTAATAGTTCAACAGCCGCTTGCCCCGAAAGAGGGCGCCTAACTCAGCGAATATCAGGCGTCGAGCATTGGAAACACCGAGCGGCTTCGTATTGATCCATTACCGGCGCACTGCAAGGCCGATGATTCCTTTTATACTGGTCGGTCTATTCCCTTAAACATAAGTGCCTGCTTCCTGAAGAATTGCGCGATCCCATTCAGTGGGTGAATTTCTCCCCTCTAACTGAGGGATTCCACGCATCCGTACCAGACCAAGCGTGAAACTTAGTAACGAACAGAGGTTGTCTTGCTGTCCCGGGAATTTCGATCTTCTTCAAGAACATAAGAACGTTCGCGTTTTTGCGGCCCGAAGCCGGGTCCGGCTCGCGCTTGTGAACACCAATTGCAGATGGGTGTGGCGAGCATGATCGACTTAACCCGTATTATCAAAGGGCCGCACTATCCGAGGCTCGTTAGTACTTGGTTAACGCGGGCTGCTCGAGAGAATTGGGAGGAACCAAAATGAATGTCTTGAAGCTAACGAAAACCGCACTGATCGGCGGCTTCGCTATTGGTATCTTCTGGACTGCTTTCGGCGCCGCGCCAAAGCCGGCGCGCGCGGACTCGGCGCCGGCGTCAACAACGGCCGCGGCCGAAACATACTCGCCCGACGACTACGTTGGAAGCGAGACCTGCAAGGCTTGTCACGAACAGCAATTCAAAACCTTCGCCCTCACAGCACACGCCAAGCCTCGGCCAAAGTGGAAGGCTGAGCAACAAGGCTGCGAAGCGTGTCACGGCCCCGGCAAGGCGCACGTCGAGGGCGGCGGAGATAAGAGCAAGATTCGCACGTTCGAAGGCGAATCTCCGAAACAGATCTCCGAAGGCTGCCTCAAATGCCACGCCGGCAGAGAGGAGCACAACAACTACAAGCGAGGCGAGCACTGGCGCAACGACGTAGCCTGCATCGATTGTCATTCGCCGCACTTCTCCTCGAAGCTCGCCGCCAAGCTTGCCGGCGCACCGAAGGGAAAGACCGATGCGCCTTCTTCGCTGACGCCGGTAGGCCTTTTCACGGCGCACTCCAACGACGTGGCGCCGCCCAAGATGTTGGTCAAGAATGAGCCGCAGTTGTGCATGACCTGCCATAACGAGACCAAGGCGCAGTTCAGCCAGCCGTTCCATCACAGAGTTCTGGAAGGCGCGATGAAGTGCAGCGACTGCCACAACCCGCACGGCGGATTCGAACTGAAACAGGCGAGGCTCAACGCAGGGGCGGACGCGGCGTGCATCAAATGCCACGCGGATAAGCAGGGGCCTTTCGTTTTCGAGCACGCGCCTTCAAAGGTCGAGGGTTGCGCCATCTGCCATACGCCGCACGGTTCCAGTAATCCAAAGATGCTGAAGCGCAACAACGTGAATCAGCTCTGCCTGGAATGCCACAGCAACGTCGCGCTGAAGACCGGCGACATTGAAGCGCCTGGCACTCCGACGTTTCATAATCAGTCGTCCGTGCGATACCAGAACTGCACCACGTGCCACTCAAAGATTCACGGCTCTAACGCCAATAACGTTTTCTTCCGGTGAGACGTATGTGCGAGGAATTGAGGAGGGATCGTATGAAAAGCAAGATTGGACCTGTGCTGCTGTTTTTGCTGGGATTCATGTTGCTAGCCAACGGCGCCCGCGCGCAGCAGACCGCGGGCGACAAGGATAAGGCGCATCAGCCCGCCGCCGGCGCACAGAGCGACGTCGAGGGGCCTTACACGGTGACTTCCAGCATCGAGTTCGGCGCGCGTGGCGTCTTCATCGAAGGGAACGCCAATAAGTATCGGAGCGACTTGAACTACGGCCCCGGCTTACGGATCTTTGATTCCAGCTTGTACGTGAAGTCGAAAGACAACACGGGACCGGTGTTCGATACATTGATGGTGAGTTCGTTCGGCTGGGGCGAGGATCCGAGCAAGTACTTGCGGGTCAACGCGGAAAAGACCGGGGCCTATCGCTTCGACGCGAATTATCGCCGCTTCGACTACTTCAACAGCCTTACTAACCTCGCGTTGAACCAGCACGTCTCGAACACGGAATACCGGCAAGGCGATTTCAACTTGACGATCCTGCCGCAAAACGAAAAGTTCAGGTTCAACCTTGGCTACTCGTTGGACAGGAATAGCGGGCCCTCCCTATCGACGGCCCGTTTTAATGGAGACGAGTACCCGGCCGCCTACCCGGTTCGGATGGCCTCCGACGAGTACCGCGTCGGAGTGGACGCTAAGGTCTGGGTGTTCGACCTGTCGTTCATGCAGGGCTGGCGTTTCTTCAAGGAAGACACGCAATACCTGATAGCGGCACCGAACGCAGGTAACAACCTGACGAACACCGCGACGATCAGTTCGTTTTATCGCAGCGCCCCGACTCGCGGCGACACTCCGTTCACGAGATTGAGTCTTCACACCCTGATCAAGAAGAAGCTCGACTTCACGGGCCGGTACGTCTATACGAGCGGCAGCACGAAGTACACCTTTTTCCAAAACGGAAGCGGAACGGACTCGTCCGGCAACAAGGTCACCGGGGACCCGATAAACACCGTCGGCAACGCGAAACGGCCTAACGGCATGGGAGACGTCGCGGCTACTTTCTTCGCGACCGACCGGTTCAGGATTTCAGAGACGTTCAGGGTGAACAACTTTCGAATCAACGGCGGCGACTTGCTGAACGAAACGCTGTTGCGAACGAAAACTACGGCGGGCGTCGTCACCGCGCTTCCACCCGTGTTGACCAATCAAGTCTTCTTCCGGACGATTGACTACCGCCGATATCTGAACACGATCGAAGGCGACTTCGACTTCAACTCGCGGCTGTCAGTTCACGCCGGCTACCGGTACACGAACCGGCGCATCGTGCTTGGAAGCAGCAACATCACCGTGGGCCAGCCGGCAAAACCCGAATTGTCGATGATCGACAACAGCACCAACACGTTCATCTTCGGGTTCAAGGCTAAACCCGTGAGAATTTGGTCGCTGTATTTCGACCTCGAGCGCGGAGCGGCTGACAACGTGTTTACTCGGGTGGACAACTACAACTTCACCAACGTTCGGGTGCGTAGTATCCTGAGGCCGAGCCGATCGCTGTCGTTCAACGCGTCGCTGGTTACAAAGGACAACAGCAATCCGTCGATAACCGAGGACAACAGGAACTTCGGCGTCAACATCAAGTCGAGGATTTTCACGTCGACCGTCGATTGGAGTCCAAACGAAAAGCTTTCGCTGAGCGGAGGCTATACTCACTCGCGCGTGACGAGCGACGCCGAGGTTATCTTCTTCCTGGCCAACAGCACGAAAATCAACGGCCAGAGCCGGTATTTTCTCAGGGACAATTTCGCTTTCCTGAATGCGTACGTCCAACTTCATCCTCGTCTGAGGATGTTCGCCGGTTACCGGATTCACAAGGATCCGGGACAGGGCGATCGAACATCGACGACCAGCCTGTTAATAGGCTCCTGGCCTTACCAGTACCAATCGCCGGAGGCGAAGTTCGTAGTCAAGCTTCACAAGAACGTGGACTGGATAGCCGGGTATCAAGGCTTCTTGTATCAGGAGACGCCGCCGAACCTTCAGCGTTATCACGCGCACTTGCCTTACACCTCGCTCAAGCTCTACTTTGGGCGGGCCGAGTGATGACCTGTTTACTCTATTGAATGAGTTCTTTTGAGTGTGAGTCCGGGAGGTTAGATCGACAGAGAGCAGGGATTAACCAACAACCGGCTGGGGCGCGCATCACGGTCTCAGCCGCGGAGAGCAGAGTGAGCAACGCAGCTTACAAGGAACGCTATCGTCCCCCACGGGGGGATTGAAAACCAGACCAGCGAGGTCGAAGTGATCCACTGGCCACATCCCGTGGGGCCGGCTCAAAACACGGAGGTGGCATGATGAACAGGAGAGTACTTCAAATATGTTTTATCGCTCTCTTTTTCGCCGGTCTCCTGGCTCTCACACAAGGAACTAACGCGCAGTCGAACCCCAAGCCCGCGCCGATCAGGCCGAACTACGACTATTCCGAGTCGTACGGCTGCACGGCTTGTCATTTCAGCATGGCGGCGAAGGGCGATCACATGCCGGAGGCGGTAGGAGTGACGTTTAACGATACGACCAAAGCCTTCGACTTCACCGGGAACGGCTGGCTTGCGGCAAAGCACTCGCAATCGAACTATGTTTCGACTCAGAACACGTACTGCGCCAAGTGCCATTCACCGCTGCAAGCGGCGCCTGAAGCGGAATTCAAAATCGGCGGAGCCAAACCAATCGCGGACGGCAAGATGGAAGGCGTGACCTGCGCGACCTGCCATCCCAACCACAACGCCGCGGTGGTGCTTGGCCGCCGGCTCGGTGTTTACAAGTTGGGAATGGATCGAAGCACTGCCGCCGCTTATGACGTGGTTAAGGAAGGCGAGGAGGACGTCCTGTGCCTGAACTGCCATGTCACGCGGCACAACGAAGGGAACCCCGCCTTCGACCTCATGTACGTAGCGGAAGTCCGTTGCATCGATTGCCACATGTCGGTCTACGGGAAGATTCTGGGGACCGACGTCGACAAGCGAAATCACGACTTCAAGGTGGCCAAGAACGTCCCGTTCTCTTGTGGCGTTGAAGGCAGCGTCACTCACTGCCATCCGGGATTCAGCGCGGAGGCTACTCGCGCCTTCATTCCTTATCTCAAAGATCAGCACAGGTGGATGTGGCCTAACAAGACCGCAAAGAAGCTACAGACGGCCGCGGATTATCTGAGGCTGTGGAAGCAACTGCAGGCTGAAACGTCCACGTCAACCGAGTAGGCGCTGTTGCCTTTGTGAATGGAAGGTAGTATTAAGAAAGGAGGTGAAGCAACGATAGACGAGCCAATTAATCCATGAGGGGCTCGCTCCGCCTGCCAACGGGAGTGAGCCCCTCGCTTGAAACCAGAAATCAAATCCAAGAAAGGGTCGATTACAACTATGAAACGCTCCGTTCTAAAACTGACAGTCATTGGGTTGACCGTTGCCGCGTTCGCCCTAACCGCCACGCGATCCCGCGGCGTAATTGCTTCGGCTGACGACGCGGCCGCTCTTTATAAGGCAAAGTGCGCAATGTGCCACGCCGCCGACGGCGGCGGCGACACAACGGTTGGAAAGAGCCTCAAGGTGCGCGACCTGCGCTCGGCGGATGTTCAGGGACAGACTGACGCACAGTTGCTCGAGGTCGTCTCAAAAGGAAAAGGCAAGATGCCCGCTTACGAGAAGACTCTCGGCGCCGACAAGTGCAAGGATCTCGTGGCCTACATACGCACGCTGAAGTAGTGAGTCATTCCGGCTTTGAAAGAGAGATCGGAATATGGCTCCCGCGGCCGGCTACGATCTCCGGCGCGGGAGCCGAATCCGATTAGGCGGGTTTGGGAAGAAGCGGCGGCATCGGCTCCCGCCAGGCGATCCCCTTTGATCGAGTATGCCTTCGCTGAACCAAACAACAACGCCAGCCATTTTCGGCTTGCCAGCCATGCTGTTCTCAGGTTATTAAGCTGATCCGTCAAGCGGCCAAAGAGAGTGCTGGATCGCCCGGTTACCGCTCTGTTAGGAGTTCAGAACGTGGGTGACGCAAGAGAAGATGAACTAACCAAGGATCGGACGGCTGAAGAGCCCGGCCGAAGATCTTTTTTCGGCAGCCTCTTCAAATCAGTGATCGCGCTATGGGGTCTCGGCTTCTTCGGCGTCGTTCTTTCCTATATCAAACCACCAACCGGCAGACGGGCGGAGAGTAACGTCAAGCGCGCGGGCTCGCTCGCACAGTTAGAGGTTGGCGGCGCGACGCTGGTCCAGGATCCTCGCCAGCCGTTTTGGGTGATTCGTCCGTCGAAAGATCAACTCATAGCTCTGACCGCCACCTGCACCCACTTGCGCTGCGTGCTCCAGTGGAACAAGGAGCAAGGCCGCCTTGTGTGCCCTTGCCACGCCGGGGCCTTCGATCTGAACGGTAACGTCGTGGACGGCCCGCCGCCGCGCCCGTTGCGCTCATTACCGATCAACACGAGAGGGGACACGATATATGTCAAACTCTCGTAG
>JAHFUG010000175.1:4667-6896 GCA_023265195.1 Blastocatellia bacterium | reverse complement strand
CTCCTTCGGTTTTATGTTCTGCACATAATCTTCATCCCGCTGGCGATGGTCTTTTTCTTCTACCTTCACTTCGCGACGGTACGAAAGGTCGGCTTGAGCCCTTTGCCCACGGAAGACAAAGCCGAGGCGCGGCCGCTCTACCCGGATCATCTTTTTCAACTCGTGGTCATCGGTCTGTTGCTGTTCGGCGTCATACTCACGCTCGGCATGATCTTCCCGTCGCAGTTCTGGATCAAAGCCGATCCGTTCGCAAGTCCCAGAGGGATCGCTCCACCCTGGTATCTCATGCCCGCATACGCTCTAAGAGAGATGCTGCCCCACTGGGTCGCCGGCGCGACCGTGGTTCTCGCAGCCGCGGGCCTGGTTCTTCTGCCGTTTATTGAGCGAAAGCCGTATCGCACGTTAAAGCAACGTCCGCTTCTGGCCGCGGCCGCCGGTCTTTTTGTTTTGGTGATTGTAGTGCTGGCCTTCGTCGGCTATCGAAGGATCAATTGATGGGGTGCGCGCACAAACAACGAAGAGTCAAGCTTGGCTTCTTTGCGCTTGCCTTGCTAGCCGCCGGCGCGGCTTCGTCGCACGGCCAACGTGCGCCCAATGGGGAAGCCGCCTCTGGCAGTTCCTGCGTAGTTTGTCACAGCGACGTCTACGTGCTGTTGAAGGGAACTCGGCACTCGCGCGAAGGCGTCGATTGCGTTGCTTGTCACGGGGGCGATGCGGGGGCGCTAAACGTGGCCGGTGCTCACGCCAAGGACTTCAGGCGCGCGTTCGACCGCAAGCAGACAGTCGAGCTTTGCTCGAGTTGCCACTCCGACAACGTCAAAATGAAGCCTTACGGGATCCCGACCGATCAGCACGCGCTCTATCTCACGTCCACGCACGGCAAGAAGCTTATGCAGGGCGATACGCGGGTCGCGGCTTGCGGCGATTGTCACGGGGTGCACCAGATCCTTGGGCCGGGCGATCCGAAGAGCCCGGTCTTTCGTGAAAACATCCCGGCGACCTGTGGAAAGTGCCACGAGAACGCCGAGATGATGAACGCCTACAACGTCACGTCTACCGTCGTCAGCGAGTATCGCGCCAGTGTCCACGGCCGCGCGCTTCTCGAGCGTCACAGTCAACAGTCGCCCGAGTGCGCGAGTTGTCACGGCACTCACGGCGCCGCCCCGCCCGGCGTCGGCGATGTCAGCAAGGTATGCGGCCAGTGCCACGCCAAGACGCTGGAATCACTCCGGCAGGGACCGCACGCTTCGGCCTTGCAGATCGGCAAGCTTTCCGGCTGCGCATCCTGCCACGGCAATCACGGAGTCGAGCGAGCCGGCAAAGAGATGTGGTCGATGAGTTGTTCCAAGTGCCACAAAAGCGGCAGCCCGCAGGCCGGGCGAGGAGCGGCGATCCAAGCCCTTCTAACGCAGGCCGAAGACGAGGTTGAGAAGGCCAGGGCTTCAATAGAAGACGCGAGACGCATCCCGCTCGACGTCACCGACTACGAGGCAAGCCTCTCGGACGCCTCGACTTTCTTAGTCGAAGCCCGGCCTATCAGTCACGACGTATCGTTCGAGAATGCGGAAGATCTAACCCGGAGAGCGCGATCGATAGCCGCCGAGATTCAGAGCGATCTTGGCAAGAAGATGGGGGTCTTGCGCGGCCGCACCATCGTATTGCTGCTGGTTTTGTTCTACGTGGCCATCAGCATCGGCGTAGTCGTGAAGTTCCGCCGAGAACTCGAAGCCAGGAGGGCCAAAAGCAAGGCCGGCGCCGGTTAGTAAAGGTCCCGTCCGTCGTGGCTATGTGGAAGCGACTTCAAACAACGCCGGCGCTGATCAAGTCCCGCATCGGACGCGCCGTTGAATGGTTTGCCGCACAGTGGCGCAAGCTTGTTTTCTTTGCGGCCCTGGCGGTAGGCGGGCTGATGCTCCTTTCGCTGGGGGCAATCGAAGTGACCTCCCGGCCGCAATTTTGCGGGAGCTGTCACGTGATGGAGCCTTACTTCAAGTCCTGGCAGGCCTCCGCCCACGGCAAGATCGCTTGCGTCGAATGCCACATACCGCCTGGCGTTACGTCCGAGCTGCGCAAGAAGTACGAAGCTCTCTCGATGGTCACGAGTTATTTCACCGGAACCTATGGCACCAAGCCGTGGACCAACGTCGATGAGGCGACTTGCCTGCACTGTCACGAAAGACGGCTGTTGCCAGGAAAGAAGACATTCCACGAGATCGAGTTCAATCATAC
>JAHFUG010000175.1:0-4567 GCA_023265195.1 Blastocatellia bacterium | reverse complement strand
GAGCAGAACTGCTTCATCTGTCATTTCAAGGGCGAGACCCTCAATGAGGGGAAAGCGCGGTGCACGCTTTGTCATCAGGTTCCCGACAAGGTGCTGACAAAGACCAACCTCAGCTTCGACCATGGCGAGGTAAATCGTTTCAATATGCAATGCACTTCTTGCCACTCGAACGTGGTGCAGGGAGCCGGCGAGGTTCCGCGCGAGAGGTGCAACACCTGCCACAACGATCCGATGCTCCTTCAACGCTACGGCGAGACCAGAATTCTGCATAAAGCGCACGTGACCGATCACAAGATTGATTGCACGAACTGCCATCTCGAGATTCAGCACACATCGGGTCGCCAATTCGCATCGGCTCCCCCGGCTTCGAACGCCTGCAGCACATGCCATCGTGACGGCCACTCCGCCGCAAAGGATCTGTATGCCGGAACGGGCGGCAAGGGATTGGATCCGATGCCGAGCAAGATGAATCAGGTCGGCATCCGCTGCGAGGGCTGCCACTTCCTGCCCCAGGAAGGGCTGCGAAGCACAGTGGCTAAAGCAAGCGAAGTTAGTTGCATGTCCTGTCACGGCGCGCGCTACAACAAAATACTCGGCCGGTGGAAGAGCCTGATCGACTCGCGGCTCCAGCAAGCCAAGGCCGAATTCGGCCAGGCGCGGAATCTCTTTCCAGCCTCGCACGAATCAGGCCCGCTCGCGGACGCCTACGCGGACATACAACTCGTCGACCGCGGCGTTGGGGTTCACAACATCGAGTACAGCCTTGCCCTGCTTGACGCCAGTCACAACCTGATCAACAAGGCGCTTGACGAGCGCGGGCATGCGGCGTTCGCGAAGAAGTGGACCGAGGCTCCGTTCGAAAGCTCGTGCTTCCGCTGCCATCGCGGCATCGAGCAACAAACGGGGCGCATTTTCGGCCTCGGGTTCATTCACAAGCCTCATATCGCGGCTGGCTTTGAATGCGCTACTTGTCATCGTCCTCACGAAGACAAACCGGCTGGAGAGTTGGTGCGATTCGGACGCGAAGGCTGCGCGAACTGTCACCATCAGCGCGAGCAGCAAAAGCCCGAGGCATGTCTGCGATGCCACACGGATTTGTTTACAAGGAAAATCGCTTTCAAGGGCAAGCAATTCGATCACTCGTTCCATTTCAAGGATCTGAGTCAGAAATGCGCTGACTGCCACCTGTCGAGTGGAACCATTAGACGGGCGCCCGTGATGAAAACCTGCGAAGCATGTCATCCCGGCGGGTTCAACTAAGAATGCTGATCCCTTTTTAAGAGATGCGTTAATGATGTACTTCCCACAATTCGAGCTATCATTCACCGCGGAGGCGCAGAGAACGCTGAGACGGCGCAGAGCCGCTTTCCGCCCTCCTGTACGCAGCCCCAGCGCTCTTTTGCGCCTGTGCGGTGAAAGAGCATTCGGCGTCTACCCAGGCTTGATTCAGTCTAGACTTCATAACTTGGAGATACGCACATGAGTCTTGCGAATGACACGAGACCCGGACAATCGGCGCCCGAGTCGAGGAGCAGACGAAAGTTCCTCGATTACCTTCTCGGAACCAGCGCCGGAATGACATTGGTGGCGGTGTTCTACCCGGTGATCCGCTTCATGATACCGCCGGAGATCATAGAATCGGCGCAGACCTCGGTTGTAGCCGGAAAGGTGAAAGAACTTGCGCAGAACTCCGGACTCATCTTCAAATTCGGTAACAAACCGGGCATCTTGATTCGCAGCGCTTCCGGCGAATTGAAAGCTTTCTCCGCAACCTGCACTCATCTCGACTGCATAGTTCAATACAGATCGGATCAAAAGCTGATCTGGTGCGCTTGCCATAACGGCCAGTACAACCTCAGCGGCCATAACATCGGCGGCCCGCCGCCTCGTCCGCTCGAAGAGTACGCCGTGAACGTTCGAGGCGATGACATAGTCGTTTCAAAGGCGTAAGAGGGCTATGAAAACAGAAACCTTGCGGCTCTGGCTCGATGAACGGCTGGGCATCGGCGCTCTTGGCGGATTGGCCCGCAAGAAAACCGTGCCCCTTCATCGGCATACAATCTGGTATTACTTCGGCGGCATGACGCTGTTCCTGTTCACCATCCAGGTTGGGACCGGAATACTCCTGCTTCTGTACTACCGGCCGAGCGCCGAGAATGCGTTCGAGAGCGTTCAGTTCATCATGACCGACGTTCAGTTCGGCTGGCTGATCCGCTCTATTCATAGCTGGTCGGCTAATCTCATGATAGCCGTTCTGCTGATTCACATGTTCAGCGTGTTCTTCATGAAGGCCTACCGCTCGCCTCGGGAGATCACGTGGCTCACCGGCGGACTGCTGTTGTTCATAGTGCTTGGCTTTGGATTCAGCGGCTACTTGCTGCCGTGGAACAAGCTCGCTTTCTTCGCGACCAAAGTAGGCACCGACATCGCGGGCGTGGTTCCGGGCGCCGGCAAGTTCCTGCTCAGGTTCCTGCGCGGCGGCGATGAAGTCACCGGAGCGACGCTCACCCGATTCTTTGGATTTCACGTGGCGGTGCTGCCGGCCATCACGACTATGCTTGTAGCGGTTCACGTGATCCTGGTCCAGAAACACGGCATGAGCACGCCTTCAAGCCTGAAAGATCCGGCTCTAAAGACGATGAAGTTCGTTCCAAACTTCCTGCTGCGAGACCTGATAGGCTGGGTCCTCGCCGTCGGCGTCCTTGCCGCGCTTGCAGCGATTTTTCCGTGGGAGCTTGGAGAAAAAGCCGACGCGTTTGCTTCCGCACCAGCGGGCATCCGGCCCGAATGGTACTTTCTCTTCATGTTCGAGACGCTGAAACGGATACCGGCGAAAGTGTTTGTGTTCGATGGCGAGGTTGTAGGAATCATGACCTTCGGCATTGGCGGACTGTTCTGGCTGATAGCGCCCTTTCTGGACACCTCTCAGTCGAAGAAGAGAATGAGCCGCTTCTTTACGATCTTTGGCGTCCTGGTGGTTCTTTACATAGCGGCGATGACCCTCGTTGGGTTTCTAGCGTAAACGGAGGCGTAATCGTGAACCAGACCTCGGACCGAACCAATCCGCGCGAATCGCATCTGGAATCCGCGAGCGAAATGTTGAGCGCCGCGACGCTGCTACCAAGCCTCTTCGTTCCTTCGCGCTCTACACGGCTGACGGCGAAAACTGGATCAACCGCGGAGGCGCGCGGAGGTTCGCGGAAGAATGTCTCTTCTAAAGGGCCGGAATTCACGCGCAAACGCCGCAAGCTCTCTCTAACAGTGGCGGGTGTATTCTTGTTGATTGGCGTCACGTTCGCGCAGAAGAAAGACTCCTGCGTCGACTGTCACTCGCAGATGGAAGGCGTGTTGGGCGAGCCCGCCAGGCTGATGAAGGACGACATACACAGAGTCCGTGGTTTGTCTTGCGCCGACTGTCATGGCGGCGACCCCGCCGTGGGCGATCCAGGCGGAGCGATGAACCGGGCCAAAGGATTCATCGGCCGCCCGAAGCCTCGAGACATCCCGGCGTTCTGCGGCAAATGTCACAGCAACGCCGAGTTCGTCAAGAAATTCAATCCCGCTCTCCGAGTCGATCAAGAGCAATCGTATTACACGAGCGTTCACGGCAAGCTGCTGAGAGGCGGAGACTCCAACGTCGCAACCTGCGCGAGCTGTCACGGCCATCACGGCGTCCGCGCAATCACCGATCCGCTCTCGAGAGTCTATGCGCTAAACGTCGCCGAGACCTGCGGCAAGTGTCATGGCGACGCCGAGTACATGAAGAGCTACAAGATTCCCCACGATCAGTACGACAAGTACAAGCTGAGCGTGCACGCGAAAGCGCTGTATGAAAAGCAGGATCTCTCGGCGCCGACGTGCAACGATTGTCACGGTAACCACGGCGCGTCGCCGCCGGGCATCGCGTCGGTGGCCAACGTCTGCGGCCAGTGTCACGTTCGACAGGCGGAGTTGTTTCAAGCCAGCCCGCACAAACCGGTCTTTGACTCGATGCAGGTCGGGGAGTGCAAGCAGTGTCATAGCAATCACGACATCCGTCCGCCTGGCGACGACATGATAGGCGTTGGGCCGGGCTCCGCTTGCACGAGTTGTCATGTTCAGGGAGACAATGGATACGAGGCCGCGGGTCACATTCGGCGCTCGATGGATGAGGTTTTGGCCCGCATGTCGTCCGCAGTTGCAGTTCTCGGGCGCGCGGAACGGGCGGGCATGGACGTGAGCCGGCCCAGGTTCAACCTTAACGAAGCCAAGGACGGCCTGACTCACGCTCGAGTGCTTGTGCATAGCGCTTCAGTCGAGCAAGTCGATAAAGTGGTTCAGCCCGCGCTGGCGATCGCGGATAGGAGCCGTCAGGCAGGAGAAGTCGCGCTATCCGAGCTTGTGTTCAGAAGAAAAGGGCTCGGGGTCTCGCTCTTCTTCATCCTATTCCTGGCGGCGCTGATATACCTGAAGATAAGACAAGTAGAGAGCAGGCAGAAGCCGGAGGAGGCTTCTCATTGAAAGACTTGCTCCTCGAATCTTAAACAAATGTGGCGTACCGCGACCAACCGAGGACCTCTGCAGCCTG
>JAHFUG010000559.1 GCA_023265195.1 Blastocatellia bacterium | reverse complement strand
TAAGTTCGAATTGATCGCGACGAATCATCTAGGTCAGGCTTTGATGGCGACTCCGGCGATCTCAGGCGGAATGATGTTCATCCGCGCCGAGAAGGACCTCTTCGCGATAGGCCGCTGACGCTTCGACGGAAGGCGACGACGCGAGGAAATGGCGCGTGTATTCCGTAAGGACTGTCAGCAACGTGGTCAACGCGATAAGGCCCAGCCTTTTTCGCAAATCCACCGAATATCCGACAAGATGGTTGGACCATCGGACCAATCCTTGCGGAGGGACGGCGCCAGTTCGAGCGCTCTTCGGGCTGTATCGTCCAATTTGAGACCGCGAAATCGACCGTATCCCGGAACAAAAATACCGCCAGTCATTTGATCGATGGATTCAACCTCGCTCCCTTCCCTGGCAATCGTGTCAAGAAGAAAATACCTCCTTGATAGCTGACGCCTTCCAGGGTTGATCTCGAGTGTGGCCTCAGTAGCTCTAACCAGTTTCCGCGAGCGGCAATCATCCAACACTCTCCCTATCTCCGTGTCCGCATAACCTTCTTCACGTAGAATGTCCGTGACAACATCGAGTCGGCCGGTCGAGCGAAAAATCGCGTGTTCAAGTTCTAAAGGCGTGAGAAAACCGAGGGTTTGCAGTTCTCGGCGGAGCCTGATGGGGGCCGACCGCACCTGGATGAAGGTTTTTGTATTAGCCATTTTCAAAAGCTTCTTCAGATCGCCATTAAGCGATGAAAAATAGCCGGCGCCATCAACATACTCAATAAACTCGGCGTCAGGGATGATTGCTTCAACTTTCTGTCTAGAGGCCTTAGTTTGATCGACGTTCTTGTGAGAGACGCTCCCCGAGTCGCCGGCATAGAATTGGCACTGAATGAAGATTCGCGGCAACCAGCCAGGCGTTTCGTAGGGAAGGACAAAATCATATCCACGTTTCTTCTCGTCATCTTGATCGTCCGCTGCGTCTCCGTCCTCAATGATGGGCGAAAGAGCGGCGTCTAATGACTCATCGAGACCCGGAATCCTCTCTACGAGTTGTGCCGGCCCAGCCATGTCCGCCGGGACCACGTCGGAAAGGTTAAAATCGACACCAGGTTGCAAGCCCCATTCTTTGAGTAACGCCCGCAAGAGTCCTTCCGGCCCATGTCCCCCAGATGCACTTACAGAGCCTCGTACTTGAAAAATGACCAACGGAGTGAGTAACTCCCGTTCCCTATTTAGCGCCTTCATTAGATAGAAGCTTCGCCCGATCGTCCACATCTGAGTAACATAGTCTTTACGGTTGAGAACAAATCTCACAAAATCCTCGAGAAGCCTTCCTTGAAGGTCAGGCTGAGTGTAGAGGCTTGCAACCATGACCATGTAGTCCGACGCTTTTAGAGTTCGGGGCGTCGCCCGATCGGTGAACCCCGTGACGGCATTCGTATCGCGATCCCTTTTCGCTCGAGGGAGCGTGCTCACGCCTTTCCGGAACAAATACACCGGGAGTTGGCACTTTACATTGTTGTCAGACTTACCGCTGACCAGGAATAGGATGGCGGCGAAACCCTGTAATAGCCTCAGAGCCTCGGCCTCCGGCTTATCGCGAATCAACTCGATGAAGGTCTCGGAGATAACAGAGGGTCTACAACTGGCCTCTTTTTCAAAGCCATTGTTAGCGCCGCCAATCGCCTCAATGAGCGATACCACCATATCAAGCTCGCGCTGAAAGCGCTTAGAATCCTTGATATCGCCAAACGAGGGAGTCAGCCAGACGTCAAACTCGGAGAGTTGTTGAAGAGGCGAAAGTGCGACAATAGGAAGTTTCATTCGTTAACCTGCGGTCATTGTGAATTGGTTCAAGTATCTGGAAGTCGCGTCGGCGAGCACTCGTGAAACTGGAGGTGGAACGGCGTTACCTATTAAGCGATACCCGCTAACCAAGTCCACGTCGCCGGACGAATGCGTGAAAACAAAACAGTCCGGGAATCCCTGAAGCCTTGCGCACTCGCGAAGCGAGAAGGGTCTGTCCTCGAGAGGGTGAAGAAAATAGCGGGGATTGTGGAAGTTAGTAAGCACGGTAGGAGAGGGTTCGTCCCACGACGGCCGCTTGAACAGCCCCGAGCAAAACTGTGCCCCTCTTAAATCATAGCCGCCTTTCACAGTTTTAAGGTAGCCCTGGCCGACCAGTCTGCCTAAGTCTCTCTCAATGTCGACCAAGCCCGAAAGTCTTTCTATCTCATCACAGGGCAGAGGGTTGCCATTTGGTATATTGCCGTACTTCTTATGCCTCCTATGCTTGGCTATTGTCTCGAGAAGAACGCGATCCTGGTCCGTAACAGCGCCGAATACTTCGGGAATGTTCCAAGTATAGACCGAAGACCGAGCGTGTCGCACATTGCATAGTTTCTGCCCTTGCCTTATCGCTTTGAAGATGGATTCGTACTTATCAGGCCAAGAATAAGTGACGAGGTGATCAGGAATTCTCGAATCAAGAGAAAGAAGGTCCGGAATCGCGTCGCAAATTCTCTGAGGACGCTGCAGTCTTTGGCGCCCTCCTAGCAATGGCGACAACAGTGGCAGATCAGTTCGAACCTTAAAATCCCCATTTCTGGTTAACGCCTCGTGCGTAGGTGTGGGCCAGACAAAGTCTGCATGGAGCAGACTCTTCACACCAACGAATAGTACTCGCCGGCGGTATTGCGGGAGACCAAACTGGATTGCATCGAGAATATGGTGGTCAACTTGATAACCGAGCTTCGCAAAGTCGGAAGTTATCTTCTTAACGTACGCTCCATTGAAGTTTTGGGAAATACCGTCAACGTTCTCGGCAATGAAGATAGAGGGCTGTAGTCTTTCTACAGCGTAGAGCATTTCCAAGTATAGGGCGTTACGTTCATCATTAGGACGCTTGGGTCCTGCTTTCGAAAAGCCCTGACAAGGAAACCCGCCAAGAACCACGTCGCAACGGCGGACCGCCGCAACATCAGCTTGGAACTCAGCGGATTTGACGTCCCTAAGGTAGACTTGTTCGTCTATATTCCGGGAGTAGACTGACACCGCTTTCGGATCTGAATCACAAGCATACAACAACTCAAAGCCGCTTTCTTTGAAGCCCAAATCCAAGCCGCCGCATCCACTGAAGAGGCTAACAACGGTTTTTGGAATTGACTTATCCAGCCTCCGGAAATCTGAAGAGGTTCGCGTTTCGCGGGCACTAGATAAGATCATAGCGGCTGCTCTTTCAGGACCGCTGCCTAACAGCGGTTCTTTATTCTCTAGCCCTACCCGACCGGGTTTGGTGTTGACTCACTGCCGTTATTCTATAAGCCGCCTAAATGTAGTAAGCAAAATCGAGTTGCGGCCACATTTCAGCATAAGGATTGCCTTAAGCCGACATTTGACGGTGCTCGAACCGGTATTGTAGGGCATCTGAGTTCATCGCTCCAGCCGCCAGTGTTCAAACTGTTCAACCTCAAAGCAACCTTCACCGCCTGAATAGTGGACATTGTTTGGGGCGTGGCTCATCCCTCATAATCCCATCATCGAAGCTAGGGACTCCGAATGATTGATTTAGTTTGTCCCGTTCGGATCGCCACGTGGCTGCTATTACGAGTAACGTTGGGGTTCAAGGCTCCTATTCACGCCTTTGCTGGAGCCTCATTCCCGGCCTCCAGCGCCGCTTTGCGTACATTCACGATGCTCAACAGAACAAGCCCGGCGAAGAAGAATACGATTAGCGACAGGATTGCCATGCGATAGCTCGACATGAACTGGCGAGCCAACCCGAAGACCAGCGGGCAAGCGAGCTTGTGCATTTGTCGCTGACTTCGTAGAGACTGAAGTACTCGGCTTCCTGTCCTTTCGGAATCATAAGCGATCAGTAGGCTGACAGCGCGGTGGCCTTTCAGGTTGTGCGCCGCTCTCATAAGCACCTTACTTCAGTAAGGTGCTAGGAACCTTCTTGCGAGACCGAAACGTTTCAACGGTTTTTCCCCAGACCAGCAGAAGCAACCAAACTGTTAAAACAGTTCGGCGGCCATTGTCCAAGAGACCTCACTGAAGTGAGGTGTTGATGAGACAGGACACCGGCACGCAAGCATGTCGCGCTCTTAATTGCACCCGTTTCGTCTGGGATAAACCTGCCGCAATGGACAAGCGCTCCGGTGCGGGAATACTATTGATTTTGCCGCCTCGGTTGAACCGA
>JAHFUG010000174.1:8516-13640 GCA_023265195.1 Blastocatellia bacterium | reverse complement strand
GTTCGGAGTTCGGAGTTCGGAGTTCGGAGTTCGGAGTTCGGAGTTCGGAGTTCGGAGTTCGGAGTTCGGGGTTCGATTGCCACTATCGACTAATGGTGAGCCTCGGTGATCGACCGCGGCGGAGTCGTGATTCCGGCATTGCAAGCGCCGAACGGGAACCCAAAGGCCGTAAAAACCTTCTCCCCGCCGGCGCACTGATTGATGAAGGGGCGCCGCGTGTTTCGCTCGGGGCGTCAAGCGAATGAAAAGTCTTTTCTTATTTTCGTTAACGCCAGTTTGAGGGCTTCAGTGTCTCTTTCGAGCGTGGCCCACGCCTCGTCACACAAGGTCAAATCGCCTTCGCGCGCCATTGTCTCGAGCCTCTCCGCCGAATCAAATAGCGGCCCCGCGCAAAAGTTTGTAACAGCCCCTTTGAACGCATGCGCCGCGCGCTCGAGCTTTCCGCAATCGCCGGCCCTTATAGCTTCGCCGATGCGTGACACCATCTCCCCACATTGGTCGAGAAACAGGCCCGCCAATTCCGCCATGAGATCCGCGTCTCCATCAACCCGCTCCATCGCCTCAGCGAGATTAAGACAAGGGCTCTCTTCATATCCCTCGGAGGCTCTCGCCTCCGATTCGGAGAACTCGCGGCTTACGGTTTCGATCGCGGCTAACAAATCCCTGGCGTAAAGCGGCTTCGCCAGGTAGGCATCCATCCCGGCGGCCAGACATCTCTCTCGATCGCCCTTCATCGCATGCGCGGTCATGGCAATGATCGGAGTGCGCCTGCCGCTCCCGCGTTCCTGCTCGCGAATGGCTGCTGTTGCGTCGAAACCGTTCATCTCGGGCATCTGCACGTCCATCAGCACGACGTCGAACCTTTCCAGCGCGGCCGCCCGCACGGCTTCGCGTCCGTTGTTCGCCACTACCGCTATGTGACCCCGCTTCTCGAGAAGTCTCGTCGCAAGCCTCTGATTGATGACGTTGTCTTCCGCCAGCAAGACGCGGAGACCCCGTGATCCGTTTGCCGGTTGGTCCAGAGCCGGTCGAACCGAATGCAGCCGCCGGTGCGGGAAGCCGGAGACCGCCTCCACAATTGCGTCGAGTAATTGCGAATGCTCGATCGGTTTTATCAAGTGGGCTGAAACCCCCAATTCGCGGCAGCGAGCAGCGTCGCCTCGTTGGGCCCCCGGGCTCAGCATCATGATCGCCGCCCCAGCCAACCCGGGCCTCCGCCGCATCTCTTCAGCCAGCGCGAAGCCGTCCATTTCCGGCATGTGAGAATCCAACACGACCAGAGGGAAAGGCTTTCCCGCTTCTCTGCGCATTTCCATCTGGATCAACGCTGCCTGGCCTCCGCTGGCTGTGGCGGGCTTCATATTCCAGTGTGCGAGCGTCTCCTCGATAATTTGCCGGTTGCTCGCGTTGTCGTCCACCACTAACACTGGAAGGTCTCGAAGTTCCGGCGGCAGCGCCGTCCTGACTGTCTCGGCCGGCTGTTTTCCTACCAGCGCGGTGAAGTGAAACGTGCTGCCCGAGCCCACGGCGCTCTCGACCCAAATCCTTCCTTTCATCATATCGACCAGGCGGGCGCAGATGGTTAAGCCGAGTCCCGTGCCTCCGTACTTGCGGGTTGTCGAAGTATCGGCTTGAGAAAAAGCCTCGAAGATGGCGATCTGCTTCTGCTCGGGAATGCCTATTCCAGTGTCCGTTACTTTGAAGTGCAGGCAGGCCTCTTCTTCCGTCTGCGACTCCATTTCGACTCGCAGCAGAATCTCTCCCTTGGCGGTGAACTTGATTGCGTTGCCGATGAGGTTGACGATGATCTGACGCAAACGGCCTGCATCACCCACCAGGAGCTCAGGCACGCCGGGCTCGGCGTAGCAGATTAGTTCCAACCCCTTCTCCGCGGCGCGGAACGCCAGCGCCTTCAGCACCTCGTAAAGGCAGTTGCGAATTTCGAAAGGGGCAAGGTCGAGGCCGAGCTTGCCGGCCTCGATCTTGGAGAAGTCGAGAATGTCGTTGATCACCGCCAACAGCGACTCGGCTGACGAGTAGACCATGCCGAGATATTCCCGCTGCTCGGATGTGAGATCCGTGTCGAGCGTGAGCTCCGTCATGCCGATTATTCCGTTCATGGGCGTCCGTATTTCATGACTCATATTCGCCATGAACTCGCTCTTGGCTCGGTTGGCGGCTTCGGCGGCTTCCTTGGCCCGCTGTAATTCCATCTCGGCTTGCTTTCGCTCGGTGATGTCGCGGGAGATTCCGCGGAATCCCACGGGCCTGCCCTCCGAATCTCTTATAAGGGATACGGTCGTTTCCGCGAACCACCGCGTGCCGTCCCCGCGGATCATTTCGTACTCGAAGTCTTTGACCGGGACGCCGGTTCGGTAGACCTGCTTGAAAACCTTCGCGGCTTTTTTGCTGGTCTCCTCATCCATGTACTCTCTGTTGTTGAGGCCTATGAGCTCTTCCTTCGAGCGCCGCTGTGCGATGGGCACCTGGTCATTGAAGAACGTGAAGTTACCCGCGATATCAGTCTCCCAGTAGGTATCGGTCATCTCACCGATGATGCTGAGATATCGCTCTTCGCTCTGTCTCAACGCCTCTTCGGCGTGCGTGGAGCCGCCAAGGTTTTCGATGGCGGCCAGGAGGCGGTCCTCTCCGTTGATGATCACGATGTCCGCCGACAACAAGGCGCGGCGCGCCTGAGCGGACTTACCCTGGAAAGCGATTTCCAATCGTCTAATTGATCCCCGCTCTTTGATCAACCGCGTCAAGTCGCCGCCGTCCGCTGAATTCCAAAGCTCGATCTCGCCTATGCCGCGGCCGATAACCTCATCTCGCGAATAACCCGTGGCCAGCAAGAAGCTCTCGTTCACCTCGACGATACAACCGGTTGAAGCCGTTGCAACAAGCATGGGCTGGGCGCTGATGTTTAACGTCTTGAAGATCAACCGCTCCAACGGCGCAGGTTCGCCGTCCTTCCCTGGTTCGAATTGAGTGAGAGTTTCCAGAGGGAGGTTCGCCATTAGGAGCTCCAGGTTTATGTTTTTCCTTGGGGGGCAAACGATCACCTTTAGAATACCACATCAGTTACCGGGAGGCTTCGTGTAGGAGCAGTATTCGAAGTATCAATTATCGTTGAGTCTTGAGTGGTCACTTCCGCGGAGCAAACCCTAAGAAGCTTTTTTCTGAGGCGGTTTCTTTGCGGCCTTTGCGGCGACTTTCGGCGTCTTTGCGAGAACCTTTTTTTCCAGTCCGAATATTCACTATGACTCCCCTATCAAGAGTTGGGGTGGTTTGGTTGAATGCCATTCTTGTTGAGGAGATTGTGGGCCGATCAGGCTGAGCTTGAGCGCGGTGCGTGAGGAGGTTCAGAGTTCAGCCTTTTAGGCTGCGTCGCGCTGAAAAGCGTAAAGTCCAACGACACGGCGGGCAATGGGGACGCGCACAAATCGCCTTTGATGATACTTCAGTGGCTTCATTCATTACATTAGGCTAAGGGTGCGAAAGATGAAAAACAAAACGCTTGCCTTTTATAATCGAAGGTGGTAGAGTCCGTCCCTGCCCCTGGAAGCTTAAGGTCACAAATATCACCGCCTGCCCCACTGACTTCCAAGACGGTTATTGAACTACAGCCAATCGCAATTGCGGCCCAATGCTTTTCAGGTCCGCTTAATCGTCGGAGTTGATAGCTGATCGGATTAGAGTTAGGGAGGCGGATGTTGTTGGAAGTGTCGATAATAGACAAACGGGATTAGGGACGGGAGGTGTTATTTTGAGTCAGGCTGCAAGCACTTTTTCATACAGACTAACTGATCGTTCTCGGCTAGCAACGGGAGACCATAGTAAGAGGGGCGGTTCTCAGAGAGCCAAAGCGTTCAACTACCTTGATGCCGTTATTGCTGTTCTCATAATCGCGGCTGCGGCGGCGTGCGTTTCCTTTTATCTCAGGACTCGCGCGGAGTTGGAAGGGGCCCAGGCAAAACGAGCGGCGCAGGCGCGTAAGCTCGAACAACTTCAGGCTGAAACCGAGCGAATGGGAAACGAGATCGAGAGTTTGAAATACGATCCTCGATTCATCGAGTCAGTGGCCAGACAGACCCTCGGCATGGTCCGGCGCGGAGACATTGTGATCAGGCTGGATGACCGTGTTGATCAAGGTCTGAAGCCGACGCGGTTGACACCTGCTAAAGCCGCCGATTATACTGAGGGTTCGAATTAACGCGGGGTGGAGCAGTCTGGTAGCTCGTTGGGCTCATAACCCAAAGGTCGCGGGTTCAAATCCCGCCCCCGCAACCAATATCTCAATTACTTACGGCCACCCCTTGAGGTGGCCTTTCATTTTACTCCCACGTTTGTTCCCACATTGGGCCGTTACATTGGCCATCACAGCGATACAAGCGCTCGTTCCATATCGATAAAATAACTCCGCCGATCTCGCCTCAAAGCCAGAGTAGAGTGCGTCCGGCGGATTAATGCCGCAGATCGAGCGCGAGCGGGTAAGCCCGCGACCAATTCTTCCAAAAAAATCTGTGATGACGCCTCGGTACTCTACTTCAACACTATAAATCACAAGCTTGCGGTCGAAGTTGGATGCAGGCCTCTGCTGTCCGGCAGCACGCCTGCCTTCGTCATCGCTTCCATGAATGCTCTGTAGGCCCCCAACCAGTGTTCTTGCTCGGACTTTGTCAGTTGGGGCCAGTCGGCATCGTTAACATAATCCATCAGAATGTATTTCATTCGGAGTTCTCCTTCGTGGGTTTGAGTGCTGCATTATGTTCAGCTGTCAATGACGTTTGAAACCAAGTTCTTTGGACACCGGAGCCGGATGATCCGGCGTTCGCTAGTGTAGCAACGAAGCCGAGTGTGTTGATAAGAAGTTTGGGTCGCGGACATGTGAGGAGTGTGAAGGCTGAAATACGACTCTTCGAAGGGCAGGCGAAACGTGTTGGTCACTTAGCCTGGCAAGACGCCCATAACGATCAGCGCATTTCTCGATGAGTTCCGAGGCCGCGCGGAGCGGGCATGGCCGTTATCAAAACGATGATGAATGGGATTGGACACTTGCGTTCGAAGAGCGCAATGACCTCTGGATCGCCGGTCAAGATCGAAGTAGTGTCTCGCTTGAACCTG
>JAHFUG010000174.1:0-8416 GCA_023265195.1 Blastocatellia bacterium | reverse complement strand
GAAGCTGAAGCCCAGCGGTCCATAGATCGAATGTTCAAAGTTGCCTTGTAGAAGCAGCACATTCGGAGCACGGAAGCGATAGTCCTGATAGCTCCGGAGCGACTGGCGGCCATCGATATCGCCGCCGCCCAATGTCGGTTGGAAATAGAAAGGCGTGACGTGACCCGATGATGTGATCGACTGCGAGATCAATAGACGTACGTTTATGCTGCCTTCGAGATCCCGCGTAACCTGAGGGCACTCATGCTTGGAGTCAGAAGCGCTCGCGGAACAATCGTCCGGACCGTTGTGATCTCGGGGCCAGAGAGTTCTCGTTTTCTTGTACAGCGGGATCTGATGGTTTAGATCGACGGTGAACCGCCTGAAAGAAAACCGCGAGTCCCCCGGCGCGACGAATTGCTGGAACTTGAGCATATAGTTCAATCGCAGGTAGTCCGACAACGTCGGCCGCAGCCGTATTCCCTCGCCGAACTGCGCGAACGAAGGTTGATTCGTCAAGCCGGGCGCCGTCGCTTCGGTGTAGACCTGCTCGATGGATGGGCTGGGTTGGCCGTTGCTCGAGCGAAGCTCGACGAATCGCCCATTAGCTTCGCCATACAGAGACATATTCAAACGGCGGCCGACGATCGGCCAGAGCGCGTTCGTTCCCACGATCGTTTCGCGCATGCCAAAGTAAGATCTATCCGCTACCGTAGTCGAGGGGCCCAAGCCGAAATACGCGACCTTGTTCAAAGAAATGGACTGAGCGAAGAGGTTCAATACCGGATACTCGGGCACTTCGAGTTTTGGCTTTGGCGCGCCCGCGCCTCCCGATTTCATGACGATATTCCTTTCGGGAATATACACCGCCTTCAAGTAGGCGCCGGCTCGCCATGATCCATTGATCGATCCGACCGCGTCCGCGTTGATGTTCAACCGCCATCGCTCGTTGGGGGTCCAGTGCGTGACCAGGGCCATGCCAACCCCGACTCCATTTTGTGGAGCGATGCTGCCGGCCGCGATATGAAACGGATGATCGGTGAAAAGCTCTTGCGCGCAGCCGCCAAGCGATTTGAGGTTGAACTTTCCGCAACTCTCCTTGAGCTTTTCGCCTTCGCGCCTGAGTTCGGCGTGAAACTGACTCTCCTGGGCGCTGACCGTCCCCGCTAGGAATATTACAGATAATAAGAGTAGTAGATTTCTTGTGCGCATTTGTGGACTCCTTAGCTCCCCTAGTCTTTGCCGCTTAGTGCGCGAAGGGCTCCAGTCATCTTCTTGATGTAAGAAGCTGCCTGGCCCTCGGTTTCGATCGACCTCATTTGATAGTCGAGCTCAATGAGCTGCTTTTTCAGAGCCTCAGCCATATGCTCGACCTGAGTTTTCAAATGTTGCGGCATCGGCCGGTTCTGGTTGAAGGCGCCTGGCGCCGTCTTTGGAACACGAATCTTTGGCGTGGACATTGTTCCCTCCTATTCGAAATCGAACACCGGGCAATCCTCATCAGGCCGCATTTGATCCGAAAGCAAATCCATAAAGGTGCTGGCGGTTTTCTCGCGCGGTGAACGGTTATCGTAGTCTCCGAGAAAGTACTGAGTCACCGTGGCCGGAATCGAAGCGTGTTCGAACGTGCGCCCATTCACCGGATCTTCGGGGCCGGGCACGACGACGCCTTTAGGAACCCAAGGCGATATCAGAAGCGCGGGCACCCGCACGCCCAGCCGGTCGAACGCGAATGGTTTGCCCGTACCGGTGTCGGCGGCGGACGCAATAAAGCCATCGGGCGGGCAAGCCGGCGGAGGCATATGATCGTAGATTCCTCCGTGCTCGTCGTAGGTGATCAGCAGAACCGTGCTCTTCCAGAGATCAGGATTCTCACGAATTGCGTTATAGATGGAGGCGATGAAGATTTCTCCCGCCTGCACGTGATGGTCTGGATGTTGATCGTTAGCCAATTCCTCGCCGCCTGGACCTTCGTGGTCGCTGTAGTTCGGTTCTACATAGGAATAGTCCGGCAGAGTTCCGCGCTTGCAGTCGTCCAGGAATTGTCTGTAAGTAGCAAAGAGCTGCGGCTGGTTCTTCAGCAGGTTTGCAACCTCGAGGCTCGAACTATGTTCGTCGTAGTAGTAGACCTTAGCCGTCCGTTTCGGCGTCGCGTTCGCCATCCGTTCGTAAATACTCAAGTACGGTCCCCTCCAGTAAAAAACGTCCATGCCTACCTGGCCGAAAGAAGTCCCGTAGTGAGAAAACGCGCGGTTGCAAAGCGTCGGTCCTGGAATCGAAGAGAACCATCCATTGAAAACCGCGTAACTGCGCGCCAGTCCCGTGAGCACCGGCAGCTTTTCCGGCGGGAAGTAATACATGATGTTGTGGGAGTGCTTCACATCGCGCCGCTGCTTAAAGTAGTCGAGAACGAATCCCTTCATTGAAGGTGTTTCCGGGGGCCCGTTGGTTCCGTGGTACAACTGCAGATTGACCCCCGCGAAATGATGATCTGGATCCGGGTCAAGCTGTCCCTGAAACTTGGCGCGAGGCTGAACCTTGATCTCGGCGCCGGCCGTGTCCGGATTGGATTCATCACCTGAAAGGCCGTTGATGCGTGGATCTTCCCGCTTCAAGGCGCCTAGCATATGATCGAACGAACGGTTCTCCATCATTAGAACCACAATGTGCTTGATGTTGTTGTTCGGCATTAACGCTCCTTCCGGACCTGGGCTTCGTTTCGCTGAGGAGAAAGGTCATCCAGGTTCTGACCTCACTTAGTTAGGACGGAATCCAAGTCTGATTTCATTCAGCTTTGAGCATAAGTCCGCAATTAAACATCGGCGGCGAGATTAGAAAGACGCCGATATACGTTTCTGCATGCTACGCAAGCCCTGATCTGACTCAAGTTCCAGAGCGAAAAAGACGCGGAGATCACGGAGACGAAAAAACGGACGGCATGTCCCGCTCGCACTCTTCGTGGTTTGGATTCTCGCGCGGTTCTCTCTTATGATCTTGTGCATCTTTGTGACTGATAATCTATCTCCGGCGATCACCACCATAAATCAGAAGCCATCATACGGCCCAGTTAACTCGTTGATCTGTGACCGGAGCCCTTGTGCGTTCCGGCCCGAACCGCTGCTGGACTGCTCGCAACAGAACTTATACACCCGAGCGTTATTCAGGCTCCAGCGGCGCCTTGAGCATCGTGTCTCTTATAACTACTCCCCCGCGCTTTCCAGGAACGACTGAGCCGAAGCGCTCCGAGAACACCGGAGGCAGCGGACGAGCGTTGATCGGCGCAAGCCACAAACGCAGCAGATGGCGCTTGCGTTCGGGATCGGGCCAATCCTCAAATGCGGTCCTGTCATGGAGGATAGTGTGATTGTGTACGATCTGGATGTCGCCGGGTTGAAGCTCCATGAATAAATGGAGCGACGGGTCATTCGCCAGGGAATCGAATAGATCGAGCGCTTCTATCTGCGCCGAAGTCAGCGGCGGCACGCCGGGGAATCGGCGCGCCGATTCAATGTATTGCCGTTGATAAATCGCCGATAGGAATCCCTCGCGCCAAGAGAAGACGGGTATGCTGAAGTAAGGCTTCCGTCCCTCAGGCACCTCGCCGCGCCGGTCGGTCTCGATGGGGTCGAACAGCACTCTTAATAGGCCGGGGCGGCGGCGGCGCATTTCGTTGAAGATCGTCATTGAACTCACCAGACTCGACAGGCCTCCGGATTTGGCCGGGCGCAGGCACAAGAGGCAAACTATGTCCGCGGAATCGGTATGATAGGTCTGGCGTTCACGAGTCTGGTAGATTCTCACGTCAGGGTCCTGGCTGGAGCGCCCCAGGTCTTTGACGTGACCTAATACATGGCCTTGAGCGTTTTGTGAAAGGGCGGCGCCCAGGTGAGCGCCGATGCCGAAGTAGGCGGTGGCCGATTCGCGCCGCGTCCAGCTTTCGACGGGCAAGCCGCGAAGTAAGACAAAGCCACGCCCGTTGAGCGCCTGGTCAAGCAGCCGCCGCAGGCGCGGGCCAAGGGTTGGCAGAGGAAAGTCCTCACCGCGGATAGTGACAATGTCATGCCGCTCAGAGACCAGTCTGCTCATCGCTCGCTCGACTTCAGAGACTTCAGTTGGCGAAAGGTATTCGAGCCAATCCGCCCGGCGCGCTAATTCCGGGCCATACCACGCGGACGGTCCCTGGATTTCTGGCGGCAAGCTCAAGAGTGCGTCTGTGTCAGTCATAGGCCAGGACAAATCAGTCTTTGATGATAGGATCCGCGCAATGTTATTGCATTTGATGGAACGCTGGCAAATATCGGACGCTTCAGTCGTGGGTGTCATCGCGTTGTTTTTCGGACAAGCGTCGTCCAAGAACCTCTGCGTACTCCACGAATCCCGGCGTCGGTTGATGTTCTTCACCTCTCCTCTTCGAACCGCGGAGGACGCCGCGTGGCCGAGCCGCATTCAAACCCAGGGAAAGGAGTTTCTCGCGAAGACGCGAAGATCGGCGCAAAGGCCGCAAAGAAACACGCAGGGACAACAGGTTTCTTTGGGTTTGTTTCAGCGGCGGGCCGCAAGAGTCTTGTTGTGGCTCCGTCCCACTGAGTTTATTGAGGTCTTTGAGCGATTCACCGCATCCGGCTATTCTTCTCCCAGCAACACACATTGCCCCACGACCGCGATTCTCTGATCGAAATGGGCTAAGGTTTCACGGCCACGGAGGAAGCGAATGTCTTTGAGCACGCGAATGTTGACTGGCTTGGTTGCGGGAATAGCGGCAGGGATAGCGATCGCCGCTTTTCAGACGCCCTTTCTGATACGGCTGGTCTCTATTATCGAACCCCTGGGAACGCTCTGGGTCAACGCCCTGCGGATGACATTGATTCCTCTGGTTTTTGCTCTTCTCGTCAGCGGCATAGCTTCAGCCGTCGATACAGGCTTGATAGGAAGGGTTGGCGTTCGGGCGATCGTGCTCTTCTTATTCCTGCTTCTACTCGCCGCCGTATTTACCGCGCTGGTCACGCCTCCGTTGCTTGCATGGCTCACAATTGATCCGGCGACGGTCGCGTTTCTGAAGTCTCGCGCGGAAGGCGCAACGCTCGAGACGGCAAAGAATGCGCCCTCGCTTGTCCAACGGCTGGTCAACTTGATTCCCGTAAACCCAATCAAGGCGGCTGCGGAAGGCGACATCCTTCCGCTCATCATATTCGCCGTGCTATTCGGATCCGCGATCAGGAGGCTCGCCTCGGAGAAGCGCCGGCCTGTGGAAGCGTTCTTTCAAACCGTAGCGCAAGCGATGCTGGTGATCATCGACTGGGTGCTTTATCTCGCGCCGATCGGGGTCTTCGCACTGGTGCTGCCGCTGACGCAGCGGCTGGGTACGACGCTGGTCGCCGCGCTGACTTATTACGTCTTCTTGCTCTCGGGGCTCGCCTTTGCAATCCTGCTGGCGCTTTATCCACTGACCGTATTCTTAGGACGCGTCTCCTTGCAACGATTCGCGCGGGCGATCGCCCCGGCGCAGACCATTGCGTTCAGCACGCAGTCTTCACTGGCTGCATTGCCCGCAATGATCGAAGGAGCGGAAAAGCGGCTGCTTCTGCCGTCGCAAATCACCAGCCTCGTGCTGCCGCTTGCCGTATCCGTATTTCGCATTGGTAACCCCGTGGCGCAGGTTTGCGCCGCGCTGTTCATCGCGAGGCTTTATGATGTAAGCCTGGGCCCCGCCCAGATAGTTACGCTCATAGCGGCCTCTGTCTTGATTAGTCTGGGCAGTGTCGGGTTACCGGGCGGAGTAGCGCTATTAGTGACGCTTCCAATCACGTTTCAGACGGTAGGCTTACCAGTTGAATCCATCGCCATATTGGTGGCGGTCGACGTCCTTCCGGATATGTTTCGAACCCCGGCCAATGTGACCGCTGACATGGCCGTCGCCACATTGATCGCTCGATATACAAAAGCGCGTATATCGCCTAACAGGTGATCGAGGGATTGAGTTGTTATCGGTTGACCCTGGATTCTCACACAGCGTTGGATGCCGCGGCCTTGTCCCGTGTAGATTCACTCGTAGCCGCAAGAGGGGAAATCTTAGAAGGTGGCAAGGCGCCGTTCTCACAGCTTCCCCGCGGGAGGCCGGTGAAGAGCTTCAAGAGTTCACGAAGCCTGCTCAGTCAGGTTCAAGCGTTACGGCGTAAAAGCGAGTGATCGTCCCTAAGTCCAAACGCCCGCGCTAGGAGCTTGCCCGGCTTGCGCCCGCGGCCGGCGCCCTGGCTCGCGCCGGTTTGGTTGATAGTAAGCTGCCGCCGCTTGTGCAGCGTCCGCCCGCGGCATTGAATCCGTGAATTGTAATCACGGGTTGATTGGTGTTCAATAACTGCAATGGCCGGGCTCAACAGACTGACGAGGGTTCAAATCCGGCGCTCCGCGTTCATCGCCGCCGCCCTCATCGGATTCATTTCGCCGGGCGGCTCATCTATTAGCCAGCGCATCGTGGAGGTTAAACGCCTTTCCGAAAATCGCGTCGAGGGCCTGAGCAAGGCGCGTCTACTCGCCGCGGCGCGCGCAGGCGGAGACTACCTCGTACGAATGCAGAGGCGCGATGGCAGCTTCGTTTATTCCTACGATCCTATTACAGATCACGCGGGAAGCCGTAACAACATCGTGAGGCACGCTGGAGCCGCCTTTGCGTTGCTTGATCTCTACGGCGCAACGCATGATCGACGGTTCTTAGCCTCGGGGAAAAAAGCCGTCGCGTTTCTTAGGACAAGGTTTAGATCCCGAATGGCCCCCAAGACTCTCGATCACCGGGTAATTTACGTTCTGGACTTTGATGGAAAAGCCAAGCTCGGCGCGAACGGACTGACTTTGATTGCATTGACCAGGTTGATCGAGTTCGAGTCCAATTCGAACCTCCTGTCTGATTCGAAGGCGTTAGCCAGGATGATACTAACCATGCAGCGCGAAGACGGCCGCTTTGAGAGCTATTATCGCCTTCACGGTGACGAGCCAACCGGCGACGTCTCGCTTTATTACCCTGGCGAGGCAATGCTCGGTTTGATTCGCCTTTACCGAATCAACGGTGACTTGCGCCTTCTTGACGCGGCGCGAAGAGGAGCGGACTACCTGATCGCTTCGCAGAAACAGATGAACCAGCCGCCGCCCGACGCCTGGTTTTCCCAGGCCCTTGAGGCATTGTATGGAATCGACCCAAAGGCCGCGTACGCCGATCATGCGGTGGCGCTGGCCGAGGCGATGATGGCCGGCCAGTACGTTGATAGTCCAGACGAATATCGAGGCGGGTTCGGCCCCGGCGTTCCGCGAGCCACGCCGGCGGCGTCCCGCGCGGAGGGCATGTTGGCGGCTTTCAGAGTAGCCGTCTCGCGCAACGATCCACGCGCGGCGGGAATATTAGAGGCCATAGCCCTCTCGCTTCGCTTTCAGCTTTCTCAGCAGTTCACCGGGGCCACGGCGTCGCCTCTCAAGCGGCCTTCGCGCGCGCTTGGAGGCTTCCGCGAGAGTCCAATCGAAGCGCGTATACGAATTGATTTTGTCCAGCACAACGTCTGCTCCCTGCTTGGGGCCGCAAGCGATAAGGTGGCGAGATTTGCCGGATATGATTGAATTAGTGTGGTGCTTGCCGAGATGACCAATATGAATGCCGCGGTGTTTCTTGACCGGGATGGAACTCTGAACGAAGACGTCGGTTATATTTCGAGACCCGCAGACCTAAACCTCTATCCCTGGGCGGCTGAAGCCGTGCGCGCGATCAACAAATCCGGAATGAAGGTCATTGTAGTCACGAACCAGTCGGGCGTCGCCAGAGGGTTTTACACTGAAACCGAGCTTCGGATCGTACACGATAAGATGAGCGCCGAGCTTGGCCAGGCGGGCGCGACTATGGACGCCGTATATTATTGCCCTCATCATCCGCGCTTCGTCGACTCGCCGTACGGAATAGAATGTCTCTGCCGCAAGCCGAAGCCGGGTTTGCTCACTCTCGCCGCGCGCGAACACTCGATTGATCTGGAGGCGTCGTTTGTTATCGGCGATAAGTGGAGCGACCTCGAACTGGCTTTGAACGCGGGCGCCACCCCGGTGCTTGTCTTAACGGGTTACGGCCGCGAGACGCTTGCTCGGCTCGAGGGCGGCCGTTTCAGGCCATCAATAATAGCTTCGGATCTACTTGGAGCGGTGGGCGATGTGCTAGCTCAGCGGAGCCGGATGCGCCACAGGCGTTAGCTTGTAGGCCCTCCGTCAGGAGGGCGCTGGAGTTTGGCCATTTCTTCCGCCCCTCCGTAGGAGGGTCATGTTTATAGTACGTGTGGCGGGCCGGACACCTCGGCGACGTGGAGACAAATTGCTTGATCAAACCGCGGCCGGCTTCTAACATCTGACCGCTGAAATCATGCTGACTCTACTGAGCATTTCAAACTTCGCGCTCATAGACGAGTTGCGA
>JAHFUG010000558.1 GCA_023265195.1 Blastocatellia bacterium | reverse complement strand
CCCTTTGGCGTCTTGTACCACGCCTTCACCGCGAAGAATATTATGCCGATCACGATTGCTATCAACCACCAAAAGCCGGCCATGAATCTCGAGAGCGACACCACCACTTCGGTAAGCCAGGGCAGCCGCTCGCCCGGACCCAACAAGCCCTCGAAGATGTTCTTGAACGCCGGAATCACGACGATCATGATCACGGTGATAACGAGGATGGCTATAATGATGACCGCGATCGGGTAGATGAGAGCGCTTCTGACGTCGCTCTTCAACTTGACCATTTTTTCCAGGTAGGTCGACAGTCTCTGGAGGATTATGTCCAGAATACCGCCGGTCTCACCCGCCGCCACCATATTGGTGTAAAGCGGTTCGAACACGCGCGGATGTTTGGCCATGGCGTCCGCGAGCGTCATGCCGGATTCGACGTCGCCGCGGGTCTGAAGGATCACCTTTTGGAACGCCTTGTTGTCTTGCTGCTGGCCGAGAATCTCCAGACACTGAACGAGAGGCAGACCCGCATCAAGCATCACCGAGAACTGCCTCGTGAACAGAGCGAGCTGTTTGTGCTTGACTTTCTCGCGGCCGACCTTTGGAAGACTGATCTCGCGCCCTTTTTCGCGCGCGTTCGTCAGTATGATCTGCTCGCGTCTCAGCAGCGTCTCGAGCGTTGAGCGGTTGCTGGCCACCCGTTCCCCGACGACCATTTCATTGAGGCGGTTGCGCCCCTTGAAAACATACGTTGGCATCTTAGACCCTCACTGAAAGCTCTTCTATTACAATCTCCCAATCTGAAGGGGCACGGATAGGCCTCGCATCCGGCGTGGAACGGCGGAGGCCCAACCCCGCCATCACCACCGCCTGCCTTCACTTTCCCACTCTTCCGAACGGAGCCAGGGGCCGTTGAGGCTGCGCCGGCCCTCGTCCCACGTTTTGCGGAGCCGACCCAGGCGCTTGCCCGCTTTGCAACGCCGCCGCGCCGCGGCTGATCAAATCTTGAAGCTCGTCCACGTTCGACGAGCGCGACAGCGCCATTTCCAGCGTAATCTGCTTTTTGAAATAGAGCGTCGCCAGTGACTGATTGAACGTCTGCATGCCGAACTTCTCCTGCCCGGTTTGCATGGTCGAGTAGATCTGGTGCACCTTGTCCTCGCGGATCAGATTTCTTATAGCCGCGTTTGGCACCAGTATCTCCATCGCAAGACCGCGTCCCTGACCGTTTGCTTTTGGAATCAGAGCCTGGGTCAGAATCCCCTCCAGCACCATCGAGAGCTGCGTTCGAATCTGCGCCTGCTGATGCGCCGGAAAAATGTCGATGACGCGGTTGATCGACGACACAGCCGAGTTCGTATGCAGAGTCGCGAACGTAAGATGGCCCGTTTCGGCGATCCTGAGCGCCGTCTCGGTGGTTTCAAGGTCTCGCATTTCTCCGATCAGCACCACGTCCGGGTCCTGTCTAAGAGCGGCTCTCAGAGCATTCGCGAATGAGTGGGTGTCTCCGTGAACCTCGCGTTGATTCACGATGCAGCTTTTGTGCGCGTGCAGGTACTCGATCGGGTCCTCGACGGTAATGATGTGTTCGTGACGGTCGCGGTTGACTTTGTCGATCATGGCCGCCAGCGTGGTTGACTTGCCCGATCCGGTTGGTCCCGTGACGAGCACCAATCCCCTTGGCTTTTCACAGAGCTTTTGCACCACTGGCGGCAAGCCCAGGTCCTCGAATGAGCGAATCTCGTAAGGAATAGTTCGGAAGACGCACCCAACGGCGCCCCGCTGATTGAAGATGTTGGCTCGAAACCGTGACAACCCCTTGATGCCGAATGAGAAATCCAGCTCGAGGGTTTCCTCGAATCTGTGCTTCTGTGCGTCAGTCAAAACCGAATACGCCAGTTGCTTGGTTTCGGCCGGCGTCATATCGGCGTATTCGAGAGCTCTGAGCACGCCATGGATCCTCACCATCGGCGGCGAATTGGTTGTTATGTGCAGATCGGATCCGTTCAACTCTATGAGCTTCTTCAGCAACTCGCTCAGCGCAATTTCCGCCATTCTGCCTCCACGGCCGCGTACTCCGGAGGCGGCCGGTGTTCTTCAGCGCCCTTCGCCGCCCTACTTGACGGTTTCGCGCACGACCTCTTCCACGGTGGTCATACCGCGGCGAATCTTTTCCAGACCGCTCATCCTGAGCGTCAACATTCCTTCTTCGATCGCCTTTCGGCGCAACTCCAAGCCCGACGCACCGACCAGGATCAACTCGCGTAACTCGTCCGTCACTTCCATAACCTCATAGAGACCGACTCGGCCCTTGTAGCCCGTGTTATTGCAAGCCGCGCAGCCCATCCCCTTGTAAGTCTGAATATCCTTAGCCTCGCTTGCGGTGCATCCGACGTCGATCAGCGCCTCGACGGGAACGTGAATCGCGGTCTTGCATTCCTTGCAAATTTTGCGCACGAGCCGCTGGGCCTGGATCAGATTGACTGAAGTGGCGACGAGGAAGGGCTCAATACCCATATTCATCAGCCGGCTTATCGTCGAAGGCGCGTCGTTGGTGTGCAACGTCGATAGAACGAGATGGCCCGTAAGAGCGGCCTTGACGGCTATCTCGGCAGTTTCGAAGTCACGGACCTCGCCGACCATTATGATATTCGGGTCCTGCCGCAGAAACGAACGAAGCGCGGCGGCGAAGTTGAGTCCTATCGACTCTTTCATCTGCACCTGATTTATGCCGGCCAGGTTGAATTCGACCGGGTCCTCGGCGGTCATGATGTTGGTGTCTATCGTGTTGAGACTCTGGAGAGCGGAGTACAGGGTTGAAGTCTTTCCGGATCCCGTCGGGCCGGTGACAAGCACCATTCCGTAAGGCCGGCTGATGTTTCGCTTGAACTTGACGAGGCTTTCCGCCTCGAATCCGAGCTGGGTCATGTCCAAACGCAGGTTCTCCTTATCGAGCAGCCTCATCACGATCTTCTCGCCATAAATGGTCGGAAGCGTAGACACGCGGAGATCCAACTCGCGCGAACGGCCGTCGAGCTTGACCCTGATCTTGATGCGCCCGTCCTGGGGAAGCCGCTTCTCGGCGATGTCCAGCCGCGCCATGATCTTCAGCCTCGAGGTGAGCGCGTCGCGCATCTTCATAGGCGGCGACATTATGTTGTGAAGCACGCCGTCCATTCGGAATCTGATTCTGAACTCCCGCTCGTACGGCTCGACGTGAATGTCGGACGCCCCTCGCCGCAACGCATCGACCATGACGACGTTGGCGAGTTTGACGACCGGAGCGTCGTCGGCCATCCGCTCGAGGTTCTCGAGATCGATCTCTTCTTCTATGTTCTCGAGCTCGACGTCTTCCAAATCCTCGCCGTATTGGTTCTGATTCGTGGATTCGGCGACGAGGTCTTCCATCACGCGAGCCAGCTCGATTTCGCGCGACGTTCCGTAGTACTTCGATATCGCCAGGGCGAGCGCCGGCTCGCTGACTACTACCGGCTCGACGGAGAGTCCGGTCATGAACTTTATGTCGTCTATGGCGAACACGTTCGTTGGATCTATCATCGCCAGCGTCAACGTTGATCCCACGCGTGAAAGCGGCAGAACGGAGTAGCGCTCGGCGGTCTCTTGCGGCACGAGGGAAACAGCGGCTGAATCGACCTCGAATAGATCGAGATTGACCGAAGGTACGCCGTACTGGCGGCTCAACACCGCGGTCACTTCCTCGTCGGAGAGTATTCCGAGTTTGACGAGAGTCGACCCCAGCCGCCCGCCGTTATTCCTCTGGAAGTCGAGCGCGTCCTTGAGCTGCTGAGGCGTTATCAGATTCTCTTTTAGAAGGACCTCTCCAAGTTTAGCCGACATATCTATCCCAAAAATCGCGCTTAGTTTGGTGTTCCGGCGCCCTGATCTACGGCCCCCGGTTTTGGGGTCTTAGCTCTTCGCCTTCAACCAGGAACAACCGTCGCCATCCCGGCTCGGGTGCAAGAAACGCGCCTGCGGGGTCATGCACAGCCATCAGACCAGCCGCTTGGCGCACAGGTGAATCGCAAGGGTCCAAGGTCCTTCTGAGAGAAACAACCTGGCAATTCGATAAACAGACGACGACAGAGCTTACGAAACGGTCTTAGGGGCAGGAGGTCATTTGCGGGGGAACTTGATGCGGGTCTTGCGGCGGTCTCTAAGGTTACTAAACCGCTCTTAACCCTGTACCCTTGTAACATTGGACGGGGA
>JAHFUG010000173.1:4906-13730 GCA_023265195.1 Blastocatellia bacterium | reverse complement strand
ACATAATCAACATTCCGCCTACCGACGTTTTCTTTGTCTCGGGCGAGGTCAATGCGCCGGGCTCGTTCCCATTGAAGGAAGGCACGTCGTTGCAGCAGGCTCTTTCGCTCGCACAGGGGGCTACATTCAAAGGATCGCTCAAGGAAGGGCTTATCTTCAGGGAGGACCCGCTGACCGGCAAGCGCGACGAGATCAAAGCGGACTTCGCGGCGATCATGAGTGGAAAGAAGGACGACATCGTCATCAAGGCGAATGACGTCATCATCGTTCCGAACAGTAAGTTCAAGTCGGCGATGGCCCCGATACTCAACGCATTCGGTTATGGCGCATCGATGGCCGCCGGAGGCCGAGTGATTAGGTAGTGAGGTCATAACGGTGTCTTCTTGGATTGATTGGGTGCTTCGCGACTCACTGTACGGGCGGCTCTCCGTGGCCGCCCCTCTTGTTGATAGAGACCTTTTTAAACCTTTTTTCAGAGACTGATCCGTGCAAGGACCCGTGTAAGGCCCTTCTGAGGAGGCGTAAAAAACTAACTTCCCGTTTTGAGTTATGCGGCAGCACGAGATGAGCACCGCCGATGAAGTGAGGACTTCACCGCAGAGACGCAGAGATCGCTGAGAGAGCCGCAGAGAGTAAGCCCTCTCTGCGGTGAACCTCCTCGAAAGGGACCTTATTTTTACGCCCCTAACAAGAGCGAACAATGGCGCAAGAAAAGCTCGAGCTTGAACGAATGCCAGCCACCGGTGGGGCGATTGAAGCGGCGGCCCCGCGGTATCCCAGTTTGGCCGGCTACACGAACGGATCGAGCTACGGATACGGATACCCTGAAGACGATGGTCGAATTCATTTGCTCGAAATCTGGCGCACAATCAGGAAACGAAGATGGTTGATTGCAACGATCGTCGTGATCGCGACGACCATCGTCACGATCGAGATGTTCCGGGTCAAGACAACCTATCAGGCTTCGACAATGATCGAGATCGGCAAGGAAAGCCAGCCGGCCAACAAGGCTGGAGGAATGCTGATCCAGGACGAATCGGACAACTTCTACCCTCTGGTTAGAATAAAGACGCACATGCTCGAATTGAAGAGCCGCCCTTTGCTGGCTGACGTGATAACCAGACTGCGGCTCGAGCAACGTTCCGATTTCCTTGCGGTCGACGGGCGGAAGAGCTTTTGGGCCGCCGTCAAATCGATCGGCGCAAGAAGCTCCGCGGAACGCAACACTGAAGACTCAACGCCGTCTATCGACTCGCCGCAACCGGGCGAGTCTCAACAGGCCGGGAGCGAAGCCGCGCGACTTTCGCCTCTCATCAAGGTGCTCGACAAGAACCTCACCGTCGAACCTATCCGGGACACGCGCGTCATAAAGGTGACGTTCACCCACACCGATCCGGTCATTGCGGCCGAGGTCGCCAACGCGGTGAGCGAGAGCTTTATCGCCAGGAGCTTTCGCACGAAGGCGGAGAAGTACAACAACGCGGCGAGCTGGCTTGACCGCTCCACGCGCGAGTTACAGGCCAAGGTGCAACAAGCGGAGCAGGCGCTGGCCAATTACACCCGGGACCACAATATCTACTCGACGGAAGGAAAAGAAACGCTCACGACGGATAAGCTCTCCCGGCTGCACGATCAGGTTATCCGCGTGGAAACCGATCGCTTGCTGAAGGGCTCTCTATACGATGAGTTGAACCAGGGCCGGCTCGATCAGCTTGGGGAGGCCTTCTCCGATCCGAAGTTGAACGAGCTAAAGAAGGGGCTGGGCGAGCTGTCGAGCGCCTACGCCCTGATGAGCGCCAGGTACGGTCCTGAGAACCCTCGCGTCGTTGAAATCAAAAAGCAAATGGCGGAAATGGACGCTCAGATCAGAACCAGCAGAAGTTCTCTCGAGGCGAAGCTCAAGGGGGACTACGAGAGGGCCGTTCGCGATGAGCGGTCGCTGAAGGGAGCCCTCGACCGCGCGAAGGTCGAAGCCACGCGTCAAAATCAAGATGCGATTCAGTACGGAATTCTCAAACAGGACGTGGACACGAATAAGTCGCTTTACACGGAGTTCCTGCAAAAGACCAATCAGGCCAATCTTGAACTGGCGCAGCAATCGAGCGCGCTGCACGTCATCGAGCCCGCCGAGGTTCCAACCGCTCCGGTCGACGCGAAACGGCTTCAGGGCGTATCGATCGCCTTTTTCGTGAGCCTGTGCGCCGGGTTGATCTTCGCGTTCTTCCTGGAGTATCTGGACAACACGATAAAGACCGTCGATGACGTAAGCCGCTTCGTTCGGCTTCCCGCCCTCGGCGTCATTCCAATGATCGCCAAGCCGCAGGGCAGGCTCTCCGCGAAAAAGAGAACAGACCGAACCCTTTCCTCGGCCGGCTCCGCGCCGAACCCAGTGGCGCGCCGGCAGTCCGAAGTACTGGAATTCGAGAGCAATTCCAGCGCGGCTGAGGCCTATCGCGTGCTGAGGACCTCCGTACTACTCTCCGCGGCGGGCTGTCCTCCACGGACTATTCTCGTGACCAGCGGCCAGGCAGGCGAAGGTAAAACCACGACCGTCGTCAACACCGCGGTGGCCCTTTCACAACTCGGAGCCTCGGTGCTGATAATCGATTGCGACATGCGAAGGCCCGCCACGCACAAAGTGTTCGACGTCGAGAACAGCCGCGGCCTTTCGACGTATCTCTCTCGCGACGAAGATATCGAACCTCTGATCCAGCGCCTCTCGTTGCGTAATTTGTCCTTGCTGCCGTGCGGACCCATTCCGCCCAATCCCGCGGAGTTGATCAGCTCCGACAAGATGAAGCATCTTCTCGCGGCGATGGCCGAGAGATACGATCACGTGCTCATCGACTCGCCTCCGTTGATCAACGTCACCGATCCCATAATCCTCTCGACCCTGGTGGACGGCGTTGTTCTTGTGATTCACGGAGGCCAAAGCGCTCGCGACGTAGTGCGGCGCGCCAGACAGGAGTTGGTCAACGCCGGCGCCAAGATATTCGGAGTCGTTTTGAACAACGTCGATATGCGCCAGCACAAATACGACGACTACTATTATTACTATCAGCGGAATTACGAGGGCTATGGGGGCGGCCTCGCTCAATGAACCCACGCGTGTTTCTCGCCGCCGTGGGCGACGTCAATTCACCGGTTACCTGGAGCGGAATTCCATTTCACTTTCTTCAGGCCGGAAAACAAGCCGGCTTGATCGACGAGGGTCTGGCGTTGTCGGCCGCGGGCTGGCGTTGGAAGATGAGGCGCGCGGGCTGGAACGCAGCGTCGGTGATCAGAGGCGATCGCTACGGCGGCTATCAATATTCGCCGGGGTTTCTCGAGCGGCTCTGGGACCGGGACCGCGATCGCGTTCGCGGATCGGTCGTCATCAATTGCTTTCAGCTTTTGCCGCGGCAGGCGTTGGAAGACCCTTTTATGGAGAAGTGGTTCTTCATCGATCAAACGCTGCTTCAGTTGTTCGACTTTTACGGAAATCGAAGCGCGATAGGGAAGGGGATCGCACGAGAGGCGATTGAGCGCGAGCGCGAGGGTTACCTGCGCGCGAAGGGGGTGATCGTTCACAGCAAGTGGGCCGCGCGGAGCGTCATCCGCGACTACGGGGTCGATCCGGCGAACGTACATGTAGCCGCGCCGGGCGCCAGCATCGACGTACGCGAATATGAGAGGTGGGAGACGGCTGAAATGAAGCGGCGAATCGGCTCGCCGGCGTGTGAGGCGAATACGTTGCGTCTTGTTTTCGTGGGCAAGAGCTGGCGGCGGAAGGGGCTTGACCGATTGCTTGACGCCTTTGATTTGGCGCTCAGGGCCGGATTGCGCGGCAATCTTCGGGTGATCGGATTTCCCAGGGAGTCGGCTCCTTCGCGTTATCGAAGCATCAAGGACGTGGAGTGGCTTGGCTTTCTCGACAAGCGCAAAGACACGGCGGCGTTTATTCAAGCGGTTGCCGAGTGTCACTTGGGTTGCCTGTTATCGAGGGCCGAAGCCGGCGGCATTGCGTTCCGCGAGTACCACGCTCTTGGACTCGGCGTTCTAGGAACGGACGTCGGCGGCGCGCCCGAGCATATGATCGCCGACGCGTCGGTCATAGTTTCGGCCGAAGCGGGCAGTGAGGAGATTGCTTCGGAGATGCTGGCGTTACAGAACGATCCGCTACGTCTTGCGACGATGCGGCGCGCGGCATGGGATCGGCGGCGAACGGCGCTATGGAGCGAGTGTATCAAGGAACTGTTCGCGTTCTGGCCACACCGAAGCGACTGAATGGTATGGGCGCTTAAACAGTTAGTGGCGCTCGGCACAAGGCGCCATTCGAGAAAGCCGCTAATTTGCGCTGACTACGTAACGCTGATCAGCGCCACGAAGGCGGCGAAGATCGGCGGTTAAATCCTGAACCTGGCTCGGCGAGACTCTCAGGGCGCCAATGTTCAATAATTTCGGTAGTGTCTTAATCCTGTGTTGCGCGTAAGAAAAATAGATGCAATCGGAGAATCCCCCCAACCGAGTTGGTGGCTGCGTTCATTCACTGGCTACAGACGCCGCCGCGGCCGCTTCTCGAATACCCCCAACGCAGCTGCGGCATTGTTCATTTCCAGCCTACGTCAGAGCCGTTCTTGATTCCCTCGAATACCCCCAACGCAGTTGGGGGATCGTTCATATGCTACCTATCAGCGCACGAGTACCGGTGATCATCCGCCAACGGGCCACCGTCGAGGAATGGGTTCATGGCCGAACGCCGCCAGGGTTGGAATTGAACCATCCCCCAACTGCGTTGGGGGTATTCTGGGGAGCCACGGCGTCTCAGCGTACGAAGGTAGGATTTGAACCATCCCCCAACTGCGTTGGGGGTATTCTGGAGAGCCACGGCGTCTCAGCGTACGTAGGTTGGAATTGAACCATCCCCCAACTGCGTTGGGGGTATTCTGGAGAGCACGGCGTCTCAGCGTACGTAGGTAGGATTTGAACCATCCCCCAACTGCGTTGGGGGTATTCTGGAGAGCACGGCGTCTCAGCGTACGTAGGTTGGAATTGAACCATCCCCCAACTGCGTTGGGGTATTCCCGCCGCTGTACGCAGAGGCAGCCGGCTTCATACAGGTGTAGTATTCTCATCAGCAACCACACAACCTTAAGACACTGCCATAATTTCTGGCGAACACAACTAGCCCCTTATGGACTAGTCAAGACTTTGAGATGGAAGGCTCGTTTCGAGTCGGTCGGGCTTCGATCGGCAAGCGCGCTCGCGGCCGCGTTTTCATCGTCGGCAAGAAGCGATCTCGTTAAATCGCGAGTCGAACATTTGCCACCCTGGTTGAGAAGCGGGAGAGTCGTGATCGTTGACGCCGGAGCCAACACCGGTCAATGGATTTCCGCGCTGCTCCGATTCGCCGACGTCGAGAAGGCGGATTTGTTCGAGCCCAACCCGGAGGCGTTTCAAGTCTTGCAATCGAAGTTCGCTGACGATCCCAGGATCAGACTGCGCCAGACCGCTCTGGGCGAGGGCCCCGATCGGATGAGGTTGAACGTGACCGGGTCTTCAGACTTGGCGTCGTTGCTGACGCCGGCTGTTACGCTTGTCTCGAACTACAGCTTTCAAGCCGCGCGAGTAGCCGAAAGCATCGTCGTCGAGGTAGCGGCGCTTGATGACTGCATGGAATCGACGCCGAAGATTGACTTGCTGAAGATCGACGTGCAGGGTTTCGAGCGATTCGTGCTGAAGGGGGCAGCAAAGACTCTCGCGAAGACAAGGGCGATCATGATCGAGGTCAACTACGTCCCGCACTATGAAGGCGAATCCTCATTCTGTTCGCTCTATTCCCAGATCACGGATGAGCTTGGCTTCGAGTTGTGGGACCTTTCCCCTCCCGAACGCAGTCGCGAAGGCCGAGTCTTGTGGGCGGACGCGATCTTTGTCAGAAGGGAAGCGGTCAGCGATCAGCGATCAGCGGTCAGAAGGGAAGCGGTCAGCGGTCAGCGATCAGCGGTAGGCCAAACCTCAAGGTGTCAGGATAGTCCCACTGATCGCTGATCGCTGACCGCTGACCGCTTCCCTTCTGACCGCTGACCGCTGACCGCTTCCCTTCTGACCGCTGACCGCTGACCGCTGATCGCTTTCCTCTCAATTTCACAATGATCGAAACTTTAAAGACTCCGCTTGCCGCCAGGGTTTTCAAGTCGCTCTTTCATAACACACGGCCAAGAGGATATATGCGGTTGGGAACGTGGATGGCTCGAATGAACCCGTCAATGCGGCGCGTAAGAGTGCCTCTTGACGACGAGAGCTTCCTCTCGCTCGACCTCAGAAAGATAGACCATCAGCCGATCTTCCTCGATGGCTCGGTTAGCTTCGAGGCCGAAGAGCGCCGGATGCTGCGGTGCCTGACGCCGAGAGGCGGTACGGCCATCGACGTTGGCGCAAATCAAGGAGTGTACGCCCTCACCCTGGCGAGACTGGTTGGCGAATCCGGGTTGGTTATTGCGTACGAGCCAGACGCCTCCGATCTCCTGATCAACGCCGCGAGATGGCCGCAGGTGATCGTTCGTCCATTCGTTGTAGCTAACGCCGAGGGGCGCGCGGCTTTCAGGCGCGAACGGTCGTCGGCCTTGTCCCACATAGTGCCCGGCCCGGAGAAACGCGCCGGCGACGCCGACCTTCAATGCGTGACGCTCGATTCGGAGATTGGCCGCCTGGGCCTGAAGCGAGTCGACTTCATCAAGATCGACGTCGAAGGCGCGGAAGATCGCGTGCTCACCGGAGCCGCATCGCTGTTGAGAAGCCGGTATCCACCCGTGGTCTTCTTCGAGTGGATACCGGCATTCCGCTCTCGCTGGAACAAGGGCGCTCTGGCCGTGTTGAAGGAGATCGGCAGGTCCTCCTGGAGGTTGTTCAGAGTGGGATGGGGTAAGCCCACCGCCGAAATAATCGGCTTCGCGGAGCCGGAGGAGAACTGCAACATCATTGCGTTTCCAGACTCGCGAGACGGCGCGCTGATTCAATTCCTCGCTCACACTATGCCTGCTCCGGAAGCTAGAAGATGAGCACCACCAGTTACGAGGCGGCGATCGTATCGAACAACACGGCAGGGAAGGAGGACGCCCCTGAAACCGGGGGCCGCTCTCTACGGAAAGCGTTTCTTCACGGGGGAATCACACTAGGCGCGGCTTACTCGATCGAGAAGGGTCTGAGTTTCATAGGGAGCCTCTTCGCCGCTCGGATTGCCGGCTCCTCAACTTTCGGCGCATACGCGCTCGCGCTCTCGACTGCGTCGATGGTGGCGTCGTATTCCGGCGCCGGCATTGGAACTACTGCGAACAGATTCTCGGGCCAGTTTCCCCAAGCGAGCGCCGGTTATCGCGGCTTCGTTCGAGCGTTGACGATACTCGGCCTAGGGTCGGCGGCCCTCGCCACTTGCCTGACTCTTGTGGGATCGGGCCCGTTGGCGCGCACGCTGCTTCACAACAGCTCGTTGACTCCATTGTTGAGGCAAGCCGCGTTGATGGGCGGCGCGGCCGTCTTGCTCGAGTGTTGTAAGGGATTCCTGATCGGCCAACAGCATTTCCGAGGCTTGTTGTTATTGTCAGGGTTTGCCGGCTGCGGGCTCTTAGTGGCGCTCCCGGCGATGGCGCGATTTGGTCCGGCCGCGATGATCGCGGGTCAAACCTCGGCCGCCTTCGTAGCAATCGGCGGCCTCGCGCTGGCATGGCGGCGGCTTGGGCTTTCACCGAATTCGCAAATCGCTTCAGACGAGGGATCGGGGCCCCGACTCCGGTCAGTCATGTTCTTCGGCCTCGTGCAGCTTGGCGGCGTGGCGGGAATAAACATAGCGAGTTGGTGGATCGCGACTCTCGTGGCGCGGTCGGATCCATCGCTTCATCAGATGGGCCTGTATTCGGTAGCGAGTCAACTGAGAGTTCTGGCGAGCATCGCGCCAGGCTTGCTCGGCCAAGCCGCGTATCCTTTGTTGAACCGCGAAAGCGGATCGAGCTACGGCGGACCCGATCGAGTAATGGTGCAGAGCGCCCTGTTATCCACGCTTATCGCGACCGCGGCGGCGGGCGCGATCATGGTTCTACTGCCTTGGGCGTTGTCCAATGTGTACGGCAATTCTTTTCTCGGGGCGGATGCGGCGGCCGGGTTGTTATTGGGAACGGCGGTGATCCAAATGGGAGGCGGCCCGGCCGCCAATCGGCTGAGCATCGTTAAACCGAAAGCATTGGCTGTGGTCAACGCGGTGTGGGCGGTCGTGGTATGCGGGCTAGGAAGCATCTTCGCGTTGAGGTGGGGGGCGGCGGGGGCGGCGGGGGCGCTTTTGTGCGCGCACGCGTGCTCGCAAGTCCTGGTGATGTTTTATCTGAAACAGTGTGGCGCCTTGCCTCGCGGGTTGCTGCGGCCGTTCTTCGCGTCAACCGGGGGGGCGATTGTCATCGCCGCGCTCGTTCTTGTACGAGCCTATTCACCGGCGAGCTCCGCTACCGCGACTTATGCTGTAGCCGTGACGTGCGGCTTGATGGCGGTGTTACTTGCGCCAAAGCTTAGGCTCTCAGTTTAAGGGGCATCCGAGCCATAGGAGAATCCGAAGTTTTTCCGCACCCCAGCGGGGTGCAATGTCGTGATCAGTTCGTAACAATCAAGATCGCTACGCGAACCCATTGCACCCCGCTGAGGTGTGGGACGGACGCAATGTCATCTCTATAAACATTGCACCCCGCTGGGGTGCAGAACGTTCTGACACGCAATGACAAACGTACGGCGCACCCATAAACATTGCACCCCGCTGGGGTGCGGGACCGAAGCAATGTCATCTCTATAAACATTGCACCCG
>JAHFUG010000173.1:0-4896 GCA_023265195.1 Blastocatellia bacterium | reverse complement strand
CAAGATCGCTACGCGAACCCGTACACCCCGCTGGGGTGCGAAATCGCGATGCAATGTCCTCTCTATAAACATTGCACCCCGCTGGGGTGCATACACTGATTCATTGACGGCGATCCTAGTCGCGAGCATTCGACGATGTTTCACGTTCTTGATTGCAGAGCAATCTGGGTGAAGGAGTTTGCTTCCGCGCTCGCGAAGATTGCTCCAACACTCGGTTGGGTTCCTTCGATGAGTCTCGTCGGGGTGTTCCGAAATCATGAGCACGATGTGATGTCGATTGATCCGTTGCTTCGACTCCGCCGCTTCCCGCTTCAACGCGGCTTTGCGAGACCGCTCATTCGCGCGTCGTCGCGGCCGGAAGTGGCTCTCGAACGCCGTCTCTCGTTTCAATCGGCTGACGCGGCGCGCTGCCCTTTGATCTGCAGCTCGCCGCATTACGCCGGAGTCGCCGCACGGTGGCCGGGACCAGTGGTTTACTACGTGACCGATTTCTTTGCCGCCTATGGAGAGAAGCCGGCGCGAATTCTATCCCTGGATCGCCAAATGAGCGAGACAGCCGACCTCGTATTTCCTAATTCTAGAAGGATCGCGGACTACTTGATATACAAGGCGGGGTTCGATCGGCGGAAAGTTTTTGTCATTCCAAACGCGACCCGCGCGGCTAATGTAATGGCCGCGCCCGCTTTGACGCCTTCAACGCCGCCCGCCGATGCATCGGATATGGAACGGCCTATAGCCGGGGTCATTGGGAATCTCGCCGCGAACCTCGATTGGAAGCTGTTGGTTGAAGTGATCAAAGGCACACCGTGGCTTTCTTGGCTCTTCGTTGGTCCGACTGAGATGAACATCGAGGATAAAGCACAGAGCCGGGCGCGCGAATTGTTAATGGATCACGGTGGCCGCGTCAGGTTCGCCGGTTATAAGAACTATGGACTGTTGGCCGGCTACGCTCGGGCGGTTGACGTCGCGGTGCTGCCCTACATGAGAAGGGAGCCGACCTATTCCGGCAGCTCCACCAGGTTTTACGAGCACCTCGCGGCTTCCAGGCCGATCCTTGCGACGCGTGCATTCGACGAACTCTTAAGCAAAGAGCCCCTGCTCAGGCTTGTGGACGACGCCCAAGACATGATCGGCCGCCTCGAGGATCTCCGCGAGACAGGTTTCGAAGATGGCTACGAGCGATTGAGATGGCAAGAGAGTCTAAACGAAACGTGGGAGGCCCGGGCCCGCGTCGTGAAAGAGCGCATAAGCGCCCTGGCGTTTTGAGTGAGACTGTATGTTAACCACTGATCCATCGCGAAAGATTCGCGTCGTAATCGCAATGTATAGGGACAGCTCGCTGGCCGGCGGCTCATTGCGTGTAGGCGAAACTCTCGCGAATAATCTCGACCCCGCGAAAGTCGAAGCTCATCTTCTCTTCGCTTATGGCAAGCCCGGACCGGTTGCGCAACATGCTCGGACGCCGAGCCACTTTCTGGATGCGCGCAGCCGTTTTGACGGCGGGGCATGGCTGCGAGCGCGGGCGCTCATAAGAAAACTCGATCCCGACATAGTTCACTTCATGGATCCCGTAGCGTGGCTGGGCTGCGCGATGCAAGGGACCGGTCGGCTTAAGCTGCTTCATCTGCACGGACGATTTCAACCTTCTTACATGAGCCGTAGCAAGCGGCTTGTGGCCAGAACGATGCTGTCCGCCGCTGACGCTCTCGTCTTCATTTCAAACGGTGCGAGGCGGGATACGCAGCGGCTTGGTTGGGGCCGCGCCGATGCTATGCACACGGTTCACAATGCGATCGAGTGCGAGTTCTTTGATACTTTGCCATCCAGGCGCGAGGCGCGGGCAAGGCTTGGACTCCCTACAGACGCGCGAGTGATGGGGATGGTCTGCCGTCTGGTGCGTTACCGCGGCTGTCAGGACGCAATCGAGATTCTGAAGAGGCTAGATGAGAGTTGGCGTCTCGCGATCGTCGGCGACGGGCCCTATCGCGTAGCAATCGAGCAAGCGGCAAAAGACGCCGGGTTAACGCGCCGAGTGCATTTCACTGGATTGATGGATGACGTAAGGCCGGCGCTTGCGGCCTTCGACGCCTCTTTGTTTCTCGCCCGCTACGATTCATTCGGCCTCGCCAATTGTGAGGCAATGGCGTCGGGCGTTCCGGTGTTCGCTCTAAAGGGCGAAGGTGAATACACCGAAAGCGAATACCCGCTGATCACGCCGGAGAACGCTGTCTGCATAGCTCGAAGCAACCCTGCCGATTACGAAGCGCCGGAAAGCGCCGGCGTGTTGGACGAGATATCCGAGCGAATTCGCGATCTGGGCGAGCACCCCGGCCAATACGACGACATGGTCGCTAAAGCAAAGCATTGGGTTCGAGAGAAGTTCGACGCTCCGGTATTTGCAAGAAAGATGAGCGGGCTTTATGAGGAACTTCTTGGGTGAGGTAAGCGGTCAGGGGTCAGCGATCAGCGGTCAGCGGTCAGCGGTCAGCGATCAGCAATCAGCAGGATCACGTTGACGCTTAGAATTGCAAACACTCGTTATCGGTCTAACCTGACTGCCGGTCGCTGACCGCTGACCGCTGACCGCTGACCGCTGATTGCTGCCCCGCTGACCGCTGACCGCTGACCGCTGACCGCTGATTGCTGCCCCGCTGACCGCTCTTTCTTTATGACTATTTGTTGGACCACTTCATCGGCTAGCGCTGCATTTCTTCAGCGGCTTGCAAAACTGGGTTTCAGACGCGGACTCGCCCGTCTGGCGGCCGGCATAGGATGCGAAATTCCTGTTCAATGCGGTCCAGTCCCGTTCAAGCTCGATCTAGCGAAGCCTTACGAGCGCCATTTGCTCCTGGGCTTGGATGAGGCTGAGGTCATTCGCGTCTTGACGACGTTTCTCCGGGACGGCGACAGTGCGATCGACGTCGGAGCCAATATTGGATTCCATACCGCTATCATGGCCGCGCTGGTTGGCGCCGGTGGCAGGGTTTACTCGTTCGAGCCGAACTCCAGCCTTCGCGGCCGGCTGGACTATATCGTCGCCGGGAATCCTCTACGAAACATAAGCGTCTTTCAGTCCGCGGTCAGCGACGAAGACGGAGACGGCGTGTTGCAAGTATCTTCAGTCGCGGGACTGTCGAGCCTTGGGAAAGATTGGAGTCCCGCAACGACTGTTCGCCGAGAAGCCGTGAGCACGATCAGGCTGGATCGATTCATCGAAGAGCACGGCATGAAGTCCCTGAAGCTAGTCAAAATCGACGTCGAAGGACACGAAGCCGCGGTCTTCCGCGGTCTTGCCAGAACGGTCGATCGGCGGCTGGTGAAAGCATTCGTGTTCGAGCTGACGCCGCCGAATCACGGCGCATACTCGAGACGGGTCACGGATGAGATACTGCTGGCGCTGGAATCATCCGGTTATTCGTTTTGGGCCCCGAATCAAAAAAGAGCCGTGTGCAGGCGCGCGATCCTCGACGAACCGTCGCTCCTCGCGCCCGGCTATAACCTCGCCGCCATAAGGGAACCAGTGGGATGGATGGACCAGTCAGAGTTGCTCACGTAATCGGCGCGCTGAACTATGGTGGAGTCGAGACGTGCGCGCTGAATCTCCTAATGAATCTTCCGCGCCCGCTCATCGAGTCGAGAGTCTACTTCATCGGCGAGAGTTTGACCGGCCGCCGTATCGAGTTCGAAGAGGCCGCTTGTGATTTCCAGCACGTGCCGTATGTCTCGCCACATCGCTTGCGGTTTATGAAGCGGCTCGCTAAGGCGCTTAGAGAAGACCGGATCGACACCGTGCTTTGCTACAGCTTCGGTAATCACGCGTGGGTGTCGATGGCGGCGTGGCTGGCAAGAGTGAGGCGGTCCTATGTGTGCGTTGGCGGCTCGCCGGTTCGCAGCCCGATGACGTTGCTGAAGTGTGTTGTGCTTGCGCATATCGCACGACCCTTTTGCGCAGGCGAGATTGCTCCGTCTTATCAGGTTCGTGACGAGCTGACGAACGGGCTCTGGCTGCCGGCCCGCCGCGTTCATGTCGTAGAGAACTTCTGCGATGTTTTCGAGATCGCTCGGAGGGCCGCCGGCAGCAGGGCGTTTAGGCGCGGAAAGGAGACTCCGTCGATCCTGATGACGGCCCGCATGGACGACGCCAAAGACCACGACACCGCGATCAAGGCGATCGCAATGCTCGTGCGTTCAGGGCGGTCTCTCAAATTGCGCTTCGCCGGTGACGGGCCGCGGCGGGCAAGACTCGAGTCATTATGCAAAAACGAGGGTCTCGCCGGTGAAGTCGAATTCCTCGGCGACCGTGCGGACGTGGCGGAGCTGCTGGGGCTGAGCGATATCGCTGTTTTGGCGACGCACACCGAAGGATTCGGGCTGGCGATCGCCGAAGCGATGAGCGCGAGCAAGCCCGTGATCGCCACGTCGCTGCCGGTCACCCGGGAAGTTCTCGACGACGGCCGGTGTGGGCTCCTGGTTCGCCCGCGAGATCCAGGCACGCTGGCCGCCGCAATCGAACTGCTGCTTGCCGACAGGGCCTTGCGCGAGCGGCTGGTCTCCAGCGCGTTCGAAAAGGCGGCTAAGCGGTACAACATCGACAGGGCGATCGAAGAGTACACAACGTTATTGACCGGCGGCGTACAGGCGCCAGGCGCAACCAACATGCAACTGAGCCTCAGCCGAGGAGCGGGAAAATGATGAACGGGGAATTGATGAAGGGGAATTGATGATTGATGATTGATGATTGATGAACGGGGAATTGATGAAGGGGAATTGATTGATGATTGATGAAGGGGAATTGATGATTGATGATTGATGAAGGGGAATTGATGATTGATGATTGATGATTGATGATTGATGATTGATGATTGATGATTGATGATTGATGAATCCGGAGAAAGT
>JAHFUG010000172.1 GCA_023265195.1 Blastocatellia bacterium | reverse complement strand
TCCTAATCCGTGTCGTTGCGTCCAAGTGGATCGGGGATTGGCGTAGTTTCGCTTGTGGGCTGTCTCCGTAGGAGACACCTGTCTGTAGATATGAGCGATACCCCCACCGCCGCCGGCTCCGATCAAGGGCAGCACCACGAACAATCCTTGCTTCGAGGCATGGTCTGTTTAACCAGACACTCGCCATCTTGCGCTGATTGAAAATCGCACGCGTTCCCGGCAGGAGCAACAGTACCAAACGTGACACGACAATTGAACGGCGTCAAAAGGAGACCGTTTATGCGGCGGATTCTCAATGCGGCGCTCTCTTCAAGCTGGATATATTGCAACCCCTTTGAGCAGGGTGAGCCTTTGATAAGGCGCGGCGAGGAGAAACCGCGCGAGAGAATATTTAACCCGCGACGAGCATAAGCAGTTCTCGGGTTCACTCACCGGCAAGGCTGCTCATCTCCGAGCGATCGTCCATCTGTGCTCTCGATACCGGAATGCGTCGCGGAGAGATGTTTACGCTGAAACATAATCAAATGAGCCCGCCTTCCTTGTAGGTAAGCGAGAAAACGGTGTCAGTAAGCCACCTGCGAAACGACTCATTGTCGCTGAACTGTTTGAAGAGTTCGGTGTCGTCTTTGAGTACAGCCGTCATTACTCGCGCCAGCGCTTTGTCGTGTTCTATGCGCGCATTCTGTTTATCGGAGTTTCTTCTAGCATTCTGATATGCGCCGTCGGCGGATACCCTCGCGGGAATCTCCTCGGTAATCAACTTGTGAACGTGGTCGGCATCCGTCCAAGGAACGTTGCCAAACTGTTCATTAAAGACCTTGAGTATGTTGGAGAGCAGGTCAAGTTCGGGCTCAGGTTTGTACCCGCCGGCGCTCGTCGGTATCGGTCCAATTTGCGCGTCTTCATCGGGCAGAGCGATCTTCATCGCAGCCTGTTTCTCGACGCGGTAACTGTCCATGTCAATAGCTTCAAGTATCCCCTTCGATAGGTCATCTTCCTTGGGCGCCGGTAATTTGGGAATGAGAAAGTTGAGGAAGATCGAGAGCTTCTCCCAATCGGCATTCGTGTAAGGCAGGATCGAAGCGAGGAAACCATAGGTGCGGGTGAAGCCCTTGGCCTTGCCCTTGAAGTCCACCTGCCCATCCTCGTCCAACTGCTCCTTGTAAGTAGCCACACACGCATCGAGAATCGGATCTAGCTTATCGCGATCAGCGCCGCCGAGGTATAGCTCAGCCATCTGCTCAACCTGCTCTGGCGAATACACCTGATAGCCATCCAGCGCCGCCTTTAGATCGTGGAGCTTGTTCGGGTCGGTCTCCTCGCTCAGGATCGTCGTTCGGTAGTAATCGGCGAACGCGGTCTGGATGGTGTCGGCATCGTTCTGGAAATCAAGCACGAAGACATCATGCTTCCCCGGCCGGGCTCGATTGAGTCGCGAGAGCGTCTGCACCGCCTTTATGCCGGACAGCACTTTGTCCACGTACATCGTGTGGAGTAGCGGCTCGTCGTACCCGGTTTGGAATTTGTCGGCGCAGATCAGGAACCGATACGGGTCCTCCCGTATTCTGTCGGCTATTTGGCTCGAGGGAAAGCCATTCAACGACGACTCGGTCACCGGCTTTCCACCGTATTCGTGCTCGCCCGAGAAGGCCACTATTGCTTGATAGGGACTCTTTCGTTCCTTCAGATAATCTCGGAAGGCATGAGAGTACTGGATTGCCCGCTCTATGCCGCTAGTCACGACCATCGCGCGAGCCTGCCCGCCGATCTTCTTCAGCGCAATCACCTGCTCGTGGAAGTGATCCACCATGATCTCGGCCTTCAGCCGGATGGCGTGATCGTGGCTCTCGACGTAGCGGCGCAGCTTCCGATTCGCGCGCTTGGCGTCAAACTCCGGATCGCTTTCAACAGTCTTCACCAGCTTGTAGTAACTGTTGACCGGCGTGTAGTGCTTTAGCACGTCCAGAATGAAACGTTCCTCAATAGCCTGTTTCATCGTGTAGCTATGGAAGGGCCGGTGCTTTGCCTGTTCGCCGTAGCTATACGCATCGCCGAAGATTTCCAGAGTCTTGTTCTTTGGCGTCGCGGTGAAAGCGAAGTAGCTTGCGTTAGGCAGCATCTTTCGCGCTTCCATAATTCGGTTGATCCGGTCTTCGGTTGTTTCTTCTTCTTCGCCCGCGCCTGACTCGGATAACGCCATCGACATGGCCGCCGATGTGCGCCCGCCCTGGCTGGAATGGGCTTCGTCGATGATGATCGCGAACCTCCTGCCTCGGTGCTCGCTGCCGATGTCGTCAAGTATGACCGGGAACTTCTGAATCGTTGAGATGATTATCTTCTTCCCGCTCGCGATGAATTCGCGGAGCTGCCTGGAGCCTCCCGTGACCGCGCCCACAGTCGCGCTGACTTGCGCGAACTGCTTGATGGTGTCGCGAATCTGCTTATCGAGGATGCGACGGTCGGTCACGACGATGATCGAGTCGAACACCCGTACGTCATTCCTGGCGAGTCCGATGAGCTGGTGTGCGAGCCACGCGATTGAGTTCGACTTGCCGCTGCCCGCCGAGTGCTCAATCAGATAGCGTTTGCCTACGCCGTGCTGACCCGCGTCGGCTAGAAGTTTCCGCACCACGTCGAGCTGATGGAAACGAGGAAATATCTGCGCTCTCGTTTTTTTGCGCGTTCGCTCGTTTGTCTCTTCGACGACTTGAGCGTAGTTCTCCAGAATGTCAGTTAACCCGCGCGGCGTGAGAATACGCTTCCAAAGGTAATCCGTCTTTAGTCCATCCGGGTTGGGTGGATTGCCGGCGCCATCATTCCAGCCCTGGTTGAAGGGTAAGAACCATGAGCTTTTCCCTTTGAGATGCGTGCAGAACTGTACCTCATGCTCATCCAGTGCGAAGTGGGCGACGCAGCGGCCGAACTGGAACAGCAGCTCGCGCGGATCGCGGTCGCGTATGTACTGCTCAACCGCGTCCGCGGCTGTCTGCTTCGTAAGGCTGTTCTTCAACTCGAACGTCGCGATGGGCAGGCCGTTAATGAAGAGACACAAGTCGAGCGCGAGTTGCGTTTCATCGCGGCTGTACCGCAGTTGCCGGGTAACACTGAAACGGTTCTGCTCGAATCGTTCTCGAGCCTTTTTGTTTCCTGGAGACGGAGCGCCATAGAACAAGTCGAAATGGCGCGGGCCGTCTTTGATTCCGTGGCGCAAAACCTCGATCACGCCACGCCTGGTGATCTCGCCTTGTAGCCGCGCCAGGAACTTCTGTCGTGTTGGACTTGGGTTGTCAATATCAACCGCCGGGCCGAGTTCCTTCTGAGTTGCCTTCAAAAACACGGCTAGCTGCGCGAGGTCAACGGCGTACTCGCGGTCATAATCCGAGGGGTTGCCGCGGACATAGCCCGCACCGCCGTAAGATGTCGTTGGTTCGGCGATGCTCGTGCCCGCGGGCGCCGGGTCGCAGGGGGCGCCTGTTAGCGCCGCGCAGATCAGACGCTCGAGCCCGCGTTCGCTCGTGTCCGTGGTCATACCTTATTCAAGAGGAGCAAGCCATCGATCCAGCCCTTGCGTGACAGCCCGTCCGCCGCAAGCGCGATCTGGCCCTTGGAGAACTGTTTCTTTCTTTCGTTCCATTCATACGTTCGCTCTACGACCTCGTGTGCGCCGCGGACGGACTCCTGGCTCGCAATCCAGTGAACCATTGGCAGAAGTATCCGCTGACGTTCCCGCGGGTTCGAATATCACGACGTCAATGTCCCTGCACTCGCTCATCGCGGTTTCTATATGTGGGCGCACTTCGGACCAGTTCAACCCTCCCAGCCCGCTGCCCAACGTTGGGATGGCAATCGACCGGATGTTTCGAGATCGAGTCTCTTCCACGAGTGCGGCGAGTCCGGCTCTAATATCCTCCATTAGGCTCTTGCCACGCCAGTGACGCTTCGTCGGAAAGTTAATGATATGCGGATTCGTCAGTTGGCCGGTCTCGAACACGAACATCCGACCCGGCTGCACCTCGTTGCGCTCGCAGGCGAGAGCATAGGACTTGAAGTTCTCTGGAAAGGCGTTCTTGAACTGAAGCGCGATACCGCGCCCCATGATGCCCACGCAGTTAACGGTATTGACCAGCGCTTCGGCGTCTTCAGTAAATATGTCGCCTTTCTTGTATTCGATCATAAAGTGATCTCAAACACGTCAATAGTAACACTCAGATCTAATTTCAATGCCTACTTATGGCCGGCGTTCATCAGAACTCGGGTAATAGTGTTCAACTCGATCATGGCGCCAAGGTGGCGGGCGCCGAACGACTTCAGCGTCACAACAGAGCCAACCATCTCCAATGGTCGAGGGCAGCCTGTTGACCTGGTACAACGCGGTAAAATCTTTGGCTCGGCAGGTATTGGCATTGTTATTCTTCGACTTCTTCTACGACTTCTGGGTCTCCCTCTGTGTCGCTCAGCGCGTCCGTCTCATCGAACGGATCGGACTCCTCGACGACTTCATCTGGTAAGCGCGCCGCCGCCTCGCGCACATCGAGCTTTCCGGTGACAACGTTGGCGATGAGACAAGTGCGGTACTCAAAAAGCAATGCAATTTCGCGTTCCGCCCGCGCGGCAGCCGCAGTCAGATTGAGCAGCCGTTCCCGAAGGTAATGAGTGATTTGTTGTTGCTCCAGCAGCGGAGGGATCGCGAAAATGAACGCTCGCAACGCTGATAACGGCAAATTATTCGCTAATCCCTCTGCCCCGCTAATAGCTCGCTCGACCTGCTGGCGGTAATGGCGGGAGTTCATTGCGAACACCATGTAGTCAGGCTCAACCTGCGCATTGAAGGCCGTGCGAAAGATCTTGTCTGAAAGAATCAATCGGTATGCAAGAGAGGGAACCCGTCCCACGGACCCAACGAGTTGGGGCGAGCCACAGGCGCGCGAAACAAGGACATCACCCTGATTGACCACTATCGTTGGATCAATCGTGAAATCTGCTGGAAGTCTCTTGTGTTCATGCTCCCTGAACACACCGTGGTTTACACAACCGGCCTTAAGGACTCCCCAGGAACCATCGTCGGCGAGGTAGTTGTCAGCCTGAGGACTCACACCTTGATCGATTCGGAGTACTAATGATTTGAGGCGCCGCATTTCCCAATGATCGGGCACCTCGCCAAGCCATTCAACACGAGAGGGCTTGAGCCGAACGCTAGGATCGAGGCCACGAGTGACAGCGCGATGGATTATCGCTTGCCGCTGCTCCTCCAGCAGATGGATGAGCTTCTGTTTTGTGCGGACGTAGCGCCGGATCCTCCTGTCCACATGGTCGAGGAATCGAACGATTGCGGTTTGCTCGGCGGAGGGTGGGACTGGGAGTGGCGAGCCAAGAAACGACTCGTCCGTCAACTGAAGCCGGGACGTCCAAACGCCTTTGGATCGAACTCGGAGCTCCCACAGAAAGGGTATCGATCTGACAAGCTCATGGATGAAGCGAGCATTAAGATGATTCGCTTGCTTAACTCTATAAACGCCGTATGCCGTGCTGATGATGCCGTGGAACGACGATACCCCTAAGCCCCGCGCCCAAGCCCACAGGCTATTAATAACCAAGTCGCCCGGCCAGCAAAGCTTATAGCCCACATAAGACTCGGCTTTGAACATGGTCACGCTGGTGGATCGACGGGGCACAACGCCATACTCTGAGCTGACCGTTAGTAGCTCCTCTTCGCCGGTCTCTGACCTAACGTCCACGCATCTAAACAAGTTCTTGGCGCGCGCTATAACCCAGTGTTCCGGTATCGTTCCCAGCCAAGGCAATCCAGAGCTCTTGTATGCGGGATAGGCTTTAAGACCATGGATCATCTGCGACTCTCCTCCGCTTTCCCTTGATCGTCTTGGAGGGAGGGGCGGGGGCCGCGGCTCGGGCGGCGGACGACTCAGTCAACTCGTAGAACTCATGCAGTTTGGATTGACGCACCTTCTTGTCCGGAAGGGTCGTCTGGTATTCAGCAACGAGCGCCGGGGACAGCGAACGGCTCAGGCCATATTCCACTGCTTCGCTGCGTTTGCATCGCCCAAGGATGATCAGGTTGTGAGACCAGGGCAATTGTCGCACCAGTGGTGCGACTTTTTCTTCCGTTCGGTAGACTTCGAAGAACTGGCGCATTCGGAAGAGATTGGCTCGTGTAAACCCTCGCAGGTTCGTTTGTATGTCGCTTGCCAGATAAAGGGTGCCTAGTTCAGTGCTGACTGACTGGTAGGCGCGTTGCCTGGCCGCTTCAATGAGCCTCACGACTGTTGCAAACGAAGTTTCCACGGTTGCCGGAGCCGCGGCTCTGTCGCGAGGAGCATTCGGTTTCGATGCTATCTTTCGGTTCACGCTTCGCCTCCGATGATCTCGGTAAGCAACCCCTCGGTCTCCCTCTCCAACGCAAGGATGTCGGCGCCAATCTCTTCAAGGGACCGAAGAGGCCGCGGTTTATAGAAGTAGCGGGTGAAGCTGATCTCGTAACCGGTCTTGACGCTCTCGGGGTCGTACCATGCGTCCGGCGCATACGGCAGAACTTCCCGCCGGATGAATGCCTCGATCCCACCCTCTTCGAGCAATGAGATTTGCTCCGTGTCGCGCAGTTCTGCGTCAGGCTCGTACTCGACCACGGATTTCTTGCCGTTCAGAGTGGCCGGGAACAAGCCGCGCACCGAGTCAACGTTGGTCTTGCCTGCCTTATGTACTCGCGCAATCACCTCGAGCGAATGCTCATCGCGCTCGGCAAGAACGGTCTGGAGAAGCTTCTTTCGCTTAGAAGTCAGCTTGACGCCGTGCGTTTCCGCATCCTCCTCAATAGCGACGACAAATGCGTTGTAATCAGAATGAGGCCCAGGCCCAAGGGTTTCGGCGACACGATCAACGACGTTGGCGATTGGCTCCTCATCGGCCTCGGCGCATGCGCATCGGAATGCGCGGCGGCGTTCATCGCCGACATCGACCTTCAATCGCAGCGGACGGTCGACGATCACCTTCCAATAGCCGAACGCCTCGTTGGGAAATATCTTCGATTGTTCGGTATCTTCGAACTCGAGAAACGCATCGCAGATCTTGGCGATGTCTTCCTCTGACAGTTCGCAGTTCTTCTTTCCGAGGTTCTTGCGCAGCGGCTTGAACCACTGCGTGGCGTCGATGAGCTGAGCTTTACCCTTGCGATGTTCCGGCTTGCGATTAGTGAGCACCCAAATGTAGGTAGCGATGCCCGTGTTGTAAAACATGTTCAGCGGCAGCGCGACGATCGCTTCCAGCCAATCATTCTCGATGATCCAGCGGCGGATGTTGCTTTCGCCCTGGCCCGCGTCACCGGTGAACAGCGATGACCCATTGTGAACTTCGGCAATCCGGCTGCCAGGCTTGGTCTCGCGCTTCATCTTCGAGAGCATATTCGCGAGGAACAGCAGTTGTCCGTCGCTGGAGCGGGTCAACAACGAATATTCCGCATCGCCATTGTGCTCGATTACAAAGCGTGGATCTTTGATCCCTTCCTTACCACCCATTCGTTCGAGGTCGCTCTTCCAGCTTTTGCCGTATGGTGGATTCGACAGCATGAAATCGAACTCGCGTGAGGGGAACGCGTCGTTGGCCAGGGTAGAGTGCTCCGGCCCGCCAACGAGGTTATCCGCCGCGTCGCCTTCGCCTTTTAATAAGAAATCGGCTTTTGCAATTGCGTAAGTCTCGGCGTTGATTTCTTGCCCGTAGAGATAAGTAGAGACTTGTTTGCCGTGTTCGTCGGCAAGCTGTTTCAGGGTTTCTTCGGCGACCGTCAGCATTCCACCCGTTCCGCAAGCGCCGTCATAAAGCAGATAAGTGCCGGATTCGATTTGATCCGCGATAGGCAAAAAGATCAGCCGCGCCATCAGCTTCACGGCGTCGCGTGGCGTCCAGTGCTCACCGGCTTCTTCGTTGTTCTCTTCGTTGAATCGCCGGACCAACTCCTCGAAGATAGTCCCCATCGCGTGGTTGTCCAGGCCAGGATGTTTGACTGAGCCGTCCGCGTTATACACCGGGTTTGGGCTCAGGTTGATCGCTGGCTCAAGCATCTTTGCTATGAGTGTCCCAAGTGCATCCGCTTTGGAGAGGCGGGGAATCTGGTTGCGGAATTCGAAGTTGTCGAGAATCTCCTGAACGTTAGGCGAGAAGCCATCGAGATAAGCCTCGAAGTCAGACCTGAGCTGCTGCTGGCTTGCACGGTTCTTAAGATCGCGCAAAGTGAACTTCGACGTGTTGTAGAATGCCTGCCCAGCCGCCTGTCGCAATGCCTGATCCTGGTTCGTGATTCCCGCGCGATCGAGCGACTCCTTCATCTCGAGCACGGATTGCTTGGTTGCTTCCAGCACGGCGTCAAGCCGTCTTAACACGGTCATTGGCAAGATCACATCGCGGTATTTTCCGCGAACATACAAATCGCGCAACACATCGTCAGCGATCCCCCAGATGAAGTTCGCAATCCAGTTGAGTTGGGATGCTTCCATGTCAAATTGTTTTGAGAAAGTCCCTTGCCCATCCACTTTCTATCGGACCGGGCTTCTGGGCGCGTTGCTTAATATACACCACTGGGCCGTTCGCTCGTAGGCGAAACACAGCGGTCACTTTGCGAGCGAAACATGCGTATAGAATCGGAGTGCATTCAAAGATTTTCTGTAGCAGACGCCTTAGAAGCGAGTACCTCCAATTTGACCCTTGGTCCACAGTTGGCCGAGGCGGTACTTGTCCAACCAACTCGTCAATTCTTCTTTCCTTAATCGCCGCATCTCGGTCTTTCCGTCGTGCTTCTCGCATACCACGATGGCTTCGGGATTGTCTGTCAGAGCATCGACCAGGATGTCAGAGTGCGTCGTGACTATTAGCTGTGTGCGGCTCGAAGCGCTCACGAGGTGGTCAGCCAGCTTGGGAAGAATGTCGGGGTGAAGTCCCAACTCCGGCTCCTCGATACAAATAAGAGGAGGCGGCTGCGGATCGTAGAGGATCGCCATTAGGCAAAGATATCGGAGTGTTCCGTCAGACAATCGTGTAGCAGGAATCGAGAAGTCACCTTCGCTGAAGAACACTTGTACCGATCCGCCCTCCACTATGCAATCAAAATCAGTGACGCCGTCGTAAAGATCCTGCAAAGCTGCGAGGATCGACGCTTTAGCCTTTGGCGTCTTCTTCAGCCGGCTGAGGAAGAGCCCAAGATTGGAAAAATCCTCTTCCAGGCGATCATTTCGCATGTCCGCCTTCTGCGGTTCGCGGAAGACGGTATTTCGTCCGAACGCCCATTCTCGATAGATGCGCACTTTCTCGTAGGTCTCCGCCAGATAAGTGATCTCTGGGTAGACCTCGGGGTCGCGCCGTTGAGCGAGGATCGACAGCTCTAAGTTCAGCGTCTCGCGAGCCAGCTTGCGCTCCTTTTCACCTACTGTATTGACGACCGGCTGGCCATGTTGGAACCGATAGTAGAAGTATGCCTCGCTCGCTTTTCCAAAGGGTGCTTCGTTCTCTACCCGCTCGTCTTGGATGTGGAAACCGCCGGGTTCAGACGAGAAAGCGAAAAGGTGTCGTAGCGCCTGCTTTCCCGTTGGGTTCCTGACAATCACTCCCACTACGGCCGGTTTGTTGCTAGCTCCCTTCCACACCCACTCTCGCGTGCTGCCGCCACGTCGAAGAACTCCCAATACATCGGCATTCGAAGCTGTTTGAGGCTGCACAGGAGTTGACCGCATCAACGCGAGCGCCTCGATCAGGTTCGACTTCCCGGAAGCGTTTGGTCCGATGAAGACATTTAGGGCTTCCAATTCGAGCGGCGGGGTGTCTGGACCAAAAGAGAGCAGGTTCACGGGCTGTATAGACCGAACCAGACGTTGATCGTTGTGGCCGTTCTGTTTCATCCGATTTCTTTCGCTCCCGATTCTAGCTCAATCGCATTCTACAGCATAGCGCATGCCTATGCCTTTCAGTCCGGCTCTTGCGGCTCTTGCCGTTGGAATCATAAAAACGGCGATCGACATAAGACTCCGTCAACTCGCTGGTGATCGGGTATCAATTTCCACCTAGCCGACGCGCAGAGGCTTAGCGCTTGATGCGACACCGATGAGTATCTGTCCACGGATTTGCCAGCCAAGCTCTCCTTTGCCTAGACTGAGAAGTGATACTCGATCGTTCAGACGATTTCTCTTTCGAGCTGGTGATCGTCGGCTATCAATTCCCGGAGCTCGCAGACGGCGAAGATGATTCCAATTGGCTCAACGTGAAGATCGTCGTGAGGCATCCACAAGGAGCCTGGTCGGCGGTCGATCCCGCTCTTCTGACTTACGAGGTAAGCGAACTGGTGGACTGGCTTCGCGCCCTCAGCTCTGGTGACCGCGAGACACTGGAAATGTACTTTTTGGAGCCCTGCCTTTCGTTTCGCCTTCGGCACGGTGCACAAGGCGATGAACTCGAGGTTGAACTCGCACACGAGTTTCGTCCCCCTTGGGCGAAGGATATTGATCAGTCGGCGGTATTGTTGTTTCCGCTGAACCAAGACGATCTGTTCGCGGCAGCGGAATCGCTCGACCAGCAGCTCGCTACGTATCCTCAGCGAGCGGGGCGCTCAGACCCGGCGTAGTCCATGAGTCACGACCTGGAAAGAATCGAATACCGCACAGGGATGCTCGAAGATCCGCAACAGGCGGCCGGCCTGACCGTTAAGATTTTGTGTAGCGCCGAGATTTCTGCGAATGCAAGGAAGGCTATCGATGAAGAGCGACTGGTCGAGCTCGCCGGGGTCTACGGTGACCGGAACGCCAGCGATCCTGTTGAGTACGACGACCTGAAGCTCACCTTTGGTGACGACACGGTCGAGATCACTGTGTTCAATCGCGGGATTGCATTGCTCACCTCAGACGACGACTGTGTGCGGCGCATCCACCGAGTCCTATGCGCTCTGCCGAAGACTTGAGAATCTAGCAGGGACATTAGACTGCTTTCGGCAGCGCGGCTCAACGCGAGAAACGGTGAGACGAGATGGTTCGACAGACGCGTCATTTCTCAACGTCGCCTGTATCAGTGGATGCTCATAAGGCCGCACGGTCAGTGCGCGAATAAAGCCGCACGTCTCGGTGAAGTCCGCAACACACCAGTCACGCGCTTTTGTTCAGCATTAATACAGGGTGCGCTCAGGCCGGTTTGATAGTTGATATCCCCTGTAATAGAATGCGCGTGGATTACGCAATGGCGTCAGTACCATCAGAGACAATTCTTCTTGGTTGCGTGGCTGAGAACAATCACAAGTACCTGTCCCAGGCGCTGCGGTTAGTCCAGTCCGTGCGATGGTTCGGGGGCGCGTTCAGAGGCGTGGACATCGTCGTAGCGGTAGTCGAAGGGGTCGAGCCGGCATATCGCCGCGCGCTCGAGAGTCTCGGGGCGGAGGTCCGCGTCGTCTCACGGTTTGACACCGCAAATCCGCTGTTCAACAAAATTCAGGCATTCAAGCTGCCCGGCCTGGAACGATACGACACGCTGTTCTACCTTGACTGCGACACCATCGTGGCGCAAGACCCTTCGCCCTTTCTGGCGCGTTCCGCGATGCAAGCCAAGATTGCCGACATACCGAGCGTGCCGACCGAGGTGTTGGAGCGGTTGTGCGGGCGCTTTGGTTTGAAGGCGCCCGCCCGCCGTTACAGAACAACTTTCGATCGGGCGCCGACGGTCTGGTATTGCAACGCGGGAGTGGTCGCTTGTCCAGTGCGATTCATTTCCCGAATAATCCCCGCGTGGTGCGGATACGAGTTGGAATTCAGCGCAAACCCTGACCTGTTGGGGCCGCACCAGCACCACCGGAGCCAGGCGGCTCTCGCCCTGGCGTTCATTGCGAACCCGGTTCCCTTCGAGGAGATGCCGGTCGCCATGAATTTTCCATTGCACCTGACGCATATGAAAACTCCGGTGGAGTTGGCCGAGACGGATCCAGTGATTTTGCACTACCACCATCTGGTTGACGAGGGCGGCTACTTGTTGCCCTCTCCCTACCCGCTCGCTCAAAGACGGATAGAGGCCTTCAACAGGCGGCTTCGCGCGCTTGCGTCAACCGGCAACATCCCAGGAGTGAGCGAAATCAAGGATGCGCCCGCCGCCGATGTCTTCGCGACCGGGCGCGCGGAAGAGTTCGTCGATTCTCTAGCTGGCTCCGCTTATTCGCGCTTTGAGTGTGTGACCTCTGAAGTAATACAGAATCCGAGCGCTGACCTTCGCGATAGTTCTTTGAAGGCCGGAAGCGCCGAACCGCTGGTTGTGTGCGTAGCCGGAATGCACCGGTCGGGCACCTCGATGTTCGCCAGGATGCTGCACCTGTGCGGGGTGCATATGGGCGCGGAAGCAAACTTTTTACCTCCCAATCCCGAGAATGAGGAGGGCTTTTGGGAGAACTCGGATTTCGTCAACTTAAACGACGCGCTTCTCTGTGAGCTTGGCGGAAGCTGGCACAAGCCCCCCTCGGATCCGGACAAATGGAATGGCGCTGACATGGAGGTGTTCCGGCAACGCGGACGGAAGCTGGTGCGGCGGCTGAGAGGTCTCAAAGTCTGGGGTTGGAAGGATCCGCGCAATTCGCTCACGCTGCCATTCTGGAGGCAACTGATCCCGGGACTCAAAGTTGTGGTGTGCCTCCGCAATCCGTTGGAGGTAATCCAGTCGCTCGGCCTGCGAGAGACTTCAGTTGACGACTCCCAAGTCGAGTTATGGCTTCTCTACAACCGCCGGCTGAGGGCCGCCGCGCCAACCGAAGATCGGGTGATTACCGATTACTCAGCTTACTTCAGCGACCCCGCGGCGGAGTTGCGAAGGGTCCTCGACATTCTAGGTGTCCGCGCCTCGGACGAGGCCATCGAGGGCGCCTGTGCGACGGTCTTGCCCCAGTTGCGTCATCACCAAGTCAGCCTTGAAGAGCTGACCGAGACGGGGATTCCAGACGACGTAGTCGAAGAGTACCTCTCAATGTGCTCCGAGGCTGGCCCGCTGCTCGAGACTCGGACGCGGTCGACCCGTCGTGCAGGTATCCAACGGCGAGACTATCGAGACATGGTGCGCCTGAAGCAGCTCGAGGCGGCGATACAGAGGACGGAGATGTTGTTGCATAGACGGGAATTGGAGATGGCTTCACTTAGAGAGATGGAGAACCGCGCTCAAGACATCGAATCTCTCAAGGCTGAGTTGCGAGCGCGAGGAGTGATGATGGCTTCCGACATCAGGCTCCGCGATATTCCAAAGGCGGTCAAACGAAGAGTCATCAAGCGGGCGATCGGACCGCGCCAACCAGCTAACAAGTAGATCATCACGGGAAACCGGGTTAATGCGAAAAACAGGCAGTCCGGCGTGGAGTCAGAGGGCGCCAGGTCAATAACGGAATACGACCGCACGAAAGAATTTTCTCCGAGGCTTATGCTAGAACGGTATCGAACCCTGATCCAAAGGAACAGATTAGCCGTTATGTTGATGCGTTCAACGACGCCGGAAATCCGGATGTCCAGCAACTCGACATTTTCGATGATGAACGCGGGCACCGCCAATGGGTTTCATTGGGATGCGAAAGAGGCAAGCGCGCCTTCTACACCCATCTCTACGTTCGGTTGCGCGATGGCAAGATTTGGATTGAGAAGGATACAACCGAAGACGGCATAGCGAATGACTTCGTGCGCGAAGGCGTTCCGCGTGAAGACATCGTGCCGGCGTTTCACCCGCCAGAGATGAGGCAATACACGGAGTTCGCGGCTTGA
>JAHFUG010000171.1 GCA_023265195.1 Blastocatellia bacterium | reverse complement strand
CTAGCTAGTGGTGGGTGGCAGAAGTTCTCGAGCCACAAAAAGGTTCAAAAGTCACATAAATGAGAATGCATTTAGCGCAAACGTTGTTGGCCTTCCCGCAGTTTCTTTCTTGTGATCTTTGTGCTTCTTTGTGGCGGATGTCTTATTTACGCCGAGCGCCACTAGGAACCCGTTCGGCAATCGAAAGAGCCGAAATGGTCACTCTCCTCCTAGAGGTGCTAAAGGTGCTGTGCGCCCATTTTCTATCCCGATCGTTTTGGGAAGAGCAGTATCCGATTTCCATGTTCAATTCCAGAAACTCTCATGTTGGGAAGGGTGGCTTGCCCCCGCTGCCTTCGCTTCACTCACCCTGGCTCGAGAGCGGGGGAAAGCCGCCCTTCCCAACCTGAGAGTTTCTGATGATCGCCGAATTTGAACCAATTTCCTGCCACCAAAAGCGCTGCCGGAACGGCCAAACGCCACGCGCCTCCTGCTCGGACAGGACTGCGTTCAGCGCCGCCTTTCCAGACCTCAATTATGTTGACACGAAAGAAAGCCGCGTGTAGGATGAGCGAGTTTTGATTTCAAGTAGTGTGAGGAGGAGTGAAGTTGAAGTTAAGGTTTTGCGCGTTTGAAAGTTTGACCGCGGACGCTCTCTGCTTTAGCTCCGATCATCACTACGTAATTCCATACTGATGAAAAGGAGAATTGAGCATGAAGGAGACTGGGACGGTTAAATGGTTCAACGCCACAAAGGGTTATGGTTTTATCATGCGAGAAAATGGAGAAGACATCTTCGTTCATTATTCCGCGATTGAGACCGATGGCTACAAGACGCTGAACGAAGGACAACGCGTTGAGTTCAGTGTGATAGAAGGCCCGAAAGGCTTGGCCGCTGCAAACGTAATTGCTGTCTAGCGACGCGGGAAATAGCCGGACTCGCATTCAAACGGGTCCGGCTTCTCTCCTTCTTCCTTACCTTCACTTATATCCATCACGCCAGTTCATCTATAGAAATCCCACCAGCCGGGAAACCTCATTGGGCGGAGCCGCAATACATATTATAGTAGCCATCCTGCCGCGAACCGGCGGTCATAACGCCATCGGGCTTATCCACTATCGGCGAGCGTGGGTCTTGAGCCCTGCAGCCGCGACGATCAGCGTTCAACGGCCAGCATCTGTTTTTTGAGAGCCTCGACCGGCCACTGGTGTTTTCAACGTGGAGTTAGCGGATCCGTTATGCCAGGCGATGTATGATGGTTCAATCCAGTGAAAAACACCCATACAGGTAATTGACACCACGTGACTCTGGAAGTAAACTGGGCCAGTCTTGAATCCGAGGATCTGAAAGCCCCTTCTACTCCCATATTTTTCATTCCTCCGTTCCTTTTCCGAAGCTTTAGAACCGGAGCTTGTGCACCAAGGCCCTAATCCGATTTCATTCATTCGCCCCACGTAGTGCGCGCTGCGCGCCGAACCACTGCGAGCTATATGCTCCGCTGCCGCCCCCTAGCCGGCAACTCACGGCGACCGCTTCCGCCGTGACGTGGTTCGAAGCGCGCGGCGCGCTCTGGGTTTTGGTTCATTCGGATAATAATCGCCAGCCATCCAAGGCTCTTTCAACAACGGCAGTCATACGTGCATAAGTACGGCTCGGCAACGCTTCTGACGCAGAGGCGAGAGATGGAGTTTTAGCCATCCCGGCGTCGACCTTTTTTCCCTCCCGGCACTCAACTCGTCCGAGACGATATTGGCGCCGATACGCATCTCAAACCACAATATTAATATTATTGACACCGCGATATCCCCGTGCTAAAAAGGCGTCGTCCGTACTTCGCTGGCGGACCTGCATCCGGCGCCGGCGCTCAGCAAGAATGCCCTCATAATCAAAGACTAATCAAACGAACCAGGAAATAGCAGCCGTACCTGACCGCAGCGTTGTAAAGCGCTTCAGCAAGCCGGTGTCAGACTGACTGATCGGCCGCTTTAGAAATTCGTTTTGAGCGCCGTCGACGAGACTGACGCGCTCAAACGAGGTCTAATCGGCTCGCGGAGGTGCGGGATCGCATGCTTGTGTTGGAGCGTCTTCGCAAGGAGAGACCCGTATGAATTCGAATCTGAATTCCGTTGTTAGATCGGCAGGCCTGATCGCGCTGTCGATTGTTGTATTCACGCCGGCGCTGCGCACGCAGGCGAGCGGTTCCCTCGAAACCGCCACGGGTAGGAAAAGCCGGGACGGCGTTCGAAGTCATGCAACATCGTCTGGCTCGCTTGGTGACCCTGCCGAGGACAACTTCACTGACGGCTCCAAAACCGGAGGCTCCGCGGTTCGAGTGCAGGCGTGCAATTATTCGATCGCCCCAACCTCAATCGTCGTAGGCCCGGGACAGGGCATTGGGTCGGTTGGCGTGACGGCGCCAGATGGCTGCGACTGGAACGCCACGAGCAATGACGAATGGCTGGTCATAACCACTGGAAACGCCGGCAGCGGCGACGGCAAATTCACTTACTTCGTTGACACGAACGAGGGTAGCGCTTCTCGGGAGGGAACCATCACAATAGCGGATTTAACCTTCACGTTGCACCAAAACGCGCTCGAGCCGCTCGCTATACTTACTCCTCCGCTGCCCTTTGCCGTGAAGGACGCGTTCTACTTTCAGACCTTCAGCGGAATGGGAGGTATTGGGCCTTATTCATGGGCGGTTGCCTCCGGGGCGTTGCCGCCTGGGCTGTCGGTTGATTCGGCCGGCCGACTCTCAGGAACGCCGACCGAGCCAGGGAATTTTGCCTTTGCGATTGAGATGACCGACCACGGCGGCAGAAAGAAGCAAGCCGGCTACTCGATCGATGTATTTGGAGCGGCCCTCAATGTATTAACCATCAGTCTGGCCTCAGCGGTTACCGGCTCGGCTTTTAGTGAAACCCTATCGGCTACAGGCGGCCTTCCGCCCTACCATTGGGCTGTCACCGGCGCCGCACTACCACCGGGCCTTAGTCTTGATCCGGCGCTGGGACTCATATCGGGCGTGCCTAGTCTCGGCGGCGCCTTCAGATTCACGGTGACTGTTTCGGATCAACGCTCCTCCACGTCCACTAGAATCCTCGTCGCAAACGTCTACGGACCCAATGATGCGCCAGCGATCTTCAACGTCAAGTACAAGAATGCAACGAAGGTAATTGTCAATGGCGAGCACTTTGATTTGCAGGCTACTCTGTTCATAGATAACGCCAGGGTTGAATTCAGATACAGCAGCGACACCCAGTTCATCGTCAAACCGTTCTCGCTTTCACCGGGAGTTCACCAGTTCCGGGTTATAAATCGAAATGGTCTCGCTTCCACCATTATGTCCGTGTCGATCCAGTAGCTAAGATGAGGAGGCGATGGTAAGTAAATAGAATAACTAACTGTTATAGCTGATTGATTCGGTCCCGTCCCTGGCAACAGAGAGTTTTTTGACTTTGCCCGGAGCCCCAAGCCTCACTATAGCCGTGCTTTAGACCCAATATTCAGAAGAGTTGAGAGCGCCGGAGTTCGATCGCCGGAGAGCGCTCAGACTCGCCTATTTTTATTGACTTGCCTTTTGTTTGCTGCTATAACATCAAACCATAAACTTGTGTTTACGCAGGATTTAATGGCGGTGAGTCTCTCAGTTTTGAGGATCGTTCGAGGATTGAAATGGCCAGCCTAATCCCCAAGATCAACCGAAGCCGCTCATCAGCGTCGTCAAAACGATCAGATCAACAAAAGGGAGTTGCCTCCACCAAGGCAAGCCAAGTAAAGAGAGTTCATCAAGGCAAGAAAACCAAACGAGTCGCGCTCGCGAAACCAGCGAAACGAACCTCGACGCCTAAGAAAGGGACTTCGAAGAAGCTCCTTTCAGGCAAAGCCGTGCTGACCAAGAAGGCAAACAAGCCACAAAAGCCCGCGTCGAAGAAGTCACCTGCTAAGCACGCTCCCGTACGTGCGGCAAAGACTCAACGCGGCGCAAGCAGCGGCAAGAAAAGCAAACATGTTCAAGCGGCAAAGCCTCGCGTGGCCGCGATCCCGGTGGTAGTCGAGCCTCCCAAGCCGCCGCCTTCCGCGAATACGCTGGCGGCGGTTCGCGCTTTCGAGCAAGCATTGAAGGCTTTTAACCGGCATGACTTCCCTGGCGCGAAGGCGTCCTTCGAGATCATCCTTGAAAGATACCCGGATCAGCCGGATGTCGTAGCTCAAGTGCGCACCTATCTGGCGATATGCGAACAAAGATTGTCTCGGATACCCCAACCTCCCAAAGATCCCGACGCCCTATACGACCAGGGTGTTTTCGAATTCAACAAAGGCAATGCGCGGACGGCGATAGGCATGTTCGAACGAGCCATCAAGGCCGATCCTCGCGCATCTCACATCTGGTATTCATTGGCTGCCGCCCGGGCCAAAGTCGGCAATTCATCGGCGGCGATAGATGCTCTACGCCGCGCGATTATTCTTCGGCCGGTTCATCGGTCGCACGCTAGAAGAGATCCCGATTTCTTTACCCTCCGGAACAATCAGGACTTTCAGCGCCTCGCGGGTATCGGCGTTGAATTCGCTTGAAACACTCTAAGATCAGAGAAGGCGCTAATGGGAGGTGATCCACGTGTCCGCATCGGGGCAGGGGCTAAGTATTGTTTCAATCGGTGGCGGCACAGGTCTATCTACTTTGCTGTCCGGACTGAAGCACTATGTCGCCCGCGAGTCCGTGCGCGCCGAAGCCGCGCCCCATTGTCGAGTTGAATCGTTGACCGCAGTCGTTACGGTCACGGACGATGGCGGCAGCTCCGGACGGCTTCGCGAAGAGTTTCAGATTTTGCCGCCGGGAGATATTCGAAACTGTATGGTCGCGCTCGCCGAGGACGAGCGATTACTCACGCGGCTGTTCCAATACAGATTCGAATCCGCGGGGGATCTATCGGGTCATAGCTTCGGCAATATTTTTCTCGCGGCGCTTGCGGGCGTAACCGGCGACTTTGTCGAGGCAATCAAGGTGACCAGCGAGGTGCTCGCGATTAAAGGACGGATATACCCTTCCACAACCGAAGACGTGACCTTGATGGCCGAACTAAATGACGGCCGAATCGTCCAAGGGGAAACCCGCATATCGCAGTCGCGCTCCGGGGTACGAAGACTGTGGCTGTCGCGCGAGAACTGCCAGCCGCTCCCGGATACGTTGAAAGCGATCGCTCGAGCGGATCTGATCACGATAGGCCCAGGCTCGCTCTATACTTCGATAATCCCCAATCTCCTGGTGCAGGGCATTGTCCAAGCCATCCGCGAATCCAAAGCTCTGAAGGTGTTCATCTCGAATATCATGACGCAACCGGGCGAAACCGATGGCTTCGACGTCGACGATCACGTCGCGGCGCTCCGAAAATACAGCGAAGCGCTCGATCTCGATTACGTTGTGGTTAACACCGCGGCGATCAACCCGGCGCTTCGCGAGAAATATCTTGCCGATAGAGCCGTACCGGTCACATTAGCGCAAGGCCGGCAAACCAAGCCGGGCGGCGCGCATTCCAGCGGCTACCGCGTGATCACCGGCGACCTGTTGAGTGAGAACGACGTAGTTCGGCACGATCCTCGCAAACTGTCCGAGTTGTTGTTGAGCATCTGCTCTCCCGCGACTCGACCGGCGAGCGAGTCATCCGGCGTCACTGCCGCGCCGGCGCCCGCATAGGCGTCAATAGCCCAGTCTTAAAGCAGGAACGTCCGAAGCCAATCGCCATTGATTCCCCTAGCTTTCGTAACGCCGTTAGGCGAACCGCCGCCTGGAGACTCATAGTTTTTCCATTTCCCTGTTTGCCGAACCAAGTACATAATCTGAACGATCGCTTACCTAAATGGAGTTGATATGGCTGACGTAATGATCCTGGCGGCAGGGCTTGGAACCAGAATGAAGTCACGCCGCGCAAAGGTGCTTCACGAACTTGCAGGCAAGCCCTTGATCGCCTATGCGCTGCGGGCAGCTCTCGGCGTTTCCCCACAAACGCTTGTGGTCGTGGTTGGACACCAGTCGGAAGACGTTGAGAAGGCTGTTCGCTATGAATTGGCTCGCTCGAACTCACACCCAACCGAGTTGTTGTTCGCTATGCAAACAGAGCGGCATGGAACGGGTCACGCTGTTATGGCCGCCGCCGAATCGCTTGCGGCGCTCGCCGGCCCTTTGGTCGTGATCGCGGGCGACGGGCCGCTTCTAAAAGGCGAGACGCTTTTGAGCCTGATCGAAAACCATAAGCGCAATCACAACGACGTCACGATGCTCACTACTCGAATGGAGGATCCGGCCGGCTATGGCCGCATCGTCAGAAGCCCCGCCGGACAGTTTGTACGCTCGGTTGAGGAACGAGATGCGAATCCCGAAGAGCGGAGCATCAAGGAAGTCGCCGTGAGTATCTATTGCTTCGAGATCCCGCCCTTGCTGAAGGCGCTCGAAAGCTTATCCGACAATAACGCGCAACGTGAATACTACCTGACTGACGTTCCCGTCATTATGCTCGAGCAGGGAGGCCGTGTCGGTTTGCTCGCTCACTCGGACGCCGGCGAGGTAGCCGGTATAAACACGAGAGTCGAACTGGCCGCCCTGGAGAAGAAGATGCGGGAGAAGAAGCTTAACGAGCTTATGCTCGCCGGGGTAACCATAATCGACCCCGCGTCGACATACATCGATGCGGAGGTTGAAGTAGGACAAGACACGGTGATAAGCCCGCAGGTGTTAATCGAGGGCGATAGCAAGATCGGCCGGGATTGCGCGATCGGCTCATGGACCAGGCTGAAGAACGCTGTGATCGATGATGAAGTTATTGTAAAGAATTCGTGCGTGATCGAAGACTCGATCATACACAGGGGAGCTTCCGTCGGTCCTTTCGCCCGCCTCCGCAACAACGCGGAAATCGGCGAGGGATCGGCAATCGGCAACTTCGTAGAGGTAAAGAAGTCGAAAATCGGCCGTCAGACGAAGGCTTCGCACCTGACCTACCTCGGAGACGCTACGCTCGGCGACCGGGTCAACATCGGAGCAGGGACGGTCACTTGCAATTATGATGGAGTCAGAAAGCACGAGACCATCATAGAGGACGACGTCAAGATCGGGAGCGACACGATGCTGATCGCTCCAGTCAGAGTCGGACGGGGCGCGGTCACCGGAGCCGGCGCGGTTGTGACCAGGGACGTACCGCCGGATTCATTGGCGGTGGGCGTTCCCGCGGCGGTCAGGAAGAATGCTAAGTAAGAGGCGCGCGCCCTGCTATAATGCGTCTCAAGTGAACAATACATTCGTTGGAGTTGTCATATGTGCGGCATCGTTGGGTACGTAGGCGATAAGCAAGTAGTCAATGTGATAATCGAAGGGCTCAGGAAGCTGGAATACCGGGGCTACGATTCGGCGGGAATCGCCGTCGTGGACGGGGACCACAATCTCACCGTGCGGCGCGCCGAGGGCAAGCTTCGAAACCTCGAGGAAGCAATCCGCCTCAAACCGCTCGATGGTGACTATGGCATTGGACACACGCGCTGGGCGACGCATGGGAGGCCGACCGAAGAAAACGCCCACCCTCATCGGGACTGCAGCGGCCGGGTCGTCGTCGTGCATAACGGCATCATCGAGAATTTCCTTCCGCTAAAGCATCAACTGCAAGCTCGTGACCACCGATTCATAACCGATACCGACACCGAGGTAATAGCCCACCTCATAGAAGAACATCTGAAGGAAGGAGCGGGCAGCCTGGAGGCCGCGGTGACTCGCACGGTAGCCGAGTTGCGAGGCATCTATGCTCTGGCGATACTGAGCGCGGATGAGCCCGAGAAGATTGTCGCCGTAAGACAGGGGCCGCCCATAGTGATCGGGCTGGGAGATAACGAGTACTTTGTAGCATCGGACATTCCCCCGGTGCTCGCGCACACTCGCGACGTCTTCTTTCTCGGCGACGGAGAGATCGCCGTGCTGACGCGCGACGGCGTGACTGTCACGGATTTCGAAGGCGAAATGATCACTCCACGAATAGAGCATATAACGTGGGACCCGATCATGGCGGAAAAAGGCGGGTTCAAGCATTACATGCTGAAGGAGATCTATGAGCAGCCGCGGGCGGTTCGGGACACGATAGCCGGCCGGGTCTCGCAGGAAAACGGCCGAGTGTATCTCGAAGAAATGGAAATAAGCGAAGCGGATTTTCGACGGTTCACTTCGATCAAGGCAGTGGCTTGCGGGACGAGTCTGCACGCCGCAATGGCTGGAAAGTACATGATAGAACAACTCGCCCGCATACCGGTCGAAGTGGACTATGCGTCCGAGTTTCGCTATCGCGATCCCATACTCGACGACAAGACCCTGGTCATCGCCATTTCTCAATCCGGCGAAACCGCGGATACGATCGCCGCGGTGCGGGAATCGAAGGAAAAGGGAGCAAAGATTCTCTCGATCTGCAACGTCCACGGATCGATGCTGACCCGCGAGTCTCATGGAACGGTGTTGACTCACGCGGGGCCTGAGATCGGCGTCGCTTCAACCAAAGCGTTCACCAGTCAGATCACCGTCTTTTACTTGCTGGCGCTTTATCTTGCGCAGAAGCGTGGAGTGATCTCCGAACAGGAATCGCTCCAGCACGTTCAGGCTCTAAACAGTCTGCCAGTGAAGCTCGAAGCGCTGCTAGGGTGCGATGACCAGATCGATAAGCTGGGCCGCGAGTTCCACAGGTCGCAAGATTTTCTTTATCTCGGACGCGGCATTAATTTTCCAATAGCGCTTGAAGGAGCGTTGAAGCTAAAGGAAATCTCGTACATTCACGCCGAAGGCTATCCGGCCGGTGAGATGAAGCACGGGCCTAACGCTCTCATCGACGAGGAACTTCCGGTCGTCATCATCGCGACGCGGGATTTCTCCAACGAAACGTCCCGGCTTCGATACGAGAAGACCCTGTCGAACATGCTCGAGGTCAAAGCCCGCGACGGCGTCGTAATCGCGGTTGTTTCGGAGGGAGACGTCGATGCGCGCGAGATAGCGGACCGAGTGATCGAAATCCCCGACTCCAGCGATTTGATCTCGCCGATCCTGTCGGTGGTTCCGCTACAACTGCTGGCCTATCATATTGGAGTGAGACGTGGCTGCGACGTCGATCAACCTCGCAATCTCGCGAAATCGGTGACGGTTGAGTAGAGATGAAGACCTGACTTGGGCGTGCTCGAGTCAATGAATGTACGGGCGTTCCTCCGTTGCCGCCCCTCGTCATGCACCGGGGAGTTTTTATTTATTCAGAGGCCTGGCGGCAATGGGAGAAATCATGTCAGAGAAAGATCAGCGCAGTGGTTGGTTTCGTTGTGAAGCGAACGGCCATAATAAGAACAGCACTCGGCATCTCAAACGGATAGCCGGATTGCTCTTCGTAATACTACTGCCGTCGAACCTGTCGTTGGGACAAGACCCTTTCGTTGTCGCCCCACAGGCCTACAAGCGCGCTTTCGAGAACGACTGGGTAAGGGTAGTGAGAGTTCACTACGCGCCGTTCGAAAAGATCGCCGCTCACGATCATCCCGGGGGACAGACGGTCTTCATCTATCTGAACGATGGAGGTCCGGTTCGGTTCCAGCACGTCGAAGGCTTCTCCGGGAGCTATCCCGCGACCAGACCCGCGACAAAAGCGGGGGCGTTTCGTCTGGCTCGCGTTCAACCGGAGAACCACCAGGCTGAGAATCTAACCGAACTTCCAAGCGACTTCCTTCAGGTCGAACTCAAGACGGAGCCGATCGACATGGAGTCTTTCAACGGGCGCTTTGTTCCTGAGCCGCGGTCACCACAGCAGCCCCGCGACTATCGCAAGACGGAGTTTGAGAATGGCCAGGTTCGAATCACCCGGCTTGTTTGTAAATCCGGCGGCCGGTGCGGCCCGCTTGACTCATCTCACGCCGCGATCTTGGTCGCCCTCTCGCCGGTCAACTTGAAGTTGGCCGGCAAAGGCGCTGATTCGTCTCAACAAAAGCTGACCGCAGGCCAAACACAGTGGCTGGATCAGGGGAGGCGCTTCGAGAGCAGCAGCTCAAGCCAAAGCCCAGGCGAGCAGTTGATGATCGAGTTCAAGAGTAAGCCGGCTAAACCAAAAGCCGCGGAGAAGCATTAGCAGCGGCGCGCTTCTCTTGTTAGCTGATCCGTCCAGCTTTTCGCGATTGGGCCCATAGCTCCGCAGCCGTTAGGATAACATGTGTATAAGCAACTATTGAGCACAAGGAACTGATAAGTGAGGCGCGCGCGCAACTCACTCTGCTCGGAAGAACAGAAACGCGATGCGCACCAAACCCCCGAATCTCTTATTTCCGGCGTTAACCTCCGGCCTCTCTCCTAAGCTAGCCCTGCACCGGCCGCGAACGATTAAAGTTGACTCGGGCCGCCATCGCCACATCAATTCCTATGAAAGCATATGTCCCCGTTTTCTTCACAGGGTACTATACAGCTATCATAGTCTTGACCGCAGGACTCTTCGCACTCGGGATCGTTACAATTCATGTAGCACGAATAGTAAGCGCTCGCGCAATCTTGACAGCATCCCAGGTTCGACTCTATCGCTCTGGCGTTTCGAGGGAGTATGACCGGCAATCCAAACAGCAGAACAACGACTAGCATGATGTAAGGGATTCTTCTCATTCTCTTCATTTCCTTTACCCTCCGTTTATCCTAAAGACATCCGTTGCCCAATCCGGCGCCGCTTCGACGTCACCATAAGTTAAACGTGGTGTCGTCAGGCCGACATCGATGGACCTGATCGAATCGCGCAAAGATGATTCACGGCAATTGCGTTCCTGGAAGATATCATGAGTGGTATAAATTACAACACAAATATGCGGCTGACACCCGTGGGTCTTGTTGGGACCGTTTCCTTCGAATTCTCGAGTCAACTATTCTGGGGTACAGGTTCACGAACAGAGGGATCGTCTCGTCTTCCTCTTGAGGCGGTCATCTTTGCAAAAACGCATTAACTTCCTCGATCATCGGCAGCGCGGTTCGGGCCCCGAGCTTTCGGCACTTCAGCGCGGCAACCGCGTTCGCGAAGCGAAACGTCTCTTCAACTGAATACGCCTCGAGCAGGCCGTAGATAAACCCGCCGTGAAAAGCATCGCCGGCTCCGGTCGTGTCCTTGCAGTCGATGCTGAATCCCGGCGTGTGTATGAACTCGCCTCGAAAATACGCAAGCACCCCTTGGCTGCCCAAAGTAGCCCCAACCAACCGCGCTCCGGTAGTCGATGCTAGCGTCTTCAATGCGGATCTGAGATCGCTTATGCCCGTCATTCGCTCGGGGAAACTGCCGGACGAGATCAAGAAATCAACCAGCGGCAGCAGCCGATCCGCGCCTTCATAAATGTTGTCGATGTCCAGCACGACCGGAATGCCGGCTTCGCGCGCATAAGCGGCCGCTCGAATCGCGGCTGCGGTGTCGTGGCCGTCAAGATGAAGAACCCGCCCCGATGTAACGGACGCTCGATCTACGCGATCGGGATCCAGAGCCAGTCTCGCGTCACGCCGCCATACGATCGTTCTCTCGCCGGTCGGCTGGTCGATCAAGATGAACGCCGATTGAGTATCGGCGCCTTCGATAACCGCCAGTTTGGACACGTCTACGGATTCACTACTCAATGAATCGATTTGATAACGGCCTTCATCATCGGAACCGACGGAGCCGATGTACCGCGCACGCAGTCCGAGCCTTGCCAGCGCAACCATCGCCGTCGCCGCCTGGCCGCCCGCCGCGATGGTGTGCGAGACGTACTCCAGCTTGGTGTTGAATGCGGGGAGGTGAGGAACGACTATGAGGTGGTCTACCGCGTTGAGACCCAGCGCGACGGCGTCGAATTCTTTTCCCGTGGGAATATCAATTCCGAACTCCATGCCGTCACGCGGTCAAACAAATGAGCGATGCAGCCGAGAACGAGACTATCTGCTCTGAGAGGCGATCGCGTTGTTAGTCAACAACCTGACTTCCACTCGCCGATTCTGGATACGGCCTTCCTTAGTTGTGTTATCGGCGACCGGTCTGCTTATTCCGAATCCCAGAATGAACATTCGAAACAGCGGTATGTTGAGCGCATCGGCCATGTACTTCTTTACGGCTTCTGATCTTGCCTGACTGAGCCGTTCGTTTTTGTCCGGATCGCCTTCAGACGAAGCGAAGCCCTGGATCTCGAGCAAGAATCCGTTTCGGTCTTTGATCTGGGATGCGAGTTGATTCAACGTAGAGACCGCCTCCGGAGTTAACTCGGCCCGGTTGACGTCAAACAGGACAGTGACGGTCTTTTGGAGAGTGTACTTGTCGAGATTGCTTCGAAGGTCGGTGACGGTTTGCTCGACTCCGGTGACCCGCGTATTAGCCTGCTCGGCGGCTGAAGCGGCGCGGTCGGCGGCTTGTTGCGCGCGGTCGGCGCGGCCTCTTACTTCCTCGACGTCGCGCGATATGCGGCTTATCTCTTGAGTGTTCCGCCGGGACGTTTCTTCAAGCTCGCCGGTTCTGTTTTCCAGCGGAGTGACTCGTTCATTCACGCGTTCCCGGACATACTTTTTTGTCGCGCAAGAACTCCCGGATATGAGAGCGGCCCCGACGCCGATCAGAGCGATCGCTTTTAGTCTCATGCAGCCTCCATTCTTATTGATTTTCATTCGAGGCAAGTCTCATCGTCACCGTATGACGCCCTGAACTAGGGAGCAGTCCGGCTGAACCGCGATACGGGCTTTGGATGCCAGTGCCGAAGATGACAACATTTGCCGCCGTGTTGCCTGTTAACTTATACTCCTCGACTAGTGACACAGTTCTTATTACACGAAAACGATTAGAGGAGTCAAGAAATTGAAGAATTGGATCAACGCTGCTCTTATCGTAACGATTTGCGTTTCGAGCCAACTCGCGTATAGGCCGGCGCGCGCCGATGACTGCCGCGCGCCCGAGTTGATATGCAAAGCGGCGGCGAATCAAGACCGCTCGCTCTATTTGCGCGATCACAGCCGCTATGAACAGAAGATTCGAGTCGAGCGGTTCAAGAGCAAAGGCGGGGAAGAGAAGCCCGAAGAGTTGCGCGAGACCGTAGCCCTGGTTGAACCCGCCGCGAGTCCCGATAAAACAGGCAGAACGCCGGTAAGAGTACGAGTCACCTCCGACACCGATAAGAACGGCAACCCTAAGCGCAAAATTGACGAGGACGCAACAACGCTTCTTTCCTTCGGGGCTGTGTTCGACCTGGCCTTCTTTCCGTTGCTGCCCGAGAGAATCGGGTTTTATGAATTTCAAGAGGTAGTAGCCGAGCGAAAGAACGAGAAGTGGTATCGCTTCGCGCCCAGGCGCGGGCTTGTCGACCAGCCGCTGGCTTCGGGAGTCGCCGAGTTGGACTCGCTAACGGGCGAGGTGCTCACGATCAAGATCGAAGGTCTGCACAATCTCGAAACTCTGGACAAGGAAGCGCGCAAGCTCAAATCCTTTTACGCGACCATAGACTACTCTCAATTTGAGGGAGCGTTGCGAATGCCGACGATTGCTTCGGGCGGCGGCGTATCCGAGATCACGCGCTTTGGAGGGTCGTTCAAATTTAACTTCCAGGAAGGGAAGTATGTCGTGGTCGCCAAGATAGACTGAGGGGGGAATTGGGGGAATTGATGAACGATGATTGATGAACAGAGAGGGGAATTGATGATTGATGATTGATGAACAGAGAGGGGAATTGATGATTGATGATTGATGATTGATGAACAGAGAGGGAAATTGATGATTGATGATTGATGAATAGAGGATGCGGATTCACGACGTCAATCGTCCATTCATCGTTCATCAATC
>JAHFUG010000557.1:2036-4238 GCA_023265195.1 Blastocatellia bacterium | reverse complement strand
GATCGTTCATATACAGCCTACAAGCAAAGCTGCCTGCGGCCCCTCGTTGTCTTCTTTTCTCTCCTCGCGACGCGAGGGAGAGAAGGAAAGGAAACGGGAGTCCGGTGTGCGCCCTTTGTAGACTGTGTCTGAACAATCCACCAACTGCCGTGTGCGGGATTTGGGATTCTCACACAGCATGAAGCCTCCGCCCCTCTCCCCGCGACCGGCTGTCAAGGCTTTGCTTTTCGTTTCGCGGGCTTCTCCGCCTCGATCTTGAACTGATTTCGCAGCGCGGTCAGCGTGTCTTTTGCGTCGTTGACGCGCTTGTCGGTTGGCGGAGCCTTGCTGACGAAATCGGCGAGCACATTGGCCGACTCTTGCAGTTTCGTGTTGTCGGTCGAAGCCAGAAGGGTCAGCCCGAGTCCGAACAGTGAATCGAGGTTACCGGCGTCGCCCGCCAGCACTTTCTTGTACGCCTCGACGGCCTGATCGGACTGGCCCGCGGCCCGATAGAGATCGCCCCTGAACACTCCCCACTTGCTTTTGCTTGCGGAGGTGTCGAGGGCCTCGGCTTTATCCAATATCTTCACGGCTTCTTCCACTCGGTCGACCGCGCCGTAAAACTCCACCAGCAGTTTGGCGTTCTTCGCGTAGATATCGTAATAAACGATCAGGTCGTTATTAACCGTGGATGTTTTGGTGTCGGTTGAGGCCACGTCGATCGCCTTGGCGATGCAGGCGACCGCGGCTTCGAAGTGAGGTTTGGCGTCGGGCTTCTTTTTCTGGTTGAAGAGATCCACGCCCATCTCGTTATGCAACACCGCCAGGTTCGCGTTCGAGCGGTGAGAAAGCTCCTTGAAATCGGCGCGCGAGGCGTCGATCGACGCGGCCAGTTCGAATTCGCTAAGAGCTTCGGCCATGTGGCTCGCCTTTTTTAATTCGATCGCCTGATTGAAGTGATTGCGCGATTGATCGAAACTGGCTTGAAGCTGCTCGCCTTCTTTCCTTCGCTCTTCGGCCTCTTTTTGAGCGGCTTCGCCCTTGGCCTTGTCCGCCGCCGAAACACCCGGCTGTTGAGCCGCGCCTTTACCGCTTATCTGCGCGTTCAGTTGTTCGAAGGTTAACCTTGTGCCGTCCCCAGGCTCGCAATCTATGTCGACGGTGTTACTTTGAGTCAACCTGACGCCGTTGACCCACGTTGGGGTGAGACCGGGACCGGACGCCAGGACGACGAACCGCCCGACCAGAGGCAAACCAAGATAAACGTAGTGGCCCGTTTTGTCCGTCTTGACTTCCCAGTGACCTTTGATGTCGATCCGATAGATGTCGACGATCGCGCCGGCTACATTCTTCTTGCCCTCGGGCGATTTCAACTTTACCGTTCCCTCTATTCTATCGACTTGCGCGTTGGCGGCGATTGAAAGCGAGAGGGCTGCCAACGCCGCTGGTCCTAGTTTCGCGATCAGTTTTTTCAACATCAGAATCCTCCGTCTCGCGCCGGCTATTCCGGCGACTTCCCGGCGCCAGGCGCCGCTGATTGTGATGTAGTCAGGACGCCTGTCCGGGCTTGAATGATGACTATTATGAATCGCCACTGTGATTTTCTTGACGAACCGTGAGTCTATCGCAGGGGTAATGCACTGTCAACGAATGGCGTAGTTTTGGCAGTGTGTTCTAGTTTGAAGATTAGCACTTTCCTTTCTTGTCCCGGGTCTCCGCGCGCTCCGCGAGAAACAGGGATTTGGCGTAGCGGCTAGATGCTTGAACGGCGTTCTGTATGTCACCCTCTTGCTCAAATCCGGTGTTGAAGACCGTTGATATGGCCGAGCGAAAGTCTCTGAAGTTGAGCTTCAAGCCGAGTCCAGGAGGAGGCCACAAAAGAGCGCGAGGAAGACAAACAGAGCCGAGCCAAGCCAAATTAACTCTTGAACCCGGCGGCGAACAGCGTTATAAGAGTGAGCTGACCAATCGCCTTTGCCTTATTGGTCTCCTGTTTTTTCCATCTTTGTCCCTATCGCTTTAGGTTCAGCCCGCATGTTTCGGAAACACAACATAGATGTCACGCAATGAACTGCGCAATAGACTCTTCTTTGGGGACAATCTTGACGTTCTACGAAAGCATATCAAGGATGAAAGCGTTGATCTTTGCTATGTTGATCCGCCTTTCAACTCCAAGAGAAATTACAATCAGATTTATAACAACATTGGACAGGATGCCGC
>JAHFUG010000557.1:0-1936 GCA_023265195.1 Blastocatellia bacterium | reverse complement strand
GCGTCCCACGACTCAAGCGTTACCTTGATGAGGCGAAGGGCTTACCAGTTCAAGATGTATGGACAGACATAGAGGCATTGAGATCATGGCACCAAGAGCGTCTAGGATATCCAACTCAAAAACCTGAAGCACTGTTGGAGAGACTAATGAAAGCCAGTAGCAACGAGAACGACATAGTATTGGATGCATATTGCGGATGCGGCACTACTATCGCCGTTGCGCAAAAACTCAATCGCCGGTGGGTCGGTATAGACATTACCTATCAATCCATATCGGTAGTCTTAAAGCGGCTAGAAGACTCGTTTGGACAACATGCCCTCCAGTCCACTTCTCTGGATGGCATTCCAAAGGATATGGCATCCGCAACGGCCCTTGCCCATAAGAAAGACGATAGGGTTCGTAAGGAATTTGAAAAATGGGCCGTGCTTACTTACTCAAATAATCGAGCGACTATCAATCAAAGGAAGGGGGCCGATAGGGGCATTGATGGTACGGCCTATTTCATGGTGACCAAAACGGACAACGACAAGATCATTTTTCAGGTGAAATCAGGGAACGTTGGCGAGAAGGACATTAGGGATCTTCGCGGAACCATGGAACAAGAACGAGCACCTCTGGGAATATTTATCACGCTTCAGGAACCGACAGCGGCGATGATTAAAGCTGCGCATATCGCGGGAAGCTATAGACATGCGCTCATGGGACGAGATTACGATAGAATCGAGATAGTGACTATCAAGGATATGATTGAAAAAAGAAAACGGCTTGAAATGCCGCTAAGCATTGATGTGTTAAAATCCTCCGAGCGGGAAAAGCAGCTATCGCAGCCAGCATTGAAATTCAATGAACCTCTGCCGGAAATCCCGATTCCAAGAGTCACTATGAAGAAAGCTCTATTGGCTGACCCAAAGGCGAGAGAGCAACGCAGACGCGAACAAGTCAAGAAATCAAAAACTGGCGCATGAACGTTTCACTACCCGCAGTATGGCGAAACCGCGGGAGCGCCGTTGACCCTTCGTGTCTCAGCAATCAGTGCTCGCTTCTTTGAAGGCGAGATCAGCCCTGAGATTGAGTTTGGGCGTGAGTCCCCCGCACGCCTCTTCGCCGTGGTAGGATGACCGCGTGAGCACTCCTGCCTTCCACGTCGCGCTCATCGAGCCCGAGATCCCTCCCAACACCGGCAACATTGCCCATCTGTGCGCGGCTACATTCACGCCGCTGGGCCTGGTTGGCAAGCTCGGGTTCCGCACCGGCGACAAAGCGGTCAAGCGAGCCGGCCTCGACTATTGATCAGTGGTCAATCTTGGGCAGCACCTCCTTTGGCGTTAATGACTCTCGGTGCGACCCAATAGCCGCACCGAAACGTCGCATTCGCTGAAACGCGCCTGCGTAGCGAGGTCGGAAGGCGGTTGTGTTTCATTCGGGTTGCCGGAGTTCCGCCGGAGTCGGAATCCGATGGCCGCGCCACTGGAGTAGCGCATAGGCATACGCTTTGTGCAAAGTCAGCCGGCGAGCCTCGGCCCCGAGGCGCTTCAGGGCCTCTTGCTCCCTCTTCGTAAGCACGCCGCGCTGGTTCTTGCGAAGCAGATTAATGTAGTGCCGTTGACGTCCCGGTGGTATGGCGCTTTCAGCCAGCCGCCGGAGCTCTTTATCGCCGAGACGTTCGAGATCCAGACATTCCTGGCCAAACTCGGGCGGCAAGTTAATAACCAGCGGAGGCATTCCCGCCTTGACCGCAGTTGGTGGATTGTTCACACCCAGCCTAAAAGCAGCGCCGCGGCGGCTCCTGAAATCCCACCAACGCAGTTGGTGGTTCGTTCATACCCAGCCTACTACGGAGAGAGCGCCAACCCCGGCCGTTCCCCCAATCCCACCAACGAAGAGGCTGTGTGAAAATTCAGTCAGTCGATCATCCTCCGGGCTGTGGAGCGGCCAC
>JAHFUG010000170.1:6533-13804 GCA_023265195.1 Blastocatellia bacterium | reverse complement strand
ATAATGTAGTTCTGATCATTCAGGCGCATATCAAGACCTCGCAGGCGTGGTTTGATTCCGAAGAATCTGCGGAGTGTGATACTAACGTGCTCGGGTCCCAGATAGCTTAAAGGCGGCAGCCTAAAAACGAACGGCACTCGTCAAGGTAAGGGACAGCCCATTATTGACCGCCTTTTGAGGTTCTATACATCAGGCGCTTGTCTGCCGCTCCCTTGACTACCATCGCCGCTCGCTTGCCGTCGCTGATCTTTCGCGCGTTGTAACGGAAGTCAAATTCGACAAGGTAGCGACCAAGGTGTTGAACTGACCAGTGATGATAGATTCCGAACACTCCGCGTTTGAGGATTGCGTGAACCGATTCAGCGGAGTTGATGTGGGCAGTCTCGCGGACATATTCGTGGACTGAGTGATTGACGCTCTGATGACCTGCGAAATCTTTGCCGAGTTTGTCATAGCAGGGCGCGTCATCGGTCATTAAAGTGGCGTTGCGGTCAACGTAGGTTCGGAGCACCGCGTCAAGGTTCTCTTCGTTGACCCGCTCAAGCTGAGTGGTTCGGACTCGCCCGTTGCGCTCGACCAGGGTCATAACCGGAACCTTGTTGACCGGCCCACGGCCTTGAATCGCAACCGCTTTCTTGACCGCGTGCATATTCTTGGCCTTACCACCGAAGTAGGTTTCATCGGCTTCGACTATACCAGTGAGCTTGGCCGCTTCCGGTGATTCCGTCATTGCCAGCCGAATGCGGTGCATCATAAACCACGCGCTCTTGTACGTCATACCAATCATCCGATGAATCTGATGGGCGCTCACTCCCTTCTTGGAAGCACAGAGTAAGTGAATCGCGAGCACCCACTTTGAGAGAGGAATGTGAGAGTCAGCGAAGATCGAGTTGACCGTAACCGTGAATTGCTTGCGGCAATACTTGCACTTGAGAAGACCCTTGCGAGTCTTGGAGCCCTGCTTGGGAGTCAGCCGGTACGCTTCCATCGAACCGCAGTGCGGGCAAACCGGGCCATCCGGCCAGCGGAGCGCTTCTACAAACTCCCGCGCCGCGTCTTCGCTGCCGTACTTCTGAATTAGTTCGTAAAGGTTTAATCCGTTGACTTCAAGCTCGGTTTCGTCTTTCATGGTGATTCTTATTATGAGGCAAAGGCGTGGGTTTGTCAAGTATATAATTCCCAAAAAAATGCGCGGGATTGGCCGAAATTGGCTCGATGGGACGAAAACCCGGACTCGGATTCCCCTTGTAATCGGGGTCAGAAGCGGCTATTTTGCACCGGAAAGTAGCTAGCAATCCTCGCTCCTGGCTCCTGAATCTCGGCTCCTGAATCCTGAATCCTGAATCCTTAATAGAAGTGCTCAATGTAACCAAGCAATAAGCGAGACGCAATCGATATACCCGTGCTCGACTGATTTGCGGAGTCAACGGCCGGCGGGCCTTTCCGGACAATCGCCTGCTGGAGAAAACAGGTTCGCCGGTTCGATGCCTGGTTTAATCCCGGTTCGATCCCCGGTTCGATGCCTGGTTTAATCCGGTTCGATCCCCGGTTCGATCCATCGAAAGGAAAGAAAATATGCGCAGACTATTCATGATGTTGGCCGCGTTGATTTGCTTCCAAATGGTAGCTTTGGCTCAAGGCGAGGTGCGGCCGGTTGAAGGCGACTTTACGATTCGTGATTTCAAGTTTGAAAGCGGCGAGACGCTGCCGGAGTTGAAGCTCCACTATCGCACCCTTGGCGCGCCGGTTCGCGACAGCGCGGGCATGGTTCAAAACGCCGTGTTGATTCTGCACGGCACCGGTGGGACGGGCCGCGCGTTCTTGTCGCAATCGTTCGGCGGAGTGTTATTCGGTCCCGGGCAACTCCTCGACGCGAAGAAGTATTTCATCATTTTGCCCGATGGAATCGGGCACGGCGGGTCGAGCAAGCCGAGCGAAGGGCTGCACGCTCGATTTCCTCATTACAACTACAGCGATATGGTGACGGCTCAGCACCGATTGTTGCGCGATGGACTCGGCGTGAACCATCTGCGGCTCGTGATGGGCACTTCGATGGGAGGCATGCAGACTTGGGTGTGGGGCGAGATGCATCCCGATTTCATGGACTCCTTGATGCCGCTGGCGAGCTTGCCGGTTCAGATAGCCGGCCGAAACCGAATGCTGAGACGGATGGTGATCGATTCGATCAAGAACGATCCGCTGTGGAACAACGGCGAATATAAGGAGCAGCCGCGCGGGCTGATTTCGGCTACTTACACGTTGATGCTGATGACCGGCAGTCCCTTGCAGGCGCAGAAGCAGGCCCCGACGCGCGAAGCCGCCGACAAACTTTTCGACAATCAAGTGAAGTCGCGAATGGCTTCAGTGGACGCGAACGATATGCTTTATCAATTCGACGCGTCGCGCGACTACGATCCGGCTCCGAAACTCGAGTCGATCAAGGCGGCGTTGATCGCGGTCAACTCCGCCGATGACTTCGTGAATCCGCCGGAGCTGGGAATACTGGAGCGCGAGATCAAGCGGGTGAAGCGCGGCGGCTTCGTGTTGATACCTATCAGCGATCAGACACGCGGCCACGGGACTCATTCATTACCGGAGTTGTGGAAACAGCATCTGGCCCGATTGCTGGAAGAGTCAAAACCTCAAAGCTAGAGAGGAGCCCATCGTGTCGAACGGAAGATTGTTGCTGATCCCGATCGTTCTGTTGGCCTGGCCAACCGCGCGAGGCTGGTCTCGAGATCAACCCGCGCCCGCGGCGTTTCATCACGTTCATCTCAACTCGCTGGATCCGCAGGCGGCGATTGGTTTCTACACGAAGACGTTCGATGTGACGAAGCGGACGGCTGTCGCGGGGCTCGACGGCGTTCAAAGCGAGAAGATGTACCTGCTATTCAACAAGGTCAAGACGGCTCCGGCTACCGCGCCGGACAGCGCCGTCTGGCATTTTGGATGGGGCAGCACTGATATGGAAGGCGACTACGGGAAGCACGCCGCCGCGGGCGTGACTTTTCAAACTCCCATTACTCGACTGGGATCGGGTACTCAGTTCGCCTACATGAAAGGGCCGGACGGCGCGTTGGTCGAGATCAACACGTCTCAAACAAGGGCCTTCATTCACGTCCACCTGTATAGCGACGCGCCGCTGTGCGCCGCCGAGTGGTATCAAAAGCATCTCGGCGCGGTGAGCCGAGCCTCCGCTCAACGCTCTGGTCCATGCGAGGCTCCTTTCGCGGCCCCGAGCGAACCACTCGGAGTGATCCGGTCTCCAGCGGCTACAGTGAGGATCGGTGAAGTCAACCTGATCATCTACCCGCGGCAGAGGCCCGGACCGCTGGCGAGCACTCGCGGCCACGTTGTGGATCACATCGCGGTTAGCTACGCGGACGTCGGCGCCGCGCTCGAGAGATTGCGCGGATCGGGTGTGAAGGTGATCGAGGAGCTTCACCGGTTCGGTAACGGCAAAGCGCTCGCGGCTATGATTGAAGGTCCCGACTCGATTGCGATTGAGCTTGTAGAAGAACGGTAGGCATCCGAATGGCGTAAGGTCGAAGCACAGTGCGAGAGCGTGAATTGAAGGACCGCTGCGTATCGGACGACGTTCCGCTGGATGAGATCCTCGCGCTCGTGCCTGAGCAATTTGCTGAGGGCGGGATGATCTAAGGAAACTTGACGTGCTTATCGAACAGGAGCGACAGGCCCTATGGGGCGAAAAGGAGAGGAAGGCTTGAACGTCTCCCGCTATTCGGCAGTCGTCTGGTCAAATGAACAACTCCGGGGACACTCGAAAGAACTCCGCCAGCTTGCGGGCGTGCGCTTTGCTGATCGCACGTTTTCCATTCACAGCGTCCGAGACGCGGCTGCGTGAACCGAGGATCGGCGCAAGGTCGGTCTGGCGCAGGTTTCCAGCCTCCATCAGGGCCTGTAGAGCCTCGTGGGGCTGTAATCGCGGGATTCGTGGGTGTGCCCGCTGGTATCCGTCGATCAAGCTAATCAAGAGCCGGGATAGCGTCTCTTCCTCGACCGTTCGGCGGTCGCTTTTCTCAAGAAGTAGCTCGACGATACGAGCAACGCGTTCGAGCTCTTCGTCGTTCTCGATAACGCGCGGTAGCGCCCCGCCGACGAGCGCCGCATATTTGCGCAGGTTAAGCCGCCTGCTAGGAGCAGTCCTTCTTCCACTTCGCGCGGTCATAGTCCGCGTGGGTGAGGAAGTACTTGAGTGTGACGGTCTGGAGCCCATATTCAATCCTTGTGATCAACCGAAAATCATTCCCCTTGACGTTGAAGACCACGCATCTCCGCACTTGATCCGCGTGCGGGAAAGTGCGTTTAGCGTCCGCAATCCGTCGCCACGACGCTGCCTTGATCAACGCACCCCACATGAGTAGCGAACTCGCCGCTGCCGCGTGCTTCTTTGCGTATTCGTTCAATCTTGCTTCAGTGACTATTAACATTCGCCAAACGCAGGGAAGGTTACCAAAACGGTAACACCGCTGGCAATCTCTTATTGAGAGCTAAAACAAATATGAGAGATTGACGCAACAGTCCGTTTTTCTTTCATTAGGGCAGCCGGGCATGAAGGGGTTATTGCCGAGGTTTCGCATCTTGCTTACGGAACCAGGGATTGCCGAGACTCGCGTAAGGGCCGCCATCGACTGAAATCTCCGTCAGCAGCCGGTAGTGAGCGGGAGACAACATCTGGGTCTTGCCCTTTAGCTTGATGACGTGGCCGTTCTTCTTGATCGGAACGCTTTCCCAAAAGATCGTGTAATAGCCGCCAAGGTCTCCACCTATCGAGCCTGTCTTCAACGCAGACAATCCGAAACTGAGAATTTCATAACGGGTGACGAGTTTCTCTTTCTCATCGTAGCTGGTGATGGCGCGGCCTTGAAATGGTCCGTCGGGACCTTCGCCCTTGATCTCGCTCTCGTAAACCTGGCCGCTGAGAATCTTCTTGTAGGATTCCGTGCCCTTCAATTTCCCGGCGGGACCGAGCGGCGACTCGGGTACGTTCCAGTCAAACTCCCAAGTCCCGACAAAGTAATCCAAATTCGGCGGCGGCATTGGATCGGTGGGCTGCGTGGGCCTTGGCGGCTGTTGCTGAAAAAGAAGAAGCATTAAGCAAAAAATGTGGAGGATTGTCATTTGTCATTTGTCATTTGTCATTTGTCATTTGTCATTTGTCATTTGTCATTTGTCATTTGTCATTTGTCATTTGTCATTTGTCATTTGTCACTTGTCAACGTTGGAAGACGATGCGCCAATCGCCAGTGACAAATGACAAGTGACAAATGACAAATGACCAATGACCAATGACCAATGACCAATGACCAATGACCAATGACCAATGACCAATGACCAATGACAAACGACCAATGACTACTTTGCGCTTGCCTGTTTCGTCAAATCCATACGGTCCACAGTGTATTCGAACCACGGGATGAACATCTCGTCCCAACTCTGCTCGCTCCAGAACACTTCCTTTTGCGGCGCGGGATTGTAGCGATTCTTCAACGAATTGTCGTAATGCGCGACCGCTATCATTTTGCTGCCGGCGGGAATCTTCAACGGTTCTTCCAGTTCATAGTGGAGCTGCCAGTTGAAATCGAACTTTGGCACGGTGAGCAGCGTCTGTTGGCGGCCGTCGGGCCACTGCAAGATGTACTTGATGTCCTTGCCGCGAAGGTGCATATGCGGAGCAAAGGCGTATAAAGTGGTCGCTTCTTTGATTGGAAGCTCGCCTGCTATCTCCCAGTTCTCGGCGTAGGGCGGTATGTTCGGCAGCTTACCCCGCGTTCTGACCTCCCGCCCGTTTACGATCTTAGTCTCGCCGAGTTCCTTGCCGCCGATGAAGATGACGTCGGTCACGCCTTTCGTGAGCACCTCATGAGTCACCGGCTTCCTGGCGAACCACAGCCCAAGCATCGAGCGGTCTCTTTCAGGCCGTCCCGTCGGTTGATAGTGCATGTTGAATTGAAAATACATTCCTGGAAGGATGCGCTTAGCGGTTCCTTCATGATGGCGCTCGAATCCTTTGCCCGGCGCTTGCCCAACCAGCTTGAACGCGCCCGCGCGAGTGAAGGAGTCCTGACTGAGAAACACTTCTTCGCGAAGGCCGCCGGTTTGCCGGGCGTCGGACGTAACGACCTTTCCCGTATCTACTTTGACCGCGCGTCCGTTCACGATCTGACTGCCTTCGGGAAGCCTCGTCACGTTTGCGATCGAGTGATGAACAACGGCGGGATTGCCGGGGCGCAACTCGACGGCCTCGACCCATCGTTCCTCCTTGAACGGAACCGGAACGAAGAAGTTCTGCATCGGAAGCTCGCCTTCCGCTGGAATATCGAATTCAACCGGCATGGGAATGATCAAGTCTGGCGCACCCCAACTCCATCCGTTGGCGAAGCTCGGCAGCGAAGGGAGGTCTTTGTCGTCGCCTTTCGGCGAGCCGCCGTCAACCCACGCGATTATGGTTTCAATCTCTTTCGGCGAGAGACGGCGGTCGTTTCGAAACTTCACCGACGCCTCGGGGTCAGCGTACCACGGTGGCATGGAATGCTGGGCGACTTGTTCGCGGATAGCTTTGCTCCAGGGCCGGGCGTCCTGATAGGAGGTGAGCGGCATCGGTACGGGTTCACCCGGACGATGACAGGTCGCGCACTTGTTGAAGAGAATAGGCGCAACATCCTTAGCGAAGGTTGGCGCGATCTTTTGACCGGCTCCGCCGTTGATCGCCGCCGCCGTCATTGCGATGGCGGCGCATAGAGCCCAGACGCCCAATAGTCTCCTCATCACGACCTCCCGATTCCATCACGGCCGAGGATTGAATGTGTCTCGAATTTGCGCCGCAACGCGGCACTGCTTTGCTTCCCGCCGGGTTCTCCGCTGTTGAGTGCGATTATCCCGTGGTCATATCGGCTCGAACTCACCGAAGATTGCTGCTACTTCGCGGCGGTCTCGCGCACCGCGCGAAGGTTCTGTTTGTCGATCACGTAGTCGAGATATCCGATCATCATCTCGTCCCAGGTCTGGGGGCCCCAAGACACCAGCTTGGTCGGATCCGGGTTGTATTTGTTTTTCTCCGAGTTGTCGTAATGCGCCACGCATTCGAGCCGGCTTCCCTTCGGCGCGGCGACGGGTTCCTTGAAGATATAAGTCAGTTGCCAGTTGAAATCCCATCGCGGGACCGACAGCAATATCTTCGACGTTCCGTCCGGGAGAACCAGCTTGTACTGAAAATCCTTGCCTCGAAAATGCATGTGCGGGTGAAGGCT
>JAHFUG010000170.1:0-6433 GCA_023265195.1 Blastocatellia bacterium | reverse complement strand
TCGGCGAACCACGGCGGCATGCGCCGCTGGATGACCATCTCTCGTATTGACTTCGCCCAGGGCCTCACATCTTTGAAGCCGAGCAGGGACATCGGAGCGATCTCGCCGGGCCTGTGACAAACGATGCAGTTCTTTTGGATGATCGGGGCGACGTCTCTTGTGTAGGTAACCGGCGACGCTATGTCGGAGCCGGAGCCGGCGCCGGTCACCCACATCCCACAGACCAGCGTGACGCTACAGGCGAAGCCCAAGCCGAAAATACGTCTCATTACGCCTCCAAAAACGATTTGAGTTAATCAGCATTCAAGCCAGCGCCGCTGCACCGCTGATCTAAACAAGGATGATCGCCACTGCTCGATGACTGCAAAGCTTCGAATTCGCTGGAGGTCGTGAGCGGTGAGACCCAGCGAAACCCGCGGAAGCCGTGATTCGACCCTTTTATATCATTTTGGTTCAGATCGGACAAAGGGAAAAACAGGGCTCGCGCGATCGCGAGTGAGTCTGAGCGTCCCGCGAGCTTCCGCTCGTACCGGTCCTGGTCTGCACACTAATTCCGTATTAGTATTGCACGCTTTGTTCGTACCGCGTGGAGCGTCATCATGTTATATTACACAAGCTTGTTTCCCGGAATCCAAGACCGTAATAGAACGTAGTTTAATGGAGAGACGTGGATCAGACGCCTAACATAGCCGCTATCGAACAACTTTTCGGAAGGCCCATCAAAGAAGTTCGCACAGCTTTCGCGCATGAATTCGCACGGTTTCGACGGGCTACGAATGGCTATGATCTTGTGAGAGTCCTCCGCTGGCTACGGGAGGGTTTCATCGGACTAGATCCCTGGCCGGATCCATGGGGAAACATAATTTGCTACTGGAAGGGTAACCAGGGCGACGAAAAGTTTTTCGAGGCTGCGCAACGCAGCATCGACGCCCTTCAGCGAATGGGCTTGATCGAGCATCTGATTCCGCCTTCTCAAACCGCACCGTCCCTCGGTAGCAGGCCCTACGGATTGACGACAAAAGGGCGCACGTTCCTTGATCGGGTTCCCGAACGGTACTACAGAGACGGTGAACCATCCAGTCTTTCGTGCGAGGACGACGAATTCTGGACCGTGATTGTGGAGGCGTCATCTAATCAGCCACCCGCCGTCCATCCATGCATATCAGCGGAGAAACCCGACGCTCAACAGATCCTTTTAGACTATGGCATACCTCGCACCGAAGATCTCAATTGCCGAATAACAGGCCCTCATAGTTTTCGGTGCATTCCACCAACTGCCTTTGGCTTTGAGGAGTATCCGGCGCTTGAAGGGCGGGTTGGGCCTCGGATCATACGAGCTTGGTTCGCTACGGTCGTGAATCCGATCCTGGAGTATCTCAAGCTGGAGGAGACGCTGCTGGCGGACAGGAATTGGACGTGGACGTCGGCGCTTGGCAAGCTGGAGTCGATTCGGCCCCTTGACGAATCGCCGTGGCCGGTCAGCAAAGACAATCTAGATCAATTCATCAGGTTCTATCCGAGTGTGGAGGAATTGATCGAACGCTACGATAATCAGGCTGTCGAGTTGGAGCGGGCGTGCGGGGCCTTGCAGGAATCCTTGTCATTAACCACGGCGCTGAGGAACGTTTACGAAAGGGCGAAAACAGATGATTCTCCCGACGAGCTTGGAGAGCCAATGAACAGCGTACTCCGTGATCCCGATGAAAAGCACCTTGGAGTGTTTGCTCAATACGTGGTCAACGGCGCTGGCGAGCTTCCAGGCTACTATGTCTATTCGCGGGTATGGCGGAAATACAGGACGGATTTTCTACTATCGCTCGATGATCCGGCGGTTGTGCCGAAGAGAGGTCCTGTCATTGAGGCAGGCGAGAAGCTCCTGAAGACGGTCAACGAGTTCGTGGATTTGCTAAAGAACTCGCGGGAGAAGCTGTCGTTGTGGTTTGATGTCCCAATTGTCCCAGCTCAGTCCGCACAGGACGAGTAAGTCTCGCATGCCGAAAATCAAGCCGTTGGGTCTTCTCTACAAGAAAGCTGTAGTCGATAACGGCCCGCTGTTTGCACTCTTGACCCTGGTATTTGTTAGACAGTGGCCGCAGTATCGGAGAGAGGTTCTTTCGAAGCACAAACTTGAGTCCTATGTCCTGCAAAAAGAAAGAGACTATCTTGATTTCTTCGACGGTATCAACCAGTTACTTTTCACCTCTCACGTAATCGGGCAGACGAGGACCAGGGACCTAAAAAGGCTACCGCCACACATCTTTCGCGAATTCTGGCTTTGCTCGTTGGACTACTTGAAACGGAAGCGAGTGGACGAACGCCTTCTTACCCTTCTTTCAATGCGGGAAGATCAATTCATCTGCGACGTTGTCTGCTCTCTTGGTCCGGCTGATGCGGGACTGCTGGCCCTCGCCAGGGCGGAAAAGTGCGTGCTTCTGACCGACGATAATCGTCTCTTCTCGTGGTGCGATGGCGATGGGGCGCCCGAGATAGGAATAGTTGAGCATCTGCTGTGAGGTTTCATAACACTCCAAACTTCAGCGAGGATAGCGACGGGAATTTCACGCTCGTCCGATCCGCGGTTCTGGATTTCGTAGAATCAGTACCCATGGCTCCAAGACTATGGCAGCTTCAGCGCGATTAGTTGAGGCGTGTCGCCGCCCACCGTCAATGCGATGTACTGCTTGCCGTTCAGCATGAACGTCATTGGCGTTCCGATCGCGCTGCCCGGCAACGCCACCGCCGCGACTACCCTGCCTGTAGCTTTGTCCCATGCCACCAGCTTCGGCCCTTCGTCGTCCGACTCACTCATGGCTCCGTCTACAGCCGAGATCAAGAGCGTTTTCGTTAACAGTGGACCCTTCGCGCCGGCCCCTCCCAATGGCGGTAGCTTGAGACCTTTCAACACAGGATGATTGCGAATTCTCGAAGACCCGATTCCTATTGGCGACGTCCAGAGATGCGAGCCCTTGTTGAGATCTATCGCGGTCATCCGAGAATAAGGGGGCTTGAATATCGGCAGCCCTTGCGGCCCGCGAGGAACTTCGCCGCCGGGCTTGTGAGTAAAGCGAACCGTACCGCCTTTTTCCGCTTCCGGAGTGTAGAAGTGAATGACCGAAAATCCGTTTCGCGACGGAACGTAGAGAATTCCCGTCTCGGGATCAACCGCCGCGCCTTGCCAGTTCGCGCCTCCGCCTTCGCCCGGCCGCTCGATGGTCCCTTGTGTCCCGCCTTGCGCATCAAGTGACGGCGGCGTGAACAACGGACCGATCCTGAACTTTTGAATAGTCTTGACCGCTTCAGCCCGCAGCTCCGGCGTGAAGTCGATCAAGTCATCAAGCGTCACTCCCTGATACTCGAACGGAGCCGGCTTCGTCGGAAACGGCTGAGTAGGAGCGGTTCGTTCGCCCGGCACGTCTGATTGCGGTACGGGACGTTCCTCAATGGGCCAGACCGGTTTGCCTGTCACTCGATCGAATACAAAACAGAAGCCATGCTTAGTCACCTGAGCGACCGCCTTGATCTTCTTTCCATCCACGGTAATGTCAATGAGATTCGGCGCGGCGGGATTGTCGTAGTCCCAAAGGCCGTGATGAACCGTCTGGAAATGCCAAATCCGTTTGCCGGTCTCGACGTCTACGCACACGAGACTCTCAGCGAAGAGGTTGTCGCCCAGCCGATGCCCGCCGTAAAAGTCATTAGTCGGCGTACCCGTCGGAAGATAAACATACCCTAGCTCATCGTCGGCGCTCATCGAGGTCCAAACGTTAGCAGCGCCCGAGTACTTCCACGATTCATTCAGCCAGGTCTCGACGCCGAATTCGCCTTCGCGCGGTATGGTGTGAAAAGTCCATTTCAGGTTGCCGGTCCGAACATCCCACGCCCTGACGTCGCCCGGCGGCGATTCCTTGGTGATGCGCCGATCCGCTATCGCGCAACCGGTGATAACCACGTTGCGGCAAACCAAAGGCGGAGACGTAACCGAATAGGTAATGGCGTTCAGATAATCGCGGCCGGTCCTGGAAGTCCGCGGCAGATCCTTCATCAGATCGACTCGTCCGTCCTGACCAAAGCCGCGGCAAGGGCGGCCGGTCTTGGCGTCTACCGCGATGAGGTAACCGTCGCCGGTGCCCCAAAGAATTCTCGATTCGTTGCCGTCGCTCCAGTAGGAGACGCCGCGGTGATTCCATTGAAAACTCATCGTCGGAGTGCCGGTCTCGTAGCTCTTCGGGTTATAGACCCAGAGCGTCTCACCGGTGGCGGCGTCAATCGCGACAGCCTGAGACAGCGGCGTGGCGAGATAGAGCACGCCGCCCACCATCAGAGGCGTGGCCTTGAGGTTGTCCATCCACGGAGCAGATTTGTCTCGCCAGCGATTTGGATTGTCCTTTTGCAGGTCATCGAAGACATCGGATGATTTCGACCACCACTCGCCGCCGGCCACCGTCTTGCTGACGTAGGCGTCAACTGACTTCCAGCGCCAGGCGACCTTGAGTTGAGAGAAGTTGTCTTTATTGATCTGGTCCAGCGGAGAGTATTTGGCGCCGGCGTTGTCCGCGCCGTAGCTCCGCCATTCGCCGATGGGATGGGCGTTTTCGGCATGTATCAGCGAGGATGAAGCCAGGAAAAAGAACGTAGGAGCAAAGAAGATCAAAGAAACCGAAATACACAATACACTTGAGGTATTCCTAACTGGGATAAACTTTGGAGCCTCAGTCATGTCGTAGGTCCCCTTGACTCGCGTCCCTTACACTGGAGGGTCCGACTAGTGGTGCGTGGCTGAAGTCTCATGGCCACAAAAAGGCACAAAAGTCGCAAAGATGAAGAAGACGGACAAAGCATATCCTTCGGTTGGCTCGCCCTTTTGTAGCTTGAGCCTTTCCGGAGTTCCGTCCTGCGATTTTTGTGCATCTTTGTGGCTGGTGATTTACTTCCGCCGAGCACCACTAGTCCATGGCCGCCGCTGGCTTGCGTAAGCAATGATCTGCATCTCTATTACAAGAGTCTCCGATGGCGAGTCCTGAAAATCTCTTTCCAGGCTTCGAGCATCACCTCGTTAGCCGTTTGCTCCTCAGGCGCGCGCTTACTGGGCCGAGCGGTGGCCTTCGCTCTCGGCGACTTGGTTTTCGGCGCTTTGGCGTTCCTTGGTTTACCATTTTGCTTCACTGACTTCATCAAAGACTCCTCTCTCTACCACGACTAAGCAGCCTCATTAACCCATATATCCCGGTCGATTTCTTCTTTGTGCGATCGAACGTATGCCCAAGCGTTGGCAAGGTCTTCGGCTCGCAGGTTGGGATAAGCGCTTAAAAGTTCGGCCTCGCTTGTGCCAAGGCGTCGGCCTTGCTCCAACAGCCACACCGGAATGCGAGTCCTCGCGATGCAAGGTTCTCCCCCGCTGACACCGGGAATCGTCTCAATGCCGTGACATGAGCCGCTCAAGTTTTTCAATTACCTCCTGGGAGAATTTACGCGTACGGTTCCAGATCATTCCACAAACTTCGCCTTGTGGCAACGAGTCAGGTTCCCGCCAGAGCAAACAACAATCACTTTTGTGGCTTTGGGCCGATGCTTCGAAGATAACTGACCAATTGCCACATCTGCTTCTCGGTCAGCCTATCCTTGTAAGCTTCCATGTCGCTACTCGTTCCATCGCGAATCACTACGAATATCTCGCCGTCACTCGAACCATGATCCCACGTTTCATCCGTCAGGTTCGCCGGAGTCCCGCCAGCCAAGGCCATCGAACCGTCACCATTTCCAGCCGGTCCATGACAAGACGCGCAATAGCGAACGTATGTCTTGCGGCCGTCGGCTATCGAAGCGTCGTCGCTCGAAATTGGGTTCTTCAGCTTCTGCGCCTCGGGATGACGATGAGGCTGCGGTGGATGAGAGTCTTGCTCGATTGCGTGACCGCCTGCCAGCAGCAACGACGCAATAACGACGCCAACTAAGATCGAAGCCTGGCCCATGAATATCCTCCAACTTAGCGCGCGTAAAAGAATAACTTCCCGTTTTCCGCTCAAGCCTGAAAATCAATGTACGGGCCGGCCTTAAATGTACGGGCCGGCCTTATAGGTTAAAGGCCGGGAAGATTGTACAGGAAGGGATAGTGGTAGTAGCAGCTTTCTCCGCGCCAGCCCGTCTTTGCTGGTAGTGTCCTAATACTGTGTTGCTGATTGGATAACCATGACTGAGGCGGAAGGCTCTCACCAAAGAACGACCGGAATACCCCCAACGCAGTTGCTGTGTGAAAACTCCGCGAATCCCACCAACGCAGTTGGTGGATTGTTCAGACACAGCCTACAAAGGGCGCACGCCGGACTCCCGTTTTCCTTTCCCTCTCTCCCTCGCGTCGCGAGGAGAGAAAATAAGACAACGAGGGGGCCGCGGGCAGCTTTGCTTGTAGGCTGTATATGAACGATCCACCAACTCC
>JAHFUG010000169.1:4166-13994 GCA_023265195.1 Blastocatellia bacterium | reverse complement strand
TACTTCGCGGGTACTCTCGATCGGTTCTCCCTGCCGCTGATCTATCCGGGCAAACCGTTTCAGGCGAAGGTATGGAGCGAGTTGCTTCGCATCCCTTATGGCGAGACGATCTCTTATGAAGAGCTTGCGCGTCGAGTAGGCTCGCCCTCGGCGCAACGGGCGGTAGGGCATGCAAATGGACTCAATCCGATCGCTATAGTCATTCCTTGTCACCGTGTGGTGAACAAGAGCGGCAAACTCGGCGGCTACGGCGGAGGGTTGTGGAGGAAACAATTCCTGCTCGATCTTGAACGAGGATCCGGGTCCGGGCAGCGGCTGTTTGATTGAGATCGACCTACTCTGACGAGGGCTGCCAATGAAACGGCTCTTTACTCTTTCATTCTTTTGGCTGGCAGGCCGGGGTTGGCGTCGGCGCGAATATCACCGGCGAGGAATGCCATCGCTCATTCCCGAATCGCCTGCAACGAGGTCTGCAATCAGAGCTAGACGCGAATCAGCGGTACGACTAATACGGTTCCCTGGGTGAAAGATGATCGTCGGTCGGATCGGTATGAACGGTTCGTTTCACACGGTGCTAAATCGAATGGGCGAAAGGCCATAAATAAAAGCCGCCAGTTTCCTGGCGGCTTCTTGCAAGCTCTAGTGAAGAACCATGCCCCCGTATGCTTCTTCTCCAGAACTCGATTCTCGTTATGTCTGTCGCTTCTCTCAGTCTTGCTTTTAGTTCTGCTGCAATTCAAATCTGCTCAACGAATCGAAACGTGCATTGAATGGAAGGCAGGGCCCCCATCCTCCCTTCCATTCTCCGCACCAGTTCTGCATCCCGCAGTTGCTCTGAGCAGAAGAGTTTTTTTCAAACTGTCGAACTGCTAGAACCACCGAGCATTCTGCAATGTTCGTGCCAGCGAGCGCTTGCAACGGCCACGTTCGGCCCTTATGCCTACTAAGATTCGGGTTTATGTCACGGTCCTTAAGAAAGAACATTCAAGTCCGCATGTGGGACAAAACTTCTAAGGTTAACAAAACACGTCAAGGGTGACTGACATAATGCGTCACATCGCCTCACGGCTCGTAACCCGAAGTTGTGACTAATATCATCACGGTCTGGTTAAACGGCTACGCTGATCCGCTTACTACGTCAACAAGGGTCAATTTGTGCGAGTCGGCTCACAATCTTTGACAGTCGCCTTCGAACGGTAAATGCTCGCATTCCGCGCGACTGCGCCGGGTTCGACCAATGGGCGCCGGAGAAGTGGAGCAAGAGACAATCTTGGTTCGCCTCAAAGAGTGCGACAAGCCGCGAGCTTGTCGCGATTTCTCGTTTGATTTCTGTGTTGCGCGTGTGAAGTGATGCGACAATCTAGCAGCTTGCCGGACAACTTCTGCGTCGCCCCACAAGCGTAGGGCGCCCTCGGCCAAGGCCGGTGTTGCGTGGCCGGAGCGTAGACGGGATAATGTCGGTTTATCCGATCGCTAATCGCGTGAGCACTGCCGCCGCAACGGGGCGGCAGGTCTAATCAGGAGCCGGAAAACAAAGGATGACGATTCGACGAAAGGCCGCGGCCTCGCAAGATGCTTCAGGAGCCGCTTTCGACCGGGTCTTCAATAGGATTTATCGGCTCGTGCTTAGAATTCCCCCCGGCCGGGTGATGACCTACGGACAAATAGCGCGACTCCTTGAAGGCGAATATAGTCCAAGACTCGTGGGTTGGGCTATGCACGCTACTCCGCATGACGACAGAAACATTCCCTGGCATAGGGTGATCAATTCTCGTGGAGCCGTATCGACGGGCAAGGTCATTCTTCACGAGCCGGAACTTCAAAGACTCATGCTGGAGGCGGAAGGAGTAGTCTTCGACGATCGAGGGTGCTGCGACCTCGGGACGTATCAATGGTCGCCCCGAAAACGCCGGCGCGCTTCTCTGATCAAATCCAATCGCCAGCCCGCCGCTCGCCGTGCGCGCGCAAAGCCACAACAAACCGAATTCACAAGGAAGAGGATACGATGACAATTACGGCCGAGCAGGAGCTCGAGATCAGAAAGAAATTCGAGACCAATCACTTTCCCCGGTTGCTGGGGATAGAGATCGACGCGCTTGAATCGGGACGCGCCGTGCTTGGTGTGACCATCAGAAAAGATCTGCTTCAATTGCAGGGAGTGATGCACGGGGGCGCGATAGCCAGCCTGATCGACACCGCGGTCGCTTTCGCGATCGCAAGCGTTTCCCGTCCTGACGACAGATTCACTACGGTCGAGCTCAAGGTGAACTATCTCATCGCCATTCGAGAGGGCCGCGTGACCGCCGATGCAAAGCTGATTCGCGACGGCCGCCGTATTATCGTTGCCGAATGCGACGTTCAGGATTCGGCGGGCCGCCTTGCCGCGAAGGGACTTCTGACCTATATCCGCCTCAACGACTGACGGCGGTAAAATACGGTTGATGCTCTTGATTTGAGTTGACGGTGTTTCAATGGATAGAATGACCAACGGTCCCGGCTCTCGGCGCAAGGCGCCATAACGAGGAAGCCGCTGATTTGCCCGGACTACGTAACGCAGATCGGCGCGGATCAGCGGCCCGAAGGCAGCGAAGATCGGCGGTTAATCCGGAAGCCGGCGCGGCGAGACTCTCTGTCCGCCAATGTTCGGTAATTTCCGCCAGTACCACGGGCATGGAAAGCGAGTAAATGCTATGACACCATTGAAACGGCTGGCTCGCTACTTCGCGGCGTACCGCCCAAAACTAATTTTCGGCGTTTCCTGCATACTGCTAATGAACATTGCGAAGCTGAAGGCGCCGGCGGTGCTGGGAAACGCAGTCGACGAGCTCAAAGCGAACGGCGCCTCTTCGTCGACACTTCTTCAATACGGCGGCATGCTGATTCTCATCTCGCTTGTTCAAGGCGTGTTCTTATTCCTACAGAGGCGCACCCTGATCAATATGTCGCGAGACATAGAATACGATTTGAGGAATGACTTTTACGCGCATCTGCAGCGCTTGCCGTTGGAGTTCTACAAAAGCCACCGGACCGGCGATCTGATGGCTCGCGCGACGAACGACCTCGCGGCCGTGCGCATGGTGGTCGGACCCGCGTTGATGTATTCGATGAACACGGTTTTCGCCACGGCGCTGATCATTCCGCTGATGGCGGGCATAAGCTGGAGACTGACCCTGCTTGCGTTCGTGTCGATGCCGCTCGTGGCCGGCGCGACTCATTTCTTTTCCAAGCGAATTCACGACAGGTTCGAGCGCGTGCAGGAGAATTTCGGCGCCGTATCGAGCTGCGCGCAGGAATCGCTTGCCGGGGTCCGGGTGATCAGGGCCTACGCTCAGGAGAAGGCGGAGATAGAGAGCTTCAAGAACGTGAACCGCGAGTTCGTTAACACGAACATGAGGCTCATCAAACTGTCCGCCGTTTTTCATCCGATATTGCAGTTCTTCATCGGGCTTGGCTTCATCGCCGTGCTCTGGTACGGAGGTAGCCTCGCCATCAACGGCGTGATAACAACCGGCGAGTTCTTCAAGTTTACGCTTTATCTTGGTTATCTCGTATGGCCAATGATAGCTCTCGGCTGGGTGATAAACCTGTTTCAACGGTCGATGGCTTCAATGGGCCGCATTAATGCTATTTTATCCATCGGCCCGGCGATCCGCGGTTCGGAGCGGCCCGCTGATATCGAGCGCATCAAGGGAGAGATCGAGTTTCGCGGACTTTCATTCAGTTACAGCGGAGCGATTGAGCCCGCTCTCAAGAACATCGATCTGCGTATACTGCCCGGTCAGACCGTGGCTTTCGTCGGAGCGGTTGGGGCAGGTAAGACAACGCTTATGAATCTCGTGCCCCGGCTGCTCGACGCGCCGCCCGGGCAGGTGCTGATTGATGGCGTCCCCATCGGCGAAGTGCCGCTGAAGCTGTTGAGGTCTTCAATAGGGTACGTGCCACAAGAGACTTTCCTGTTCAGCGATTCCGTGGCCTCGAACATCGGCTTCGGAGTCATCTCTCCATCGCCAGAAGAAGTGGAGCAAGCAGCCCGCGAGGCCGGAATCGCTGAAGACATCGGCGAGTTCCCCAGGAAGTACGACACGCTGGTTGGCGAACGCGGCATTACGCTCTCCGGCGGCCAGAAGCAAAGAACCGCGATCGCGCGAGCGTTGATCAGGCGGCCGCCGGTGCTCATCCTTGACGACGCTTTGTCGTCGGTGGACACCTACACGGAAGAGAAGATTCTGGGTCACCTGCGCGACGTCATGAAAGACCGCACCAGTTTGATCGTGTCGCATAGAATCTCGACTGTAAAAGACGCCGATCTAATAGTAGTTCTCGACGACGGGCGCATCGCGGAGCGCGGAGATCACGAAGAACTCATCGCGCGAGGAGGGCTGTACGCGGAATTGTACGAGAAGCAGTTGCTCGAGGAGGAACTTGCGGCAAGCTAGGGAACAGGGAACAGGGAACAGGGAACAGGGAACAGGGGACAGGGGACAGCGGACAGGGAACAGGGAACAGGGGACAGGGGACAGGAGTAGTACGAATACGGTTGATGATTAACTGTGGAGGGAGTGGTGGTGGCGAAGATAGAATCGCATCGAGACCTGATTGTTTGGCGGAAGGCGATGGACCTTGCAGTCGAAGTTTACAGGGTGACCGCCGGGTTTCCTCGATCTGAACTATACAGGCTTACTTCTCAGATAACCCGTGCTGTCGCCTCCGTGCCCGCTAACATTGCGGAAGGGCATGCGCGCGCCACGCGTAAGGACTATGCGAACTTCCTGGCGATCGCGAAAGGTTCTCTTATGGAAGTGGAGACATTTTTGATGCTTGGCTTGAGACTCGGCTATGTGAACGAAGAGCAAGCCGAGCGTCCCCTGAGTCTGGTGACCGAAGTGAGCAAGATGATCACAGCTATACGACTCCGGCTGCGTGAAGGGTCTGGGTAACAATTTCCTTACGCACTCCTAGATCGCTTCTGGGCGCCATGCTATAGGGCTGCGCGAAGGGTTGGGGTAAGCGACTGGTTCCATACGATACCCCCTGTAACCTGTCCCCTGTAACCTAACTTATGACTGATCATCACGAAGAAGAAGTGCTTGGCAAGGCGTACGATTCACGGCTCATGAGCCGCTTGCTTCATTACCTGCGCCCTTACAAGTCATATGCGCTGACCGCGCTGGTGTTGACTATCGTCAGCGCGCCGCTCACGCTGGCGGGTCCGCCGCTGACAATGGCGGCCATCGATCTGTTTATCGCGCCTAATACGAAGAATCCTCCTCAATGGCTGCCGATGTGGTTCTCCGGCGCGTTAAAGAACGCCGCCGAGTTTCTTGGTTTTGGAACAAGCGCGTTGTCGGGAATCGCCTTTATTGCGCTCGTTTTTCTTATAGCCAACATGGCTGCTTTCGCTGTTCAGTACACCCAGGCGGTGATGCTCCAAACCATGGGTCAGCGCATAATGTACGACCTGCGCAAGGAGGTCTTTGCGCATTTGCAGCGGCTCTCGATTCAATTCTACGACCGCAATCCGGTAGGCCGGCTGATGACCAGGTTGACTACCGACGTCGATGCGCTGAATGAAATGTTCACGGCGGGAGTCATAGCAGTGTTCGGGGATCTTGCGATGATCTTCTATATCGTGATCCTGATGTTCAGCGTGAACTGGCGGCTGGCCCTCGTGTCCTTCGCCATATTGCCGCTGCTCGCCGCTTTGACGATCTGGTTCCGGCTGGGGGCCCGCTCCGCGTTCCGTGAAGTTCGGGTGCGAATCGCGCGCATCAACGCCTTTCTCCAGGAGCACATAACCGGAATGCCCGCGGTTCAGTTGTTCAACCGCGAAGAAGAGGAAATGAAGCGGTTCGACGATATCAACCAGGCTCACCGCAAGGCCAACATCGATACGATCTTCTATTACGCAATCTTCTATCCCGCGGTGGAGATCATCGGTGCGATCGGCATCGGACTCATCGTCTGGTATGGCGGAGGACAGGTGATCAAGAGCGTGGCTTCGATCGGGACGCTCATCGCATTCATTCAGCTCGCCAAGAATTTCTATGAGCCAATTTCCGACATAAGCGAAAAGTACAACATTCTGCAATCAGCCATGGCGTCGTCGGAGCGGATCTTCAAACTGCTTGACGAACCGGTCACCATCAAGTCGCCGGACAGCCCGGTGCGGACCGGACTCTCGCGCGGCGAAATCGAATTTAGCAACGTCTGGTTCGCTTACAAGGATGAGGACTGGGTGCTCAAAGACATCTCATTTCATGTCGAGCCAGGAGAAAAAGTCGCTTTCGTCGGCCATACCGGCGCGGGCAAGACAACGATTACGAATCTACTGCTGCGGTTCTACGACGTACAGCGCGGCCGGATTCTGTTGGACGGAGTGGACATTCGCGAGATGGATCTCGAGACGCTTCGATCGAATTTCAGCATAGTGCTTCAGGACGTTTTTCTTTTTTCCGGAGACATAGCCGCGAACATCAGGCTCGGCAACGCCGCCATTACCGATGAACGGCTCATTGCGGCGTCCCGAGAGGTGCACGCCCACGAATTCATCAAGAGACTTCCTTCGGAATACTCAACCGAAGTTCTCGAGCGCGGCGCGGGGCTCTCGGTCGGCCAGAAGCAATTGATCAGCTTCGCTCGCGCGCTGGCCTTCGATCCACGGGTGCTGGTGCTTGACGAAGCGACCAGTTCGATCGACACGGAAACCGAACTCTTGATTCGCGACGCGGTCGAGCGGCTTATGAAGGGCCGGACGTCGCTGGTCATCGCGCACCGGCTGTCGACTATACAGTCGGTCGACAAGATCATAGTCATGCACAAGGCCGAGATCAGGGAATCGGGCACTCATCAAGAGCTGCTGGCCAAGCGCGGCCTCTATTGGCGGCTGTACCAGCTTCAGTTCTATCAGGACTTCAAGCGCTCATTCGCGGAAAGCGCCGCGGATGACTAGAGGTGCTCGGCGGAAATAAACGACCCAGCCACAAAGATGCACAAAAATCACAAGACCGAAGGAAACCGCGGGAGACCCCCGCTACGAAAGGAGAAACCAATCGGGATGTTCCGTCGGTGTTCTCACCTCTGTGACTTCTGCGCCTTTTTGTGGCAATGAAACTTCTGCCAAGCACCACTAGGCTAGTCGAAGGTTATGACCCCAGAAGGATTTCAAGTATGTTTTTGAGTTTCAGACTGGTGATTGAAGCCCGGTCGTTCTATTCCCCACATGGCCCTCCTGACGGAGGGCGGCCAACGTCAGCCGGCTTTCTATAAACATTGCCCTCCTACGGAGGGCGTGACTAGCGCTTAACCGGACGTCTTAAGACCGACTCTCACAGTCATTGTTTGGAGAAATGAAATGCAACACTCAGAGGGATTTCTCAAGCTGGTCAACGCAGCAAAAAGCCGCATTCGCGAAACGACGCCTGAAGAAGTGCGCCGCAAACAGGAGGCTGGCGAGCGCTTTCATTTCATAGACGTGCGCGAAGACAACGAATGGCGGCAAGGTCATGCCGCCGGAGCAATTCACCAAGGCAAAGGCGTCATCGAGCGCGACATCGAAACCACGATTCCGGATCACGACGCTGAAATCGTGCTGTACTGCGGCGGAGGCTATCGCTCAGCCCTGGCTGCCGACGCGCTCCAACAGATGGGTTACACCAATGTATTCTCGATGGACGGCGGGTGGAAAGAATGGCGCGGGTTGGAGTATCCCATCGAGCGGGATTAAGCCCCAGCAAACCGGAACCCGAGACCCGGGGTCCCGCCGGTCTTCATAATCATCCTCGATTTCAAGAGAGCGCGTCACGCGACTGCCTCTAGTCTAGTCGTTCATGCCGCTCGTTACGAGAATTCTGTTCGCGTTTCCCCGAGGACCATTGCGTGATCCGGCACTCCGCACTCTGAACTCCGCACTCCGCACTCCGAACTCTGAACTCCGAACCTCGAACTCCGCACTCCGAACTCCGAACTCCGCACTCCGCACTCCGCACTCCGAACTCCGCACTCCGAACTCTGAACTCCGAACTCTGAACTCCGCACTCCGAACTCTGCACTCCGAACTCCGCACTCCGAACCTCGAACTCCGCACTCTTTCTGAGGCAGGGGGCCGTCTGTATAATGGTCATTCGGCCGGGGCGGTTCTTTGTGGGAGCAGGATGGGGGCACTCAACTCCGCGCGGGCGGCGGCGCAAGACCAATCAACAGAAGACAGGCCACACGTCATCCTTTCCATTGAGCGGCGCAGGATGGTTACGACGGGCGTGATTCTCGGCATGTTCCTCGGCGCGCTCGAGGCGACCGTTGTCGGAACGGCCATGCCGACTATCATCGCGTCGCTTGGCGGACTTGATCGGTATAGCTGGGTTTTCTCCGCTTATCTTCTCACGTCAACGGTAACAGTGCCGGTGTGGGGAAGGCTGTCCGATTTGTATGGACGGCGGCCGTTGTACCTTGGCAGCATCGCCCTGTTTCTCGGCGGCTCGGTGTTGTCCGGAGCAAGCGGATCGATCACGCAATTGATTATCTTTCGCGCGGTGCAGGGAATGGGCGCCGGAGGGCTCGTGCCGCTAGGCATGACGATCAACGGGGACGTTTATACGGCGCGCGAGCGAGCCAGGATTCAGGGATTGTTCAGCGGCGTATGGGGATTGGCGTCGATTCTCGGTCCGCTGGCCGGCGGTTTCATTACCGATCATCTAACCTGGCGTTGGGTTTTCTTTATCAACATACCGTTTGGACTGGCCGCCGCGGTAATAGTCGCGCTGGCGCTGAAGGAGCCCAAGCGATTGCAGCGTCCGGTGATCGACTATGCGGGAACCTGCTGGCTTGCGGCGGCGGTTACCCTGTTGTTGCTCGTGCTGGTGGAGGGTGGCGGCGCCGGAATGCTCACGCACCCGCTGATGATTCCAGCCGTCGCCGCAATAGGCCTGTTCATAGCTCTGTTTATTCGCGCAGAGCGGCGCGCGGTCGATCCGATGATGCCGTTGTCGCTGTTCTCTAATCGGGTTGTGGCTGTTGGATCGGTGACGGGAATGTTGGTTGGAATGGCGTTCTTTGGAGCGCTTTCGTTTGTTCCGCTGTTCGTACAGAGCGTGCTTGGCGGCACCGCTACACAGGCTGGATCCGTGCTGACGCCGCTGCTGCTCGGCTGGGTGGCGTTGGCGATCATAGGTGGACGGCTGATGTTGAAGATTGGATACCGGCCTACGGTCATCTCGGGTTTGACGTTACTGGCGATTGGGTTTGTTGGTTTGCCGCTGATAGGAAGCACCGCGCCGCGATGGGTGCTCCTGACTGACATGGGATTGATGGGAGCAGGGATGGGGTTTGTCACTCTGGCGCTGTTGATTACTACACAGAATTCGGTAACGCGGGATCAGCTTGGAATCGCTACCTCGCTGACTATGTTCGCGAGAATGATCGGTGGCGCCATCGGCGTGGCGATCATGGGCGCGGTGATGACGATTGGTCTTGCCTCTCAATTGACGGCCATACAGGAAACAAGCGGAAGCTCGCCGGATGAGGTGGCTCGATTAGTACATAACGCCAGCGCCCTGATCGAGCCGGCTTCGCGGGCCCAGATGCCGCAGGCGTTACTTCAGTCTATGCAAGGCGCTCTGGGAGGAGCCTTGCATAAGGCGTTCCTCGTGAGCACGGTCTTTGCGGTGCTGGCGCTTTTGTCAGGGTTCATGCTTCCAGCCAAAGGGGCGGTGACGATCGAATACTCGACGGAGAGTTGATCCACAGATGACGCAGATGACACAGATAATTGGAAGACGGAAGGAGTTGATCCACAGATGACGCAGATGACACAGATAATTGGAAGACGGAAGG
>JAHFUG010000169.1:0-4066 GCA_023265195.1 Blastocatellia bacterium | reverse complement strand
ACGATCGAATACTCGACGGAGAGTTGATCCACAGATGACGCAGATGACACAGATAATTGGAAGACGGAAGGAGTTGATCCACAGATGACGCAGATGACACAGATAATTGGAAGACGGAAGGCCGGCCGGGATCTAACAATGCGACTTCTCGATGTGTGTCACCTGCGTCATCATCTGTAGATCAACTCTTTATCTGTGTCATCTGCGTTATCTGTGGATCAACTCCTCCCGTCTTCCAATTAGCTGTGTCATCCGTGGATCTATTGCCCCGTGTAATCAGTGGATTGTTGGCTTCCAGATGCGGATCAACGTAAAGCCTCTCTATCTTGGCCGGGTGCTGGGAATTCCAATTCGCGCCCACTACAGTTGGCTGCCGGTGTTCCCGCTTTACGCCTGGGCCATTTCGTCCACGCTGCTTCCACGAACCGCGCAGGGATTGGCGGCGTGGCAATACTGGACGCTTGGTTTTGTCACTACGGCGCTGATGTTCGGCTCGGTGCTCGCGCATGAACTTGCTCACTCGGTGATGGCTCGAGCCGAAGGATTGGGAACTGGGGGCGTCACCCTTTATATCTTCGGCGGCCTCGCCACGCTGGAGGGTCAGCCGTCCAGCCCTTCTTCCGAGTTCAAGATCGCAGTCGTAGGTCCGGCGGCGAGCTTTCTGACTGGACTGGTTTTCTTTCTGCTGAACCAGATCGTTCTTACGGGAACGACGCATCTGGCGCTGGCGCAAGTGCTCAGGCACCTTGGCCTGATCAACTGGATGCTTGCGGGATTCAACATCCTGCCGGGTCTCCCGCTTGACGGCGGGCGCGTGCTCAGGGCCGTGTTGTGGCGTTTCAACAAGGACTACTATGAATCGACCAGAATCGCCGTCCGGGCCGGCCTTACCATAGCGTTGATTCTTTTGGCATGTGGCTCGTACGTCTTTATCTTCGTTGAATGGATCACCGGCCTATGGAGCATGATAATCGGGCTGATACTGGTGCTGCTGCTAAAGTCATCGGAGGTGCTGGCGTTGGGCGCGCATCGCGTAAAGCGCGATTCCGTTGAAGCAATAATGTCCCGCGACGTTGTAACTCTTGATCCTGAGATGCGCGTGCAAGAGTTTATCGACAAGGTGCTGGCGAAGAACCGCTCGACCAGCTTTCCAGTGGCCCGAGATCGAAGACTGCACGGGATGCTCCTGCTTTCCGAACTGAAGTCAACGCCTCGAGAGGAGTGGTCCGCGTTGCGAGTACGAGATGTAATGCGCCCCGTCGATGACTCGATGTTCATTAGCGCCGCCGACCCGCACGCCCGAGCGCGCGCGTTGCTAGGCCGGAATGGAATCGAGCGCGTCGTCGTTCTGAACTCCGATGGGATTATCGTTGGTTCGGTAAGCCTGAGAGAGATCAAAGGCGCGTCTTTGTAGGACCGTGTGAAAGCCCAAACAGCCGGACTCTCTTCAGTCGAACTCTCAATTAGATACTAAAGGTCGCATCTTAGAGCGCATCTGTTTGCTTGTAGTGTTTGACAGCGGTTGCGCCGCTGACTTAAGGTTACGGTTTTCCCAGGAGAACAATTTTGATGGATACGATCCTGGCACACGGCGGAAGACTTATTAATCGGGAATTGAGTGGCGTCGAGCGGGAAGCTCTGCTCGAGCGCATTCCTTCGATGCAACGGATTTCGTTGCGCCCACGGGAAGTTTCGGACCTCGAGATGATAGCCAACGGAGCCTTCAGCCCGCTGGAAGGTTTCATGTGCGAAGACGACTACATCGCGGTGCGAGGCAACAAGCACCTTGCATCCGGGCTGCCTTGGACGATACCGGTCACGCTGTCAGTGGGTGAAGATATTGCTAAGCGGCTTGCCGAAGGAACCGATCTGGCCCTCTTCGAGAACGGCGAGCACGTCCTCGGCGTTCTACATCTGACGCAGAAATTTCGATACGATAAAGAGCGCGAAGCCGAACGCGTGTACTTGACAACGGAAGAGGCGCATCCAGGCGTGGCGGCTCTGTACGAACAAGGCGAGTTCTTGCTGGGAGGACGGATCAGTGTCTTGAATCGTCCTTATAATCCGGCGTTCCCCTCTTATCGGTTGGATCCCAGGGAGACTCGTGACGCGTTCAAGAAGAAAGGGTGGAGCCGCGTGGTGGCGTTTCAGACCCGCAACCCGATCCATCGCGCCCACGAATACATAATCAAGTGCGCGCTCGAAGTAGTCGACGGGCTGCTGTTGCATCCTCTGGTCGGCGAGACCAAATCCGACGACATTCCGGCTGACGTTCGCATGCGATGCTACGAGGTCATGCTTGCCAATTACTTTCCGAAGACCCGCGCCATGCTGGCGGTCAATCCCGCGGCAATGCGATACGCGGGCCCTCGTGAAGCGGTGTTTCACGCGATCATTCGTAAGAACTACGGCTGCACCCATTTCATAGTTGGAAGAGATCACGCCGGCGTAGGTAATTACTACGGCACGTATGACGCGCACTACATCTTCAACGAGTTCGACCCGGAGGCGCTGGGGATTACTCCGATGTTCTTCGATCATTCCTTCTACTGCCGAAGCTGCGATTCGATGGCTTCGAACAAGACCTGCCCGCACGATTCATCCGATCACGTGACTCTATCGGGGACGAAAGTGCGCGAGATGCTCTCGAGAGGGGAGATGCCCCCGCGCGAGTTCTCGAGAGCTCCGGTAGCGGAGATATTGATCGAAGCGATGAAGAAGTAGCGGCGCAACTTGCCAACACAGGCGATGTTCGGTGGGTAGGTGGACAACGAGCCGCTCCCAACCTAACCTACTCAGACTAACGGAGGCCGAGCATCTCGCTTCGGTCGCTGGCCGCCGCGAACGGTTGATTGAGTTCCGCATGGCTCGGCTCATCGTAACAACAAACGAAATGATGGCCGCCATTCGGTGAAGCCCGTGAATCAACGCTCGGGAACCCTTTTGACGTCTGGGTCGCCAGGTACGTGAGCCTCCTTCGCCTTTTTCTTGAGTTGCCTGGCCTGTTCATGGTCAAGATGCATGCCAATAACAACTTCATACTCATCATCATCCACCAAGTAGACTTCTGCCTTAAAGTTGGGAAACTGTTGATTTACGCTCTCAGCTTTGTTCTGCGCTTTTTCCTGGCTTCGCTCTTTGTCTATTCTGACGTAATACACTCGGTGACTCTTTGCCCCTGTCAGCCCGCGCCATATTTGCTCGGAGACCGTCTCCGATGGCGGCTCGAGCCTTTTGGCCTCCTGGCCTCCCGTATCAGCATGGACCGAGGTGATCAACGCCAGGAATGCGGCCGGATGGGATCCGTTGTCTCCCGACGGAGGCGCTTGGTTTGCGATGCCTCCGTTAATAGCGGCGGTGATAAGCGCCGGAGCAACTATGCCTAACTCAAACACCTTTAGCGGACTCCTCTCCTCGCTGTGAAAGTAGGCGAAAAGACTTCCTATAACGAAGAGCACGCAGACTTTCGCGATGTAAAATGTGAACACAATCAGTGTCACGTTTAGAACAACGCTGGAATCCAGGGTCGCAAGATTAAGAAGGTTCGGGGTCAGCGCCCCCAAGCCGCCGATCAAGAGCCGCTGTCGGTTGGACATGAGTCGTGAATTGCTGTTACCAGTATGTGTTAGTGTCATGATCGATTACCTCCATCAGTTTCATCCTGAAAACCTCATGCGTATTGGCCTTGCTGCTGCGGAGGGTTCCCGGAACCGATCTCGCCGCAACCCAAATGCGCCTAGAACCCGGCCTTCACCCATATATGCACGTTTCGCGATTTCATCACATGTCCCATTAACGCCAGGCTACCCGGCTCTAAAGAATGGCGTGGCGCATATGTTCGGGGGAGCCCGGTAGAACTTCTCGAAGATCTTCCGTCGCTCGGAATGCGGAATGCCATGATTTTGATTGTGAGATTCAGGCCCGGCTGGTGATGGCGGCCGTCTAAACTAGAACGTACTCCAGGACTAAAAGGACTACGTGCGATGCGAGAAACTCGTTGACGCGAATCAGCGCTTGTAGTAGATTGCTGCGGTCTTAATAGGGCAGAAGTTCAATCCAAAGCAAG
>JAHFUG010000556.1 GCA_023265195.1 Blastocatellia bacterium | reverse complement strand
TCCCCCTCCCTTCAATCATCAATCATCAATCATCAATCATCAATTCCCCATCCCCCTCCCTTCAATCATCAATTCCCCTTTGCGAGGCTGACCAGGTTCGCGAGCATGCGATAAGCGCCGAGATTGATCGCGTGAAGCTGGCGGTTCCACGAGTAGCTCGTGTACACGTAATAACCCTTGCCGTATCTAGCAACCAGCAGTCCGCCTTTCAACGAAGGCTCTCCGGGGTCGGATGACTCCAGCAACGGCGTATACTCGGTAGCCCATTCAACCGGCAGGTAGTCGGCTCGCTCGCGAACCCAGCCATCGAAATCTCTCGCGGTTATGCGATTAGGCTTCGACATCAGCGGATGGTCCGGACTCACGATCTTGACCGGCGCGGATTCGACGGTTATTCGCTTGTCCGAAAGCGTGAGCGGGAAGGGCGCGAGCGGCGGCCGTAACAGGCCCGCTTTCCAATCCGTGGGATTCTGAGAAAAGACCACCAGCGCGCCTCCACGCTTCGCGTACTCCAGAAGCCGCTTATTGTATTTCGTGAGATCCGGCCTGAAATGGTACGCGAACCTGTCGATCAAAATGCAGTCGAAACGAGACAGATCGCCCGACCGAATGTAGTCCGCTTCCAGCTCCGAATGCGCGGCTCCCAACTGCGTTAACGCCAGACCCAACGAATCGTCGGCGCCGCGCACGTAGCCTACCGTCAGGTCACCCGGCGCATCGACGCCGCTTTCAATGATCCTGATTTTCGTTGACGCGAGAGCATTGATTGAATCCGAGCCTCGCCGCCGGAGTTCAATGAGTACGTCAGGCGCCAGAGGCGGTTTGAGCAGAGGCAGCGAAAGCTTGAAGTCAAGCTCCACCTCGCCGCCGTTCGCCGGAAGCGACACGGATTCCGGCTCGTAATCATCGGAAATCATCGCGCGTGAAACGATCCAGAGCGCGCCATCCAGCGCTTCCGAGGTGTGATTGATCAACCGCGCCTTGAAATTCATGCCGCGAGACGTTGACCAATCCTTGACCAGGGCGAATTTCGGCGCGACGACAACCTCGAACTTCGGCGCGACGGCCAGCGTCACGGTTGCGGGAATGGTTATGGTCGTTCGCTCGATCTCTACTTCAGCGAAAAAGACTACGCGGCGGCCAAACGGCTCGAGCGGCGCGAAAGAGCCGGCCGGGTAATAGTCGTTCTCCTCCGAGTCTTTGGCGTAAGGAACAGTAACGGCTGCGTTCTCGGGAAGCTGGTACTCGTACACCTCCGACAGCGCGACACTGGGAGAGAGCACCTTCACCTCGGATTGCTTGTACTGGTCCGGCTTGCCCTGTTCGATGGATCGGGGGACCTGGAAAGCAACCGGCAATTGACGCCCGCTGCCATTGCGAACCGCCAGTGTCACCGCGAATTTCTGTCCCGGAACCAGGAGACGCCGGCTGACTTTGACGTCGAACTCGACTCCCAGCGCGAATCTTATTGCTCGCTCTAATGACTGGATGTATCGGATCAGGCGAAGAGAGTCGCCGCCATATCGCTCCCGTAGTTCACTGGCCGGCCCCTGCGCTTGCTTGAGAATCAGCGCGTTGGCGAGCGAGCCGATCAACGCGTCGGTTTGACCGATGGCTTCAGACGCCGATAGATCGCCTACTCGCGGCGGAGCCATCTCGCGGGAAAGCCTCTCGCTGAGACTCAGGCCGGTGAACAGTGATCCGCCATGCTCCAACGTCTCGACTGAGGGACGGACCAATTTATAGTAACGTCTCGACGTGGAGTCGGGCCCGAGTTCTGCCCGCGGTCCAAGTGTTCCGTAACGTCGAAGCGCCATCAGCCCGAGTTCGGCGTACGTCTTTCCGCGAACGCGGTCGTACTCGGCGAGATTTATTGTCACGCCGGCGGCGCTCTCATCGGTTTGCTGGAAGAGCCGGCGGGTTTGCCATGCATCGAGGCCGGTTTCTGGAAACCGTCCGTTTTCGGCCGCCGCGTCGTACGCCTCGACTACCAGCCGGAACAGGGCCTGACCGTGCGCTCCCAGCGCTGTATTTTCTTGCCCAATGATTATGATGTCCGGGCGAATGCTTCGAAGCGCTTTTACGAGGCGGCGCAGGGCCTCCTCGCGGCCCCACACGGCCAGTGTTTCCTCGATGGACTTCGAAAAACCAAAGTCGGGCAGGTTCAGAAAGTAGGCGTCGCTCCCGGTCAGTTCGGAGGCTTCTAATGCTTCGCGGGTCTTGGTGAGGCCGAGTTCATCGTCGAATTCAGATCCCGTTGCGCTGTCGCCGCCTTCACCGCGAGTCGCGAACACCGAAACAGTGCGAGCCCCCAGCTTCTTGCGGCAATAAGCGAGCGTACCTGTGTCTTCGCCGCCAGGATGGGCGGCGACGGACATCACGGTGAACGGATTCGATAAATCACGAAGCGCCTGATCGAGAGCTGCAGCGCCTCGCTCAGTGTCGATTGGCGTGGCCGCGGTTTCACTCTTGGAGGCGAAGCCTCGGCGCGGGGAAGGGAAGACTCCAAGCGAAAGAGCCAACGATAAGAGAAGCGACGTCCGTGCGAGCCTGTTCATCTTGCTATACGCGAATGCCGCGCGATCGAGCAAGACCTGAGCGAGAAGCCCAAGGTCATAAAGAAACACGCGCATGAACCTGAGCCGGATGGCTTCATCCGCGGAGCTTCCGTAGAGGCCAGCCAGCGCCCAATCGTCAAACCGGATGATGTCTCCGCCTCCAAGCACGATCGCGTCAACTCCCAAAATCTGATCGTAAAAGAGTGGGTCTTCAAATCGCACGATTCGCTTCACCGTGCGCCGTGGGTCTGGTTGAAATGGGCCTCCGATGGGTGACCGTAGGGAAACAACGGCATCGCCCAATCTTTTTTTTATTTCTCGTTCGAAGATGAGAGGGAAGAGCAAGTCGCCGAAATTGGCTAAGTCGAACGTGCCCCATTGAGCGATTGAGATCGCGCCTTGCTTTGGGCCGTTAGCCGCCCGAGAGCAACCTTCGGAGCCACTCTCAGTCCTGGAAGACATTGCAAGACACTACAGCAGCAGGTTGACCGGGGCAAGCCCTTCGGCCGGGAATCTATGAGCGTTCAAGCAGCCCACTTTTCGAAGCACGATCGTGGATTGGAAGAAGCCGGCATTCGATTGCTGTTGATAGGCCGCAATACCAATTCGCTTTGTCCCGACAAAGCCACCGCGGAATTGGGGGCTTATACGCAACAATTTGTCTTGGGCTGCGCAGAGCGTAGCCGAAGAGCGGAAAGAGGGCAAAAGACCAGAAGTGCAAAGGGCAAGAGGGCAAAAGAGCGGTAGTGTCTTAAAGTTGTGTGGTTGCTGATGGGACACTACAACTGGCTGGAGACGAGGCCACAGCGGCGCAAATACCCCCAACGCAGTTGGGGGATGGTTCAATTCCAACCTACATACGCTGAGCCGTCGTTGTTCTCCAGAATACCCCCAACGGAGTTGGGGGATGGTTCAATTCCAACCTGATGGCGGTTGGCTATGAACTCATTAGACGAGCCGGTGAAGACCCTCTGGGAGGGAATCACCGGTACTCGCGTTCTGATAGGCAGGATATGAACCATCCCCCAACTGCGTTGGGGGTATTCAAGAAGCGGCCGCGGCGCCGTCTGTTTAGTCAGTGAATGAACGCATCCCCCAACTGCGTTGGGGGTATTCTCCAGTTGCATCCCTCTTTCTTGGGAGCAACGCAGGATTAAGACACTACCAAAGAGCCAAGGGCTACGGAGTCCTCGAAACAACTACAACTCGAAACCCGAGGTCGTTGTTGCGGAGGCCCGGCTCATAGTCGTCGCGATACGCGGACCGGCAGCTGTAACCGAAGAAGAACCACGAACCGCCCCGCAGCACGCGCCAAGACTGGTTTCCACCGATCGTCCACGCGCTACCGTCACCCGGCGCGCCCATGTAGTCATCGTGCCATATGTCTTCGCACCATTCCCATACGTTTCCATGCATGTCGAATAGCCCAAAGGCGTTTGCTACACCAAGGCTGCCGACCGGCGCGGTTTGTTCTCTATACTCGCCTTTCTTCGCGGACGCATAAGGATGGTTGCCGTTGTAGTTCACTATGCTGGGAGTGATGGTCGCTCCAAACGAAAACGGGTTCGTGTTCGCTGGGTCCGCGCGGCAGGCGTATTCCCATTGGGCCTCGCTTGGAAGACGATAGGCTCTGCCCGTTCTCTTCTCCAACCTCGAGCAGAATTCCCGCGCGTCGTTCCAGGACACCTGTTCTACCGGCAGACTGTCGCCTTTGAA
>JAHFUG010000019.1:27231-32674 GCA_023265195.1 Blastocatellia bacterium | reverse complement strand
AGAAGTCCGCTGTGTGTAGCCTGAGCTTGAACAATCCACCCATTTCCGTGGGTGGGATTCGGGAAAGGGAAGAAGTCCGCTGTGTGTAGGCTGAGATTGAACATTCCACCCACGCTTGCCTTTAATGGTACTCGAATCGCGTTGCTATGCCGCGGCCGCGTCTGTGCGCCACCTGCCCGCGTGGCGTCCGGCTAATTCTTCGTAGCTTCCTGGGCTGTGTGCGCTCGTTTCTTTCACCGTCCGTGCAAGTGTTTGATCAATCCCGCCAGTCCGGCCATCTTTTGCGTCAACAAAATCAAAACAGCCAGCGCGGCCAGGATCAGAATGGCGACTATCACTTGTTTCTTCATGGTGACTACCGGCTCTTCATGCAAGGATGAATTTCAGCCCCTCGGCCTCCCGCTGAATTTCAGTTTGCCTGGGTGTTTCTCAGCCGCCGACAGGCTCCTATTGCGTAGCAATAGGAACATCTCATGGATCATATAGGAAAGCAATAGGAAGAAGACGTGGAGCGCGGCGTTATGGATGTGAATATTATGAAAGGGCAAACCGGCATACGTTGATATCTCGCCGTGGGCTGTCTTAGGTGTAATCACTGAGTGCAGGGGAGGCCGCTTATGACACAACACTAACCGCGTTGATGAAATTCGGCCGGACCTTCTCACACATTCTCGCGAGGGCCGGCTCCGCCGTGTTGGAGGGGATGGAAGGGAAGCGATCACTTCAATTGTCCGGCGGCGGACTTCTTTGCTAATCTTGGTTTTTCCAACCGTGGAGCAGAAGACTACAATCAAGCGATTCGTCTCCCCAGTTGAACCTTGGGAGTTGGTTGGCGCCACGCCGCTCATCAGATTGAGCAAGTTGTGGAGCGGGCATGTGGACATATGCGCGAAGGCCGAATGGTTCAATCCGGGGGGATCAGTCAAGGACCGGCCCGCTCTCAGCATGATCCTGGATGGAGAACGATCGGGAATGCTTAGAAGAGGGAAGGTCATTCTCGACGCCACGTCAGGGAACACCGGTATAGCTTACGCATGGATTGGAGCGGCTCGAGGATACAAGGTAAAGCTGGCTTTGCCTCACAACGCGAGCGAGGAACGAAAGCGCATCTTGGCGGCGTACGGCGTTGAGCTCGTGTTGACGAGCCCGCTGGAAGGCTCGGACGGCGCGATCCGCGAGGCGAGGCGGCTATACGCTGAAGACCCCGAGAAGTATTTCTATCCGGATCAATACAATAATCCGGCGAATTGGCGGGCGCATTACGAGACCACCGCGCCGGAGATATGGGAGCAGACCGGAGGCCGGATTACTCACTTCATAGCGGGACTCGGGACCAGCGGAACTTTCGTCGGAACGAGCCGGAGGCTGAAGGAATTCAACTCCGCGATAAAGTGCATATCGTTTCAGCCTGACTCGCCTTTTCACGGCCTCGAGGGTTTGAAGCATATGGAGACCGCCATTGTGCCGGGCATATACGACTCCAACGTCGCTGATGACAACCTTGAAATCGGCACCGAGGAGTCGCACCGGATGGTAAGGGAATTGGCGCTTAAGGAGGGCTTGCTCGCTGGGATTTCGTCCGGAGCCGCTCTGGCTTGCGCGATGAAAGTTGCGCAAGGTCTTAGCTCGGGGTTGATCGTAACGGTGTTTCCGGACAGTGCTGACAAATACTTGAGCGAAGAGTTCTGGGAGGCGTAACCGCGTCGAGAAGTATGTGGAGCGATCGAGTTCAGTTAGCGTGTGTCGCAAAACGCCCGATGCCCGGCAAGCCGCTGGCTCGCCGGCCATTTCCCCTCCGTTAGGAGGACCATATTTATTGTAAGGATCAGGAGTAGCTTTCGCCCTCCGCTAGGAGGGCCATGTTTATAGTAAGGATCAGGGCAGCATTCGCCCTCCGTTAGGAGGACCATGTTTATAGTAAGGATCAGGGCAGCATTCGCCCTCCGCTAGGAGGGCCATGTTTATAGTAAGGATCAGGAGTAGCATTCGCCCTCCCCTAGGAGGGCCATGTTTGTTTATTTGTCATGGTGACGCCCAAGAGATGGCTCAATTCCCAAGTAACATGGCCCTCCTATGGAGGGCGGGCCCGTTTCGCCACGCGTGCTATAAACATGATCCTCCTCTGGAGGGCCGGAATGGAATGGCCAGACTCTGACGGCAATCCGCGGCTCGCTGGAGACCGGGCGTTTCGCGGCGGAGGCTAGTCAGTATTTGCAGGCGTTTCATTGCAGGCCGGAGGAACGGGAAGGACTGAATTGATTGCGCGGACGCGGAGATAGGGAAGAAGCCTCAAGTGTCATTGCAGGCCGGATGAACAGGAAGGACTAAATTGGCGATCAGGGTCAAAACCGAACATCTTGATGCGATTCGAAAGCATGGCGAGGAGACCTATCCGCGCGAATGTTGCGGGTTCTTGCTTGGCTCGATTGAAGGCGGGGTCAATACGCTGATCGAAGTTTATCGCGCTGAAAACGAGTGGGAGAACTCGCAGGCTCGCGATGATAGGGAGCGAAGCGCGCCGGAGCAGTCGCAAGCTAACCGGTATTTGATAACCCCGGAGCAATGGAGGCTCGCCGATTCGTTTGCGCAAGGCGCGGGGATCGGGATTATCGGCTATTACCATTCCCACCCGGATCACCCGGCGGCTCCATCCGGTTTCGATCTCGATCATTCTTGCTGGCCCGGTGAGTCTTACATCATAGTGTCGATAGCGCGGGGAAAAGCCGATGCTCTTAACTCTTTTACGAAACCCGACTACACTCATTTCGAGCCCGAAGAGATTGTCATTGAAGATTAGCGCGCTGGCTCCAGGAATTGTTTCGGTCCCGGAATGTGATTAAGCGGCGCTGGAAAGCCGTACAACGACGAGCACACCAAAAATCCAATAAGGAATGAGGAGCGAAGTTATGTCCGTGAAGATAATGATCCCGACGCCGTTGAGGACGTATACCGGCCAAGGCGATTCCGTCTCGGTTGAAGGCGGAACTGTGGACGAGGCGCTAGCGTCGCTGGTCGAGGCCCATCCCGATTTGAAGAAGCATCTCTACAACAACGAAGGCGCCTTGAGGAATTTTGTAAACGTATATGTGAATGACGAAGATATCCGCTACGCGGAGAGGGGCGCGACCGGACTCAAGGACGGCGACGTGCTGAGCATCGTTCCATCGATCGCGGGAGGAACCGCGGCCGTCAATGAAGCCGCGCCTCCCGTGGAACTCGACTCGGACGAGATCCTTCGCTACAGCCGGCACTTGATCATGCCGGAGGTGGCGATGGAAGGTCAGAAGAAACTCAAGGCCGCCAAGGTTCTCGCGATAGGCGCCGGCGGACTGGGTTCGCCCCTCGCTCTTTATCTAGCGGCGGCCGGGGTCGGGCGGCTCGGAATCGTCGACTTCGACGTTGTAGACTTCACCAACTTGCAGCGCCAGATCATTCACTCGACCGCCAACGTAGGCCGTTCAAAGCTGGACTCCGCCAGAGAGCGGATCGCGGAGATCAATCCGTATGTTCGGGTCGACGCTCATGAAACGGCGCTGAGTTCGGAGAACGCGCTTGAACTCTTTTCCGATTACGACATAGTCGTCGATGGCACCGATAACTTTCCAACCCGATACCTTGTGAACGACGCGTGTGTCCTGCTGGGAAAACCCAACGTATACGGTTCGATCTTTAGATTCGAAGGGCAGGCGTCGGTATTCTACGCGAAGGAAGGACCCTGCTATCGCTGTTTGTATCCGGAGCCGCCGCCGCCAGGGCTGGTTCCTAGTTGCGCGGAAGGCGGAGTGCTCGGCGTGCTGCCAGGGATCATCGGGGTGATGCAAGCCATCGAGACGGTGAAGCTCATCTTAGGGCGAGGCGAGTCGTTGATCGGACGGCTGGTCCTTTTCGATGCGCTCGCGATGAGATTCCGTGAATTGAAGCTGAGAAAGAACCCAAGCTGCCCAATATGCGGCGAGAACCCTACGATCACCGAGTTGATCGATTATCAGGAGTTCTGTGGGGTCACCAATGAGCCCGAGGTGACCGTCGGAGCCGAGTTTGAAATCACGCCGCGAGAGTTGAAAGCCAAGATGGATAGCGGCGATGACTTTGTCTTGGTGGACGTCCGCGAGCCGGAGGAGTACGCCATCTGTAGAATTCCAGGGTCGAGGTTGATTCCAAGGCTCACGCTGCCTGAACGATTGCACGATCTGTCAACCGCGGACGACATTGTAGTGCACTGCAAGAGCGGCGTGCGCAGCGGCAAGGCCGTCGAGTTTCTCAAGCAAGCAGGCTATCGCAAGGTGAAGAATCTAGCCGGCGGCATATTGCGTTGGTCGGATGACGTTGATCCGGCCGTGCCGAAGTATTGAATTCCGTTGGCCGAGTCCAGAGTGAATGAATAGAAACGATCTGAAAGCTCTCTCTGTCGCCAGACTTGCTGAGGCGCGGTTGTTGTTCAAAGGCGCGCACTACGCAGGCGCTTACTATCTGGCCGGCTACGTCGTAGAATGTGCTTTGAAAGCGTGTATTGCGAAGAAGACCAGGCGTTACGAGTTTCCCGATAAGAAGAGAGTGGAAGACAGTTGGAACCACGATCTTACTCGTTTGACTATTACGGCTGGACTTTTTCCTTCGCTTGATGCGGAAATGAAGACCGACTCGAAGTTTGGTTCAAATTGGGGCGTTGTTAAGGAGTGGAAGGAAGTAAGCCGCTACGCCAGCATTGGGGAAGCGCAGGCGCGGGATCTCCTTGCCGCCATATCCGACAGAAGGCATGGGGTGCTGAGATGGTTAAGACGGTTTTGGTAGAACAGGACCTGGATGAAGGCAGGCGGCTCCTCGATGCCTTTGATGACAAAGAGGCGGAGCGTCCGGTTACGTGGCGTAAAAGCCCGACGGCGGCGATATCCCATGCGCGTGCGCGCGTGCAAGCCGCCTTCTGGCAATTTCTGCCCGAATCCCTCGAATGGCGTCTTGTCGTCGCCACTCCTCTAGTTGATGAAATCGGGCCGCTTTCGGTCTATAGCAAGATTCAAGCGGACCTCGGTAAGATCAAACCCCCATTGAGTCTAACACTGCAAAACATCTCCGTTATTAGCCCCAAAGACGAACGAGTCAAGATGCTTAGAAAATCGATGAAGATTGTTTCTGGAGCGCCGCGGGGGCGATTCAGCGCGAGTCCGGTTATCGGAGCTTATATTGACGATTCCTATATCTATCGCCTGCAGTGACGCCTTCATTCGGCGATAACGTAGTAGCCATTCTTGGCGCGTAGATTCATAGTGCGCCGACCGACCATGACCGAAACCTGCACGATATCTACTCAAATCATCAAGAGGCTGAAGTCGCGACTAGGAGACGCCTTCGTGCTCACCGAGCCTGATGAGCTGCTCGTCTACGAATGCGACGCGCTCACAGTTCACAAGCATCTTCCTCCCGCGGTCATAATTCCCGGCAACGC
>JAHFUG010000019.1:0-27131 GCA_023265195.1 Blastocatellia bacterium | reverse complement strand
TGAAGTCGCGACTAGGAGACGCCTTCGTGCTCACCGAGCCTGATGAGCTGCTCGTCTACGAATGCGACGCGCTCACAGTTCACAAGCATCTTCCTCCCGCGGTCATAATTCCCGGCAACGCTGAAGAAGTAGCGGCGGCGGTGAAGATTCTCGCGAGCGCCAATATCCCTTTCGCCCCGCGCGGCGCCGGAACTGGATTATCGGGCGGCTCGCTTTCACTGCACGGCGCGGTCATCATCGAGTTGGCGCGGCTGAATCGAATCCTGAAGATTGATTATGAGAACAGGCTGGCGGTTGTCGAAGCAGGCGTGATCAACGTTCATCTCTCTCAAGCGGCGGCCCCGGGCGGATTTCATTACGCGCCGGATCCTTCCAGTCAAATGGCGTGCACGATAGGTGGGAACGTAGCCGAGAACTCCGGCGGACCTCATTGTTTGAAGTACGGTATGACCACCAATCACGTTCTTGGCGTCGAAGTCGTCCTGCCGAACGGCGAGTTGATCAACCTCGGCGGAGGCGGCGTTGACGCGCCAGGCTACGACCTGCTTGGCGTGTATGTCGGATCGGAAGGCACGTTCGGGATTACTACGAAAGCCACGCTCAGGTTGACGCGATTGCCCGAGGCCGTGAAGACGTTGCTGGCGGAGTTCATGACGGTCACCGACGCCAGCCGCACCGTGTCCGAAATAATAGCGGCGGGAATGCTGCCCGCTGCGCTCGAGATGCTCGACGGCGAGACTATTCGCGCCGTGGAAGCATCGATCTTCGCGGGCGGGTTTCCAACGGACGTCGCCGCGCTATTGATCATAGAAGTGGATGGGCTCGCGGCGGGATTAGAGTCTACGGCCGCGGCGGCCGTGGACATCTGTCTGCGCAACAACGCTCGCGCGGTTCGCGTGGCGCGGGATGAGGCGGAACGCCAGCGGCTCTGGGGGGCTCGAAAGCGCGCATTCGGAGCGATGGGCAGAATAAGGACCGACTTGATGGTTCAAGACGCCGTGATTCCTCGATCTAAATTGCCGGAAGTGCTCGATGAGATTTATCGGATCGCCGGCCGCCACGCGCTCACCGTGGCCAATGTCTTTCACGCGGGCGATGGCAACCTGCATCCCAACATAAGCTTCGACGGCCGCGATCCGGATCAGGTCGCGCGCGTGGACGCCGCGTCAAAGGAGATAATGAAGCTGTGTGTCGGCGTCGGCGGGTCGATCACCGGAGAACATGGCGTTGGCAACGATAAGATAGATTTCATGCGGCTGATTTTTTCGGACGCGGACATGGAGCGAATGCTGGCGGTGCGCGAGGCGTTCAATCCGGAAGGGCTATGCAATCCGAGCAAGGTCATTCCCGCGATGAAGACATGCCGGTATTGCGGGTTCGGGATCGAAGACCTGCGTCACAGGCAAACGCCGCACGGCCTCGGCGGCGCGGAGAGAAACCGGGAGGGAAGGGAAGCGGCGCATTAGGACAATCGCGGTTCGTAGATCTCATGTACGGGCGGCGCTCCGTGGCCGCCTCTCCTGAAGCTACGCGGTCATTAAGCGCAGCGATCCGCGGGCATCTCTAATAAGAGGGGCCGCCGCTTGGAACGACTCGCTTCGAGTAAAGTCGGGCCGTCTTTGGAAAGAGGGGTGGGCGCTGAGGCCCGCCCGTACATTAGCGCTTCACTATGCAGTTGAATTTTGATTTGGATCGTCGTAATTACCCAATGGCGCAGCTTCGATTCACAAAGGGTCCTCGAGAAGGCGAGATCGTGCTGCTCGATAAGCCCAAGACGTCTTTTGGACGCCGCCGCTCGAGTGATTGCGCGCTCGATCACAAGGAAGTCTCGCGGGACCAATTTCATATCGAGGCGATTCGAGACAAGTACTTTCTCGTCGACGATGAGAGCGGAAACGGAACCAGTGTCAATGGCCGTAGCGTGACCTGGATCGAGCTTAATGACGGCGATGTAATCCGCGTTGGGCCGTTCGAGTTGGTTGCTCAACTTTCAAGGTTGAATGGGAAGGGAGATGACTCATATCCGGCGCCGGAGAGGCCGGGCATTGAACCAGGGTATTTGCCGGAGCATGAGAGGATTTATCCCGCTCAGTTTCTAGCGGGAATTGCTTTCTTCAATCAGCGAAACTATTACGACGCCCACGAAGCATGGGAGGAGATTTGGCTGCGTACTTCCGGAGAAGAGAAGCTCTTTTATCAGATGCTGATTCAATCGGCGGTCGGATTGCATCATTACGAGAGGGGCAATGCGCGGGGAGCCGGAGGGATGTACAACGCAGCGATGAAAAAGCTCAAGGAGCTTCCAGGTGAATTCATGTCGGTGGATCTAGGGAGCTTCGCCAGAGAATTGAGTGAGTCACTGCGAGCCGTTGCCGAAGGGCTGAGTGACTCGGTGACGCCGAATCGAGGTCCGAGGCCCTCGATAGCCCTCTTGCCGTTAGGCCGAAGGAGCTAGTAGTGCTTGGCGAAAGTTCCAGGCTGCCACGGGCCAGTGTTCGGGTGGGAGACGTTCAGAGTTCAGCCTTTAGGCTGTTGCACGCTGAAGCGTGAACTCTAAACAAGCAAGAGGTTTTGAGCGAGTTAGTGCATCGAGTGTACGAGCAATGGCGAACATAGATCTTCTTGAATGGATCCGCGGAACGGAGCGCGTACATCGGTTTTGAGGTTGCATGGCGAGCATAGCAAGGAAAGCGAGTTTGGTTAACTCCCTGAGCGCCGTCGTCGGAGCGGAGAATGTCGCGTCGAATTCATTGCCCGCGCTGGACGGACATGATCCTATTGCGATGGCCTCGCCAGGCAGTCATGACGAAGCCGTGGCATGCCTTCGGGTCTGTGCCGAATTCGACGCGTCGGTCATTCCGGCGGGACGGTTGAGTTGGTTCGAGTGGGGCAATCCTCTTACGAGCGCCGACGTAATTCTGAGCGTGAACCGGATGAATCGCGTGATCGACTATAGCCCGGCCGATTTGACGGGAACGTTTGAAGCGGGAGTCGGTTTCGCTCGGTTCGATCAACTGACTCGGCAGAGTGGGCAATGGCTGCCACTGGATCCGTCAGGCGTTGCCGAAGCGGCGCTGGGCGCGATCGCCGCTTGCGGGCTGAACGGATCGCTGAGATACGGATTCGGAGCGGTGAGGGATTATGTGATCGGGCTCAGACTCGCGCATGCCGATGGGTCCGAGAGCAAGTGCGGCGGCAGAGTCGTCAAGAACGTCGCCGGATACGACATGACGAAGCTCTATGTTGGAAGCTATGGAACTCTCGCGGTCATTACCGAGGTTACCGTGAAGCTGCGGCCGCTGCCCCAACGGCAGGCGACGCTCGCTATAAGCGGAATGGACGAGGGCGCGCTATTCGATTTGGGCGCGCGAGTCATTCGGTCGAACTTGCAACCGGCGTCGGCCTTTCTTGTGAGCGGTGCTTTTCGCGAGTTGCGGGGATCTGAGCGGGGTGTTCCAAGGCTGTTGATCAGGTTCATGGACACCAATGAAACGGTGAATTATCAGATAAGCCGAGTGAGGGAAATGTTGAACGGCGGCCTCGCCTGTTCGCTTCTCGACGACGAACAGGGCGCCGTTACGTGGGCCGCGTTGGCCGGCTTCGACCAGGACGAAGAAGTAGTGGTTCGGCTGAGCGCGCCGGTTTCGAGCGTAGGCAGCGTCCTGCACGACACCGGCCGGAACCGTCGCGCGCTCGCCGCCGACCTGGCAATGGGAATAATTCGCATGAGCCTTGAAGAGCGCGGCGCCGAAGCCGTGGCGGCGATAGAGTCGTTGCGATCCGCGTTGTCGACAATCGGCGGACGTCTTTTTATCGAGCGTTCGCCGTTGGCGGTAAGAAGGCAGGTTGACTCCTGGGGTGATCCAGGCCCAGCCGGAATCCTTATGCAATCGGTCAAGGAGAAGTTCGACCATAAGCGGGTGCTTAACCCCGGACGATTTGTCCGTGGCGTATGAGGAGTGAATTCGATGGCGGCGGCGTTGGCGTCTGAAAGCCGGGAGCGATTGGCGACTCTGTTGAGCCTCAACAGCGAAGGTATCTACACGTGCGTTCACTGCGGTCTCTGCCTGCCCGCGTGTCCGACATATCGCCAACTTGGAAATGAGAATGACTCGCCTAGAGGCCGGGTTTATCTGATGCGGGCAGTCATTGAAGGGCGGCTCGATCCTCGCGGCGCCTTCACCGAGCACATTGATCTCTGTCTTGGCTGCCGCGCGTGTGAGACGGTTTGTCCGTCCGGCGTTCCATATGGCGAGATGCTTGAAGCCGCCCGCGCCGAGGTTGCGGCTTCGGGAACGGCGCCGCTTGCCCAACGGATGACGCGGATCGTCTTGAAGCATCTGTTCACGAAGCCCGCGCTCCTGGGTTTCATGATGGCGATGGCCAGGGTTCTGCGAGATTCCGGGTTGCCACAAATGGCCATCGAGTCTCGCCTTGTCGCCGGGCGATTGCGGCTCGGTCTTGCGCTGCTTATAGCGAGCGGGTCGTCCGCGAAGCTAGGCAAGCCACTACGGCCTGCGAAGAGTGACGCTGAGATTCCCGGAACCAAGGTGGCTTTGCTTCACGGCTGCGTGATGGAGGGATTGTTCTCCGAGGTGAATAGAGCAACCGAGCGCGTTCTTCGAAAGAACGGCTGTGAAGTTTTGGAAGCAACAGGCGAAGTTTGTTGCGGAGCGCTGCACGCTCACGCGGGCGACCTCGAGACGGCGAAGCAGCTTGCAAGACGGAACATCGATGCTTTTGAGCAGGCCGGTGTCGAGAGGATCATTGTCAACGCGGCCGGTTGTGGCGCGGCAATGAAAGAGTATCAGCGACTCCTCGCCGGCGATCCAGCGTACGCCGTCCGAGCTGCTGAATTCAGCAGGAGAGTGAGGGATGTGTCAGAGTTTCTGGTCGAGAAAGAACTGAAACCGATGACCAACTCACTAAACCTGCGGGTGGCTTATGACGCTCCGTGTCACCTCATTCACGCGCAGCGGATAGTCAGCGCCCCTCTGGACTTGGTGCGGCAGGCGCCGGGCGTCGAGATCGCGCCGCTTAAAGGATCCGAAATGTGTTGCGGCGGAGCCGGCGTTTACAATTTGCAGCATCCGCAACTCGCCTCGGAGATTCTCGCGGAGAAGATAAATAACATTGCCGCCAGCGGGGTGGATATCGTGCTGACTGGGAATCCCGGCTGCCATATGCAAATAGGCGCCGGCTTGCTGCTGCGCGGCTTGGCGGTCGAGGTCGCCCATCCGATCGAGATACTTGATGCGGCTTATCGCGGAGCTCAAGAAGACGCATAACTCGTAGCGGACGCTGACAGGGAACCGACATGGAAGCATTCAGCGAAGCCGGCAATACGCGAAGGTGACTATTTATGTTTTCCGAATTCCTGAATTCTCGTTTTGCTGTCGAGGTCGTTTTGGAGAGCCTTTCGGAACTTCGCTCGCCCCGGTTGTTCTTTGTCATCTTTGTGAATCGTGAACGATGCGGCGGAGCGCTGAGTCTCTGAAGTTTGGCCATTTTCGCGAAGAGCAAAATCAAATTCCATGTTCAATCTCAGAAAATCACAAGTCGGCAAGAGGGATTTGTCCCCGCTGCTCTCCTTGACTCCAGGCTGCGTGAATCGGAAGCGGAGAAGCGGGGATAAATCCCTCTTGCCGATCTGTGATTTTCTGATGTCTGGCGAACTCGTTCATCTCGCCGCTTCCCAAGAGAAGAACCAAAATGGCCAAACTCCAGGGAGCTTCCGTAGTCTTCTAGCGGCATTGCGCAGCCATCTTACGCGTCTTGTGGCTAAAATCGCGGTATTGGCGCTTTGCGCTGCCGCGGTGGTGGCTCAATCCAATGCGTACGGCCCCGAGGTAAGAGGGTTCCTAAGCTTCCTGCGCCAGGAAGAAAGCGAACTGGAATTTCAAATTGCGCGCAAAGAAATCTCCCGCGGGGAATTCACCCGGTCGAAGAACCGAATTGCCATTCAGCGCGGCGCCGTGCTGAAGTTCGTACGGGAAACAGGCGAGGATCGAGTGCCGGACTACAACGTTGTTGCGCCTTCGGAAGCGAATCAACTCTTGGAGGACGGGGCGAAGTTGCTGAAGACCGCTAAGCCCGGAGATGTGCTAGGCGGCAAGTGGCGTTTGATCGGCAGGGAGACGCGCGGCGAGCTATTCTATGTGCTCGAGAGAGTGTCGGCCAACGTGCGAAGTCCGGGGATGGCTCGAGAATGAGACTAATTGCTTTCGCGTTGATGATGACTGGCGTTGACGGCGATTCTAACGCTTCGAAGCAGACCTCGGTCTGTACCGTCTCGCAACGCTCGAGCTGGAATGCAGCGGAATGTTGGAGTCAATGAAGTGCATCCGAGCAAGTGAAGGTGATAGCGTTCACCCAGAATAGTCTTGTCTCGCTCCTGTTCTTATTCTAGATTCTAAGCACGCCCCTATGTCTCAGGCGCCTCCCGAAAAAAACTGGTTAAGAACAAAGGATCATAATTGTATGTCGAGAGTTAAAGGGAGCAAGATCAGTCTCAAGACAGCCTTCGTAAAGCAACACTACGGCGATGAGAAGCTGTCTGAACTGATCGACTCCATGCCGCCCGCCGACCAACTCGCCTTAAAGATGATCCTCGATACGGCGTGGTATCCAATCGACCTTTATCATCGGCTTGTGATCGCGATATGCCAGGTGACTGCTGGCGGAGACGAATCAATATACGCCGCGGTGGGTCATCACTCCGCGCGGCTTTCCCTCGACAGCGTCTATAAGGTTTTCAAGGCAAGGAGTCCCATCGCCGTGTTGAACAACATGATACCTCTCCACAGTATGATGAATGACCCGGGCGAAATGAGAGTGACGCCGATTGGGGACACTCAGTGCATTGTCGAAGTCTTGCAGCCTCCGTCGATTCCCGAAGTCTGCAAGGTTGCGCAGGCCTTCTACCAGGCTTCAGTGGAAGTAACCGGCGCGCAAGACGTGCAGGTGAGACACACGGCGTGTTCAGGCAAGCGGGATCCGCTCTGCCGTTTTGAGATTAGCTGGCGAATGCCTTCTCAGAACTAACACGCATCTGGATTCGATGATGTCGTTATAGGAAGGGGTAGTGGGGTCATAGAGTGTTGTTCTTCGGAACAAGCTCCGTCCACGGCCAAATCGGGAAGAAAGAGTTTCTCGCAAAGACGCAAAGTTCGGCGCAAAGGCCGCAAACAAGCCGGCCGGGAAAAATGAGATCGTCGGGTTTGCTTTGCGGGCGGGCTTCTTGTTGCGGCGCCGCCTCGCAGCGGTTTATGCGGCCTTTAGGCGGTTCATCGCGTCCAACTACTTTTTTCTTGCAAGGCTGCTTCGCGGCCTTTGCGCCGATCTTTGCGTCTTTGCGAGAAACTCTTCTTTCCTGTCTCAGCAACACACAACTACGCCACCGCCGAGAAGGCCGGTCAAAGGAAAGTAGCTATTTCAGTAATTGACTTCTTGCTGATTACGGGCACCGTAGCGTCGTCCGCCGGATACCCTACGACCAGGATCAGAAATGGCCGCTCGTTTACGGGCAGGTTGAGAATGCTCTGTAGAAATCCCATTGGACTGGGCGTATGCGTCAGCGAAACGAGTCCCGCGTTGTGGATAGCCGCGATCAACATTCCGGCTGCGATACCTACCGATTCGGTTACATAGTAGTTCTTCACCTTTCTTCCATCGGGCAGCACGCCATACGTCTGGCCCAATATGACGATCAAGAAGGGAGCCGTCTCCAGATAAGGCTTGTGTTCATCGGTGCCCAGCGGAGCAAGCGCTTCCAGCCATTCGGCCGGCGCTCGATGATGATAGAACTCGCGCTCTTCCGTTTCGGCGGCTTCCCTGATCTGGCGTTTCATGTCAGGGTTGCTCACGACGACGAATCGCCATGGTTGTAGGTTCGCTCCACTGGGAGCGCTGCCGGCCACCAGCAGGCAGTCTTCAATGACCTCACGGGAAACGGGCCGGCTGGAGAAGTAACGCACCGTCCGGCGCCGCTCCATTTCGCTTCTAAAAGAGGCGGCTCGGCGTTTCATCTCGTCCGGAGGATATTCGCGATAGCTTGTTAGAGGAATGAATTGTGGCTCTTTCATGCGCCCCGATTCTAGCGCCTTCCACGCTTCGGGGGCAAAGGGCCAACCGGCGGACCGGCGCAAGAGAGCGGAACGGCCCGGCTGTTGACACCGGAGGCGCCGTTGTTAATACTCCAGAGAGCGCTTGAACGTATGCGACTCTGAGCGCCACTCAAAATCCTTTTACACCGCTGCCCTCACAGTATCGATCCCACCCCGATCTCTTATGGACTCGCGCTCCGCGCCGCCGGAAGGGCTGAAGGCATGTCTACGTTGAACTTTGCGCAGATGATTCAGCAGATGCTTGCTGTCTCAAACCAGATATCCGATTTGATCTTCTCGCCCGGACGGCCGCCGCAGGTCGAGCTGATAGGCCAACTGACCCCGGTCAAGATTCCGGGCATTGACATATTGACGCCTGCGCACACGGAAGGCATAGCAAATGCGTTGATCGGCAATCAAACCACGGCGAGGGAGTCGCTCGAGAAGTCGGGTTCGGCGGATTTGTCATTCAGTATTCAGGGACTCTCTCGTTTTCGAGTGAATATCTTCAAGCAGCGCGGAACGATCGCCATTGTGATGCGCGTCGTGCCTAACGCCATACCGAGTTTCGCGGATCTGGGTCTGCCGGATCAATTGAAGGCAATCGCGGATCTCAAGAACGGCGTCGTTCTGGTCACGGGGCCGACGGGATCGGGAAAATCGTCGACATTGGCCGCGATAATCGACCTGATCAATGAAACCAAATACTATCACGTAGTCACCATCGAGGATCCGATCGAGTTCATGCACCGGCATAAGAAATCGACCGTGCACCAGCGCGAGCTTCACGCGGACACGAATAATTTCGCGCACGCGCTAAGGGCGGCGCTCAGGCAGGCTCCGAAGGTCATTCTTGTTGGGGAAATTCGAGACCGCGATACATTGGAAGTGGCCCTGGAAGCGTCCGAGACGGGCCACCTCGTTCTATCAACTCTTCATACAACCGACGCGCCCAAGACGGTCGGCCGAATGGTCGGCCTTTTCCCAACCGATCAAGAGCACGTGATTCGAACGAGACTGTCTAACTCGTTCAAGTTCATCGTCTCACAGAGATTGCTTCCGCGGGCTGACGGAAATGGCCGAATAGCGGCGATTGAAATACTGAAATCCAACGCTCGGACGCGCGACTATATAGAGAAGGGTGATCGCGATGGCAAGTCGCTTTATGATGCGATGGCGGATGGCGAGCTCGAGGGCATGCAGACGTTCGACCATGTCCTGGAGGGCCTGACGCGCGAAGGGTTCGTTAGCCTCCATGACGCCTTAGCCTACGCCACGAATCGAAACAATCTCATGCTCCGCCTTGCGGATTTCGGCGCCGACACCGGCAGTGGGGCCGAATCCCTGAAGTCGTCAATGCTCGATCTGATCAGTTAGCCCTTATGGAAATAAGAATGACAACAAGTTGGTTCCCAAATACAAATGCCTATGAGCTAAACTTCTCACCGCGTCGTTGACGTCAAACGCGTGCTCACTGAACTAATCCAAAAAGCTGACCGCTAGACTAGCTGATCGCCGACGGCTGAATGCTGATCGCGCTTTTTCGCAAATTGACGGCGCGCCTTTGGATTGACGACGCGCCTTTGAAAGATGAAGTGTTCTCTTCGATTGTTTCGTGGTTGAATATTAGGAGAAACGGCTCCGTGCAGGTGGTTCGGATTTCAGGAGCCTGGTCTTATTGTAACCCCGGGCGGTGGTTTGAACGTGAATTGATCATCCGGCGCCGCTTGATTTTCTCTAACGTTTGAGAGGGAAAAGCTCATTCTTGCGCCGTTTCGTTTGAAGATCACCAGCCGGGTAACGGAGAACGTAGATGGATTGACCTCCGCCAGCAATTGCTTGAATTCATCCGGAGCCTTTCGAGGAAACAGAAGCAGAACCAGCCCGCCGCGCTCAGACGGAGCTTCGTTTGTGATTTCGATCCGCGAAAAATCTCGCCGCAGGTCTCCGCGGCCAAGGAGGAACAGGAATGGAATCTGTGGATCCCGAGACTCTCGGACGCTCGATCGTAGCGCCTCTCGTTCGCCCGAGACATAGAAGAAGATTACCCGGCCGTCCGATACGAACACTTTCTTCTCAGGCTCGATATAGTCCCAGCGGGCTTTGCCCGGCCGCTTCAGCAAGACACGGCCTCGCTCGGCGATGACCCGGCCGTCTCCACCGACATAAGTCTGTAGGAAATCGGCCGAGATGGATTGCAGGCGAGAGTATTTGTGCTGAAGGCCGTCAATCACGGAGGCCAGAAGACGCGCTGGATCATCCTGCACAGCGGCTGACGAGGGCATCCAGGCGCCGCCGAACGCTCGACTGGACGAAGAAGAACAACACGAGATCAACGCCAGGAGTGCGAAACCCCGTGCGCCATAGCCCGCGACTTGTAGGCGCCGATTTCCGGGCGGCAATGTTTATAGTCTCCGCTCGGCGTTGAAGAACACGTCCTCGAGCGAGGCGCGGCTCGCATTGACGGAGACAAGCTTTCCGCCGCGAGACCTAATGAAAGAGATCGTGGCCTCGAGCCCAGTGTCGTCGCTCAAGATTATGTGGACGCCGTTTGGCGTTGGGTTGACTGAAACAACGTGCGGAACGTTTTCCAAAAGCGCTCCAACCGCCGAAGATTCAACGCCCTTGGCTATGACTTCAAGAGTCGATTGCTTGCCGCCGGTCAACTCTTCAACGGTTCCACATTGAACCAGCTTGCCCTGGTTCAGGATGGCCGCGCGATCGCAGAGAGTTTCCACGTCGGAGAGAATGTGCGATGAAAAGAACACCGTTTTTCCTCGCTCGCCCAACGACAGCAACAAATCCCTAACCTCGCGGCGTCCCATAGGATCGAGCCCCGACATCGGTTCATCCATAAACACAACTTCAGGGTCGTTGACCAGAGCCTGAGCGATTCCAATTCTTTGCAGCATACCCTTAGAGTATTTCCTAAGCTGTCGATCCGCCTGTTCAGAAGTCAATCCAACCATCCGCAGCAATTGTTCTGATCTCTTCTTTGTACCGCCTGGCGAGATCCCAAACAGCGCCGCCGTATAGTTCAACAACTCTCGGCCGGTAAGATAGTCGTAGAAGTACGGGTTCTCAGGGAGGTAGCCGATCCGGGCGCGCGTTGCAGTGTCCTCAACGGATCGGCCAAGTATCCTGGCGGAGCCCGCGGTCGGGAAGATCAAGTTCATTAGCAGCTTGAGAGTGGTAGTCTTGCCGGCGCCATTGGGTCCAAGAAAACCGAAGATTTCACCGCGAGCTACCGTGAGGTCCAAGTTATCGAGCGCCCGAACCGTTCTCTTCTTCAAAAAGCCGATTTGAAAGTCCTTGGTTAGCCCTCGCAATTCGATTACGGATTCCCCGTCTGAATCGGTCACTTCGCCCTCCTGTCAAGACACTTCCCGGCGGCTCGCAGGAACGCGTCACGCATCTCGGGATCGGGAATCAATCCGGCGCTTTCACGCAAAGGGCCCGCTTGCTTTTCGGGTGACTTGAATCGGATTGAGGGGGCTTCGCGGCGAGATTGGTCAACCAGATTTGGGTTGATGACAAACTCGATCCTGGTAACCAGAGACGTCTCGATCAGCGAGTTAAGCCTGAATAGCACTTGGCCGGTCATGCGGCTCAACTGATTCTTCCAAGTCGAGTCTCGTACGGCGATTATCAACGTCTTTCCTTCGAGCTTGACCGGAGATGTCGACTCTCGCAAGTGTTTTCCGACGCATACCGCCCACGCGGTGAAAACCGCTTGCTGCCGCGCCTCTGGAGAGTCCACTTTGCGCAACAGAATAGGGAGGAATGACATTAGATTCGTCATAGGGCTCGATGCTCAGTGCTTGATCCTTGGCCAATACGCCGCGAAATTGAAATCCGGGCTGTTGTTGTGCGTGTGACAACTCACGCATCCCGCCGGAGTCGGCATGAAACCATAGCCTTTCTGGGGGTTCTCCGAATGGACTCTTCCGGGACCGTGACAAGCTTCGCACTGAACATTGGCGAACTGCGGCGTAGAGTAGAGCGCTTGAAATCCGCCCTTTTGGTATCCGACCACATGGCATTTAACGCAGTCCGTATCGAGGTGCTGGTTCCTTCTCTGCAATGTCTCCATTGCATGAGCGTGGCCGCTCTTTTGCCAGATTTGGGCCTCTTTCTGGTGGCAAGCCGTGCAGGCGTCGCCGCCCACGTAAAGAGACTTCCCGCTCAGGATCGCGGTGTCCGCGGCGGTAACGGCCGCTTGCTGGTTTTGCTGGGCTTTGTTCAACTCGTTAGTGAACTCCGTGTGCGCTTCCGCTACTAACTCCGCGGCGTTGGGATCGTCCGGTATCGCGTCATCCAGACCAATGTACCGGTTCTTCTGGTTCTCGATTACACCATCACCTCTAAGATAGTACCTGAGCTCCCCGAGGAACTTGGTTTGGTAGAAGGAAGTAGTAACGGTGGTTTGGTTGAAGCGCGCCGGCTCTTCCTGAACGCTCAACTGATGCGCCGCAATAATGGTGTCGATGCCGAGCACTTCCGTGGCGAGGCGTTGGGCGTCTGCTTGCGGCATGTAAGCCAATGCGATGACGTAATCGGCTTTCTTCTTTATCTCGGGAATGATGCGTTTGGCGGCGGCAAACGGATCCTCGATTTCAAATCCCGCCGTCTGAACGGCCTTATCCCCGCTGACAACAGGCTTGGCTTCAGTGAATCCCGTAATGCCAACTCTGATTTTTCCCCCAGGCTTCGCGCGCTGCAAAGTGATCTCGCGAATAATATAAGGGGCCGGGGCTTCAAGATTCTTGTCAAGCGGGTGAACATTCGCGGAGATTATCTTGCTGATGAAGGGATATTCCTCAACACGCTGCTTGTAACCGTCCTTTTTGAACAGTTCCGTTAGGTAGACAAAGTCATTGTACGTGACGTTCGCGGCGTCGTGATTGAACTTACCGTAACTCCGCGTCACCCAACGGTTCTTTGCTACTCCATCAGCCGGTAACTGGTTGCCAATGGCCTTATCGTCGGTGAAGAGGTTCCCGGCGTCCACAAAAAGGGCCGGAACCTCCTGGTTCGATCTAAGCTTGAACGACTTGATATAGCCGACACGCCGTGCCAGCCCACCCATAGGGTGGGACGGTCAGCCACAGGTTTCGAGGCTGCCGTGGATGTCGCCTCCGTACATGACGGCGAATGCGTACCCGTCATCTTCACCCAGTCGTTCTTTTAGCCTCGCTTCGTTCAGGTCGGGATGAAACGGATCGTCGGGCTCGATTGCTTCCGAAGCCCGAGACCTTGAGCACCCATAGTTCTGCAAAACCAGAAGCGCGACGAATGTGATTGTGGTCAAAAGAGAGACTTTTCTACGCAACGTTCATCCTCCATACCGAAGGTGTATCCGCCATTCAATCCGGTCATTCGGAAATAATGGCTTTGTGCTATAATGCCCCGCTGTTTCGTTACCTCTCAGGCGGATAGGCCGACAAATCATGATCGTTCAACCTAAGAAAACCAGGATTGTTCTGGCTTCAACATCTCCTCGAAGATCCGAGCTTCTTGCGGCAGCCGGAATAGAATTCGAAGTAATCGCCGGCGCAGTGAATGAACTGCCCTTTCATGCCGAAGCGCCCGCGGATTATATCATGCGTCTGGCGAGGGCTAAAGCAGTTGACGTGGCCAGGAACTTCAAAGACGGTCTTTTCATTGGGGCCGACACGATCGTGGTCCTGGATGGAAAGCTTCTTGGCAAGCCGGCTGACGAAAAAGAGGCGCGAGCGATGCTTCGCCAACTCTCCGGACGGTGGCACGCCGTAATGACGGGCCTGTCGCTCATTGACGGCGGCAGTCATCGGGAAGTCGCCGATTTCGACAAGACCCTTGTTCGAATGGCGAAGCTGGCCGACCAGGAGATCGACTGGTATGTCGCTACTGGCGAGCCGTTCGACAAAGCCGGCGGCTACGCAATACAAGGCAGGGCGTCCGTGTTCGTCGAGGAGATAGCCGGCAATTATCACAATGTAGTCGGCCTTCCAGTCCCCTTGTTGTATCGCCTCGCCAAGCAATTGGGTTTCTCTCTTTTGTGAGTGGGTGAGACTGCCACGAGCAGGATCGCGATTGTAACGGCTCGGCTCGGCGTTGCGTAGAAGACTTATTGTCTTTTGGGTTATGATGAACAAGGTGTTTATGCAAGCCAGGCATATGCTCGGGAGGACAAGGAAACGCGTGAGAGGTTACCAGATGGGTTATCAACAGAATGACGGGTGCGAGCCTTTGTATTATGTCCGGCTCCACCGTCGATCATTAGTTAATGCAATCATTCTTGCGGCGGCGTTGACGTGCGCGTCGTGTTCGAAAGGAACGAGCGGCAAGCCGGTTGACGCCGCAACCGTGGCGCGAGCGATTCCGGTGCGTGTTGTTCAAGTCGACTTGAAGCAGATTCGGCGCGACGTCGAATCGGTAGGTTCTCTTTTTCCGTACGAAGAAGTCACTGTCAGCTCGGAGGTGGAAGGACGAGTTGAAGAAGTGCTGTCCGACGTGGGTGACAGCGTCGTCAAAGGCCAACCGCTGGTGAGGGTGTCTCCGATCGAGCTTCAACTCACGCTCGAGCAGCAAAAGGCTTTCTTGCAGCAGGCGCGTGCAAGGCTCGGTCTAAGAGACGGGAGCGATCTAAAAGACATCAACGACGCTGCCGAAGTCAAAAAGGCTCAGGCGGATTTGAACGACGCTCAACAGAAGTACGACCGCGCAAAGGCGTTGTACGATCAGGGACTCGTGCCTAAGCAGAACTTCGATGAAGCCGAATCCCGTTACAAAGCGGCCAGGGCGACCTATGACCTCGCCGTACAATCGATCGAGAATATTCAGGCCCAGGTCTCCCAATACAAGGCTACAACCGAGCTGGCGAAGAAGAAGGTCACCGACACGACTATTCGCGCTCCCTTCGCGGGGCGTGTGAAGGAGCGCAACGTTACGGCGGGCCAATATCTCAAAGTGCAATCACCGGTCTTCCTCATAGTAAACGTCGATCCACTCCGAGTCCGGCTCAAGGTGCCCGAAAAAATGGCGAACTGGGTCAAGACCGGTCAGGTAGTCACTATCGCCGTGGAAGCGCACCCGGGCAAGACGTTTCAGGGAAAGATTTCTCGAATCAATCCCTCGGTCGATCAGCAGACTCGCTCGTTTGAAGTCGAAGCGCTTGTCGAAAACCGCGAGGGCCTTCTCAAGCCCGGGTTCTTCGTGAAAGCTACGATACCTTCGGACAAGATGGAGAGCGGTCTCTTCGTGCCTCAGGAAGCGCTGCAATACGTGTACGGGGTTTACAAGATATACGCGGTCGAGGGCGCCGTGTTGAAGGAGAAGGAAGTCAAGGTCGGAGAAAGAGCAGGCGCCGAAGTCGAAGTTCTCGAGGGCCTCAAGGAGGGCGAAAGAGTAGCCATCGCGGAGAAGGGGCAGGACCTGAGAGACAAGGCCACGATCGAAGCGGTTAAGTAAGGAGAAGGCGATGACACTTGCGGAGGTATGCGTTAAAAGACCCGTGTTCGCGGTCATGCTGATTAGCTTCCTGGTCGTGCTCGGCGTCTTCTCATTTCGCGATCTCGGCGTCGATCTGTTTCCAAAGGCGGATCCGGCCACCGTTACGGTCAATGTCAAGCTGCCTGGCGCAACCTCGGAGGAAGTAACCACTCAAGTCGTCCTTCCGCTTGAAGAAGCCGTAAGCACCATCAGCGGACTCGATGAGCTAAACTCCAACTCGAGTGAAGGCAGCTCCAGAATTACCCTTAAATTCGTGCTCGAACGCGATATCGAAAGCGCCGCCCAGGACGTCCGTGAGAAAGTGGCCGGCGCCATACGTCACCTCCCGCCGAATATTCTTCCCCCGATCATTCAGAAGGCCGACCCGGATTCGGACCCTGTCATTTCGATTGTAGTCGCCAGCGACCGTAGCCTGCGCGAGACGACCGAGATCGCCGACAAACAGATCAAGCGCGTTCTCGAGACCGTTGATGGAGTGGGCGAGTGCAGCATGACCGGCGGCGTCGACCGAAACATCCGAATCCTCGCCGACGCGGAAAAGCTCAACGCCTATGGCGTAACCATCAACCAGCTTCAGCGGGCCGTGCAGAACGAAAACGTCGAGATACCGGGCGGCCGGATAATTCGCGGCGAGTCCGAGCTTGGCGTGCGCACGCTTGGCCGAATAGACGCCATAGGCCAGTTCAAGGACATCATCGTCACCAACGTCGGCGGGACGCCGGTGCGCATAAGAGATATCGGCCGCGTCGAGGATGGCTTCGCCGAGCCGACCACCTGGAATAGCCTCGAGGGCAAGCAGGCTGTTTCGCTCGATGTCAGGCGGCAGTCAGGGACCAACACGGTGAAGATAATCGCGGCGGTCAAGAACAAACTCGAGCAGATCAAGAAATCGCTGCCGCCCGGCGTAACGACCAGAATAATTCGGGATCAATCAGTCTTCATCAATGCTTCCGTCGCTTCTCTCGAAGAACATCTGCTTTTTGGCAGCCTGCTGGCCAGCCTGGTCGTGCTGTTATTCATCCGCAATCTCAGGTCGGTTCTGATCGCGGCCGTGGCGATTCCTACTTCAATAGTCGCCACGTTCACTCTGCTCAAGGCTATGGATTTCACCTTGAACAACATGACGTTGCTCGCTCTGACCCTGGCCGTGGGCATAGTGATCGACGACGCGATCGTCGTGCTAGAGAATATCGTGCGCTACATCGAGGAGAAGGGCGCCGAGCCCAAGCGGGCGGCCATTGAAGCGACCCAGGAAATCACGCTCGCCGTATTGGCGACGACCATTTCGCTTGTAGTTATCTTCGTGCCGATCGCATTCATGACCGGCTACGCCCGACGCTACGTCAACCAGTTCGGCTGGACAATGGCCTTTTCGGTTATGGTGTCGATGTTGGTCAGTTTTACGCTGACCCCGATGCTGAGTTCGAGAATGCTCAAGCGGCTGGCTCGCAAGCGAGAAGAATCGCGGGTCGAATCCGGCAGGGCGGCGGACGAGGCGGCCCTTGAACAGCCAGGCGAGCACACATCCAAGGATTCGCGTTTCTTTGGATGGATCGACCGTTCCTACGGACGAATGCTCGGTTGGTCGCTCAATCACCGGAAGGTGGTTGTTTTGATAGCCGTGGTGACTTTCGCATTAACCTTTCCCCTGAACAGAATGGTGGGACGTGACTGGATTCCGCCGGATGACCAGAGCGAGCTGTCGATATCCATGAACTGGCCCGAGGGCACGTCCATACCGGGGACTTCAAAATTGGCGGTCGAAGTCGCGAATCGAATAGCCGAGTTGCCTGAAGTGGAGTTCGTGAACCCATTCATTCACGAGGGTACGTCCAACCATAACCATGTCTATGTTCGGATGGTTGACGTAAAGAAGCGCACGGCTTCCAGTCTCGACGTCGCCGCGAAGATTAGAAAAATCACCGCTGAATATAAGAACCTTCGCAGCAAGGTGATCATACCGTCGGCTCTGGGCGGCGGAGAAATGTACTTTCCCATTAGAGCCCTGATCCTCGGCCCGGACCTTCAGGCGGCGGCCGAAAAGGCGAAACAGGTTTCCGATGGGATGAGGACGGTTGCCGGGCTGCTCGACGTTGAAGCAAGCCTGAACCTGAACAATCCCGAGCTTCAAGTCAAGATCGATCGCCAGCGGGCTTCCGATCTCGGCGTGCGTGCGGGCGACGTCGCCGGCGCGGTTCGACTGATGATAGCCGGCGAAGATCAAATCTCGACATATAAAGAAGGCGACGAACAGTACCCGGTCACGATTCAACTTCTGCCCGAACAACAGCGCGATCAAGGGGTGCTCGCGCGCCTGATGATCCCTTCCACAAAAGTCGGACAGGTGAGGCTGGATAGTCTCGCCACGATCCAGCGCGGTGTGGGTCCCTCTCGCATCGAGCGGTTCAACCGGCAGTTTCAGGTATCGGTCAACGCCAATAACGCGCCCGACTTTCCGCTGGACGCCGCCGCTCGAGCCACCGCCGAAGAGATTAGAAAGGTGGACCTGCCGGCCGGATACACCTATAAGTTTCTGGGATCGGTCAAGGTGCTGGATGAAACCACTACTAACCTGATAATCGCTTTCCTTCTGGCTTCTATCTTCATGTATATGGTGCTGGCCGCTCAGTTCGAGAGCTTCCTGCATCCGTTCACGATCATGCTCAGCTTGCCTCTGTCGATTCCGTTCGCGCTTTTTTCGCTGTGGCTCACCGGACGCACCCTCAATCTTTGGAGCGCGCTCGGAGTGCTGTTGTTGCTGGGTATCGTCAAGAAAAACGGCATACTTCAAGTCGACTACACGAACAAACTTCGCGAGGAAGGGCTGCCGTTGCGCGAAGCGATCGTTCGCGCCAATCACGTGCGGCTGAGGCCGATTCTAATGACGACGCTGTCCATAATCGCGGGACTGATACCGACCGCCATCGGTATTGGCGCGGGATCGGCCCAACGGTCGGCTATCGCCGTCACCATCATAGGAGGGCAGAGCTTGTGTCTTCTGCTGACGTTGCTTGTCACGCCGGTGGCTTACTCGATTCTCGCCGAGGTCGAGCAAAAGGAAGTGTTCGCCCGCGCGCGCATTCGTCTGTCGCGCGCCAAGCTGAGCGCAGCCAGGTTCTTTACGTTTCTGCATTGAGCCTGATGATTGGGGAATTGATGAATGGGAATTGATGATTGATGATTGATGATTGATGAATGCAGATTATGGATTGCGGATCGCGAATTGCGGTTTAGCTGCCTGGTTCATCAATCATCAATTCCCCAATTCCGTACTCTCGCTTGTGGCGGTAAGAAGAAATGACTCAACTCGCAAACAAGATCGCGGTCGTCACCGGGGCCACTCGCGGCGTCGGGCTCGCTTGTGCGCGAGCCCTTGCCGAACGTGGCGCGAATGTCTTTATTTGCGCCAGGAATGAAACCAAGGTTTCAGAGGTCGTCGAGTCTCTGCGAAAAGAATTCGGGGATCGGGCCGCGGGCTGCGTTTGCGACGTCCGAAATTACGATCAAGTCCGGACGGCGGTGCTCGAAGCCGAGAAGGCGTTCGGCGGCGTCGACATCCTGATAAACAACGCCGGCGTTGGCTCGCGAAACCACGTCGAGAACATGCCCGTGGAAGAATGGAGAACTACGATTGAGACGAACTTATCGGGCGTCTTCCACTTTTGTCATGAAGTCATTCCACTGATGAAGCGGAGGGGCGGAGGCTACATCATTAATATAGGAAGCCTCGCCGGCAAGAACGCATTTCCGGGCGGTGGAGCGTACAATGCGTCGAAGTTCGGACTGGTCGGTTTTTCCGAAGCGTTGATGCAGGAAGTCAGGTACGATCACATTCGCGTCAGCTATGTCATGCCGGGCTCGATCAATACGACGTTCGCCAGCAGGAGCGAACTCGACCCGGCGACCACCTGGAAACTCCTGGCGGAAGACGTCGCCGTAGTTGTAGTCAATCTGCTGGAAATGCATCCGCGCGCGCTGCCAAGCTGCGTGGAAATTCGCCCGTCCGAGCCAGCGAAGTGAGTCTTCACGCCGTAGCTGCTCGAAACCTGAATGGGGGATGGCTTTTCTTCGCGAAACGTTACAACTGCCGCTGGATTGACTGCTAAATTCGCGGTTGCTAGAATCACGGACAGCTCTTAAGTGAGCGGCATTAATAACTAATCCAGCATCAGGAAAAACCTATGGCAACTTCAGAGAGCGAAGCGGCTGCTAATCCTAAGTCCGTGGCGGCTGGCGCTCCGACAGTCAAGATCCGGGCGAAGAAGGGGGACTCGGTCCTCGATAAAGGGCTAGGCCTGCTCAGTTCGGTTCGCTTCGGAGTCACGATGCTGATGATCGTGCTAGCCTGCGCGATGATCGGCATGCTGATCGTCCAGACCGACGTCGATAAGTTCGCCGAGTACTATGCGAGATTAACGCCCGCGCAAAAGTACGTCTACGGCAAGCTCGGCTTCTTCAACATCTACCACTCCCGGTATTTCGCGCTGTTTCTGGCGATTACCGGACTGAATATCATTCTCGCTTCGATCGATAGATTCCCCGCCGCCTGGCAATACGTAGTGAAGCCGAAGCGCACCGCGTCGCCGAAGTTCATTCAGGCGCAAACGTTCAACGCCGACGCGCAAAAAGCCGAGCGGCCCAAATCCGTCGCCGAAGAAATAGCCGGCGCATTTCGCAAGCAGGGATTCAGGCCAAAAGTAGCGGAGGAAGGCGGCCGGACCACGGTGTTCGCTCAGAAAAACGTCTGGAACCGGCTCGGCGCTTACTCGGTTCACGTAGCGCTGCTGACCATTTTCACCGGCGGCTTTATCACCAGCAAGCTGAGTGTGGGTGGCGTCATGGAATTGATGCCGAACAAATCGTCCAATACATTCGTCACTCGGGAGGTTCAGCTTGACGGCGATCACATGGGAAGCGCACAGCTTCCCTTCGACGTCGAGTGTCAGGACATCCAGCAGACGCTGATTCGTCCGGAAGGCGGACTCGACGCCAGCAACACTCAGGATTGGCTGACTTGGATTAAGATCAAAGATCGGGGCCGTGAGGTCCAGGGGCTTGTACACTTGAACGAACCCTTCGATCACGCAGGCTACCGCTTCTTTCAATCTTTCTTTCAGGCGCGAGGCAACGCGCGCGAGATTACGCTCCAGATTGCTCCCACCGGCGGGGGCGAGACCAAAGAGGTCAAGATCAAGCGAAACGACGGCGCGGAGGTGCCCGGCGTGGGTCACTTGGATTACGTGAATTTCTATCCCGATTTCATTATCGAAGGAGGGAAGCCCGCCACCGAATCCGGAGATTACAACAACCCCGCCGCTCAATTGCAGGTTACGTCGCCTGACGGCAAGGTCCGAGGCGCGTTTGCGTTTACTGCCGCCAAGACCGAGGAGTTCGTTAAGCAGAACGGCAAGGAGGCGGAGGACGTGATGACGGTGGCCGGCTACAAATTCTTGCTCAAGGATTTTGAGAAAGTCGCGACCGCGCACACTTTGACTGTGCAGTACGACCCCGGACGCCTTCCCGTATACACCGGATTCATCTTGTTAGTGCTGTCGTTGTGTGGTGTTTTTCTTTTTTCGCACCAGAGAGTTTGGGCGGTGATCGAGCCCGCGGGTGAGGGCGAAGCGGCGCACATTTATCTCGGGGGTAACACGAACCGGAATAAACTGGGCTTCGAAGCCCGCTTCAATTCACTGGCCGAATCATTATCCGTAAAGAGAGGAGCCGACAATGAGTGAAGTCATAAAGAGACCGGAAGCGCTCGCGCCCGAGCTCAGCCTGAGCCTCCCCGCCAAACTCGCCGGGCTTTGGCCGGTTCTGGCGCCTATCGCGCTGGCGCTCGTGTTCATATTAACGAGACTAAAATTCGGGGAGCATGGGTTCCTTTATGACGGCGCTCTCACCGTGCTTGCGCTCGTCTGTTACATCAGCGCGTCCGTACTGCTGGTCACGAATCTCTGGGTGAAGGAAGAGGTCCTTGCCCGCTTCGGCCTGTGGACGGTGATGTTGGGTTATAGCTTCAACTTGTCCGGCTGGATGATTCGCTGGATCGAGGCGGGCGAAAAGGAAGGATGGATCGCGGGCAAAGTGTGGCGGTACTATCCACTCGACAACCTTCACGCCCTCACGCTTGGTTTCTGCTGCGGAGCCGCTCTCGCGACCTTGATCGTTATCAGAAAACCGAAATACCGATTGCTCGGCGCGCTTTCCATGCCCGTGCTTTCGGTGGTATTGACGCTGGGCATCGCGTTGGGCAATGAGATTCGAACGCTTCAACCGATACTGGACAGCTACTGGCGGCCCATTCACGTTTCGATCGCAACCGTGGCCTACGGCGTCGCGCTGATGAGCTTCGGAATCGCATTCGCTTATCTATTAAAGGACGGTTTGCGCTCGGAGGCGATGGCGATCGCCGTGCTGCTCTTTGGCGTATTGGTTCTCTGCACCGTTAATTCGTCACCGATGTCCGGCCACTTCGAGGTTCCCGGCCACGCCACGTACGGGATGTCGCTGGCGATCGACAAGACCTCGATCCCGTTGCGCGCGACGTTGCCGGGCGTGGGGCCGCTGATGGTGTTGACGCTATTGATTAGTCTCGCATCGCTGGCGCTCTTCATAATGCAATGGCAGAGCCGGGACGAGAAGCAACGAAAGCTGGGCTGGCGTCTGTTTTACGGCGCGACCATTCTACAGGGGTTGGTGCTGGGATTGGTGAGCTATCACATAGTCAACGCCAATAAGCTGCCTCTCAACATCCCGGATCGCGCGTACAACGAGTTTGCGCCGTGGCTGACGAAACAGATGCAGCAGCAGGTTGCGCCGGCCCAACAGCTTCGGGTCGCGCAGAACTGGGTAACCTCGCAGGGGGCGGGGCTGAAGATCAGTTTCAATTCCAACCCCGTTGAGTATGGCGCGCTGTTTGGCCTGTTCGTGGCGTTGCTGATGGTGTGGCTGCTGACCAGAAAACGCGAAGAGGTCAACAACTCGCTGCCCGCTCTCAACTCACTGGATGGGTTGCTCTATAAGACCGTGGGCATTTGCATAGCCCTTCTCACGATGCTTCTGATCACCGGCGCCGTGTGGGCGAATGAGTCATGGGGCAGGTACTGGGGATGGGATTCCAAGGAGACGGGCGCATTCGTCTCGTGGATGGCTTACGCCGGTTATTTGCACACGCGCATCGCGCACGGATGGAGGGGAAGAAAGAGCGCGTACTTCGCGGTGCTCGGCTTCGCGCTGGTGATCTTCACATGGCTAGGCGTGAGCTACCTGTTGCCGGGACTTCATTCGTACGCGGATTGATGAGTCCGGATTTCCAGGTTTGCACGTGAGCGTTTCAGCATTTCTTTAGTTGAGGGGCGGCTCATGCCCGGGTCGCCCTTTTCTCATATCCAACCGGTACTGTGATAAGGAGCTACGATCGAAGCCATCCGATCGCCGCCTGATGCTGCAAGCGGTTGAGAGGTTCCGAGCGGCCTATCTGCTTACGAAGTCGAAACGTCATTGAGGATGTGAATCATTGGCTAAAGTAAGGAACGCCAAACGCCGGAAAGGGTGGCAATCCCAAAGCGCCTTCCGAGCGAGCCAGTATCCATGACGTCTCATCCATAACGCCTTTTTACTGAAGAGAATTTGAAGTCTGAATCGAGCAAAGCAAGAAACGATTTTTCACGAAAAGCCAAGCGCTTGGCATAGCATCAAAAACCTCAGCCAGAGAGATGATTTGAAGGCAGCTTCTGGAGCAAGAGAGTCGGAAAGATGTAATCATTCATAGGGTATAATGCACTGGTCGGTGCTCGAGGTCTATAGAAGGACGGTTATTGAAATGTCTTCGGTTTTTGTTAGTCACGCCTCCCAGGATACCGGTTTCGCCGCGCAACTTGCTTCGGATCTGGAAAAGCACGGATACCCGACTGAGACTATGAGCTCTATTATTCCTGCTACTAGCGCACCGGTGTCTAGCGTTCGATTCGATCAGCGTCTTAAGGATGCGATATCCGACGTCAACTACTTCATCCCGGTTTTGACCCCGGACTCTCTGAAGTCTCGGTGGGTGATGAAGGAAATAGAAACCGCGATAAGCCATGAAGCCCCTATTGGGAATGTCACCATCTTACCAGTTCTAAGTCGGGACTGTGTTCTTCCCGCTGCGCTGGGCTTGCGGTCGCCGGCGGACTTTACCGTATCGTACCTTCAAGGACTTCAATCGCTGCTCGATAAAATGTTGGAGTTCAATATGGGCGACGAACCAAGTCTCTCCGAAGCTAACGCCATTAACATAGCGTCTGAAGCTGGAGCGGTTCGCTTGTACAAAGCGCTTGCGCGATTTCGCGGAGAGATTTACAGCTTGAGTCCGCGAGATTTCGAGGGTCTTGTGGCTGAATCTCTCCGCGATTGCGGGTACGATGTTGAACTGACTCACTCTTCGAAGGACGGAGGAATTGATCTCGTTGCCATCGGGGGCAAAGATACGTTTATGACGCGAATACTGTTACAGTGCAAACGCTATTCTTCAGGGAAACGCATAGGCGTTGAAGTGGTGAGGTCGCTGGCGCCGGTAAAGGGATCAAATTTCGACGCCGTCACCGTTGTTACTTCTTCTTTCTTCACCGACTCGGTCTCGTGGAAGATCAGGAAACACTTAGACCGATTAACGCGCTGCCGTTGGGAGTTCAGTCGATCCGATTGGAGCGAGATGTTCCGGTGGTTGGCTAGCATGCCGGAACTAGCGGAGAATCTAACGAGACTCTTATCGGCATCCCGCGACAGATATGCCGCTCTCATTGATAAGAGATTCCTTCAGGCGTTGTCTTCCGTGGAAATAATGGAATCCAGGCATTTGGAAGCGATACTGGACGCTGCCGATGCTGCGTTTTACGAGCCGTTGAAGCAGCAGTTGATAGCCGCTAGAGATAATCTTCTCAAGCACACTCCTTGACCGGTTAAACGAAGGAATAGAGCGATGTCGGTGTTCGAACGCCGTGAGGAGCCACCTTTTCTCAACACGGGTGACTATACCCTGTATCGACCCTATGTCAGGGAGGACTTCTCCGAGTGTTGTGCGTATTGTCTTCTTCATGAAATTGTAGCCGCGGGCAAGGATAACTTTGAGCTAGATCACTTCCGACCCAAGTCAAACCCGTTATTCGCGTCGCTGGCCGATGATTTTTACAACATTTATTATTCTTGCCATGTTTGTAACCACTATAAAGGAAGCTCGTGGCCGAATGCGGAGTTGATCGACGCTGGGTATCATTTTGTTGATCTTTGTCGAGAAAGATTCTCCGCGCACTTCAAGGAGACGGCGGATGGTACGTGGGCGCCGTTGAGCAAGGCCGGAGAATATACCGAGGCCAGACTACGCCTTAATCGCTTGCATCTTGTAGAGATTCGAACTTTGCTCCGCGAGATGGCGCAGTTACGCAACGAAGACCCAATAGACTGGGACATTCCGAGCAATAGCCAAATCAACCGTCTTATGCGGATGTGAGCAAACTGACATAGTTGACGAGTCACGCGAGGACGACTTGTATCCCGCAAAATATTTCGTCATCGAATACAGCCTCTATGCCGACTTGGTCTTTTGAGTATCAGGGCGCCAACTCGGATAACTGGGCCATGTTGCTGATGCTTGGAGGGCGGAAAAAGAGAGGCGGAAAAAAGCGAGACCCGTATCCACACTCGCTCTTCTTACGTGCTTTTCTTTATTCGATCACTTCAAGTACTATTTGGCTCGCGCTCAACGCGGGCCGACCGCCCGCGGCGCGCCGGGGACTCTAGTCATGTATGTTCTGGGAGATAGGCTCTTGACGGAGCGACGTGGCTTGGGTCCGAAAACTTTCAAACATGAACCGGAGGGCGTTATGAGAAAGGCATTGCTCGTTTCGCTGGTTTTGTTGATAACCACCGCGGGGGCCGCACAATCCACCAAACGCGCCATGACTTTCATGGACGTGATGGAGATGAAGCAATCTCAATCTGCCGTTCTCTCACCCGACTCCAGAGCCGTCCTGTTGGCGGTCAGCGCCGTTGATTGGAAGGCGGGCCGCGCTTATTCCGACATTTATCTTGCGCCGGTTTCGGGGGAGGGAATGAGGCAAATGACGTTCAGTCCCGACAAAAGCGAAACCAATCCGAAATGGGCGCCGGACAGCAAGTCGTTCGCTTTTCTCTCGGATAGGGATTCAGCGCCAGGGGCGAATGAGCGGGATCGTAAGAACCAGGTCTACACAATGCGGCCCGATGGAGGCGAAGCAAAACGAATTACTTCCGATAAAGACGGCGTCGATCGATTCGACTTCTCGCGCGATGGAAAGTGGATCGCGTTCACGGCCGGCAAAGCGGGCGAGCGTCAGCTCTTTCTATATGCCATCGAATCGGGCTCGGTATGGCCTCTGACCAAACACGCGACGGGAGTTAACGAGTGGGAATGGGCGCCTGATGGCAAGCGCATTTTCTTCTCGAGCCCTAACCAGATCGAAAAGCTGGAGAAGGCAAGGATCGAAAAGAAATTCGACGTTCGTATTTCGAATCAGCCGGTTGCTCCCAAACACCTCTGGGTCATTGACGTGCCTGCCAAAGCCGAGAAGCGTCTGACCGACGGCGGCCTCTTTACCGTCGCCCTGTTTGTCGTTTCGCCCGACGGACAGACAATCGCGTTCCGTGGGGCTTCGGCGGATCGGTACGCGACAGGCGAAGAAGCGGAAGTGTATATCTTGAATATTGCATCGGGAGAACCGAGGCGCATAACCGATAACAAGGTGGGTGAAGGCCGAATGGCTTTTTCACCCGATAGCCGCTGGCTCGCATTCATGGGCCCGGATGAGTTTACCTACATGCGTGACGAGCAGATCTATGTCGCGCCCGCTACCGGAGGCTCGCCTCAACCATTGATCAAGGATTTCGGCGGCGACGTAAATTCTTTCTTCTGGGGTAAGGATAGCAAGAGGATATTCTTCGTTGCCGGGGTCGGCGTAAATCAACAGTTGTTCACCGTCCCCTCGACGGGAGGCTCCCCGAAGCAACTGACCTCGGTCGCCGGTTTGGTGAGCCCTCTGCGTGGCGAGGAGTTTTTATCAGAGGATCCGTCGCACGTTTTGGTTTTCTCGTTGAACGGCCCGGCCTCGCCGTCGGATCTTTATGCGGCCAAGCTGGACGAACTGCAATCGGGCGCCTCGGTTCCATCGTCGTGGAAGCGAATCACAAACATCAACCCTCAAGTGCAAAAGTTTGATCTCGGCCAGTATGAAACGGTGACCTGGAAATCGACCGATGGAACGATGGTTGAAGGCATATTGGTAAAGCCGGTTGGATATCGGGAAGGGCAGCGCTATCCGTTGATCGTTCAGGTTCACGGAGGCCCCGCCAGCGCTTACACCAACGGGTTTTCGGGCAACTACGGCTCTTATGCGCACGTGTACGCGGCCAATGGTTACGCGGTGCTTCAACCGAACTATAGGGGCTCGACGAATTACGGTGAGAAGTTCAAGATGGAAATCGCCGGCGATTACTTCAGGCAAGGCTTCGACGATA
>JAHFUG010000555.1 GCA_023265195.1 Blastocatellia bacterium | reverse complement strand
ATGTACTTCCAGTTTCTCACCTTGCCTTCGGACATCCATTCGATGGCTTGCTCCAATCGCTTGTTTCGAGTCCCTTCGGTCTTGGCTTCCGTGATCCATTCGACGTACTCTCTCTTGTTGCTGTCGCTGAAAGCTTCGAATGTCGCGAGAGCTTTCTTACTCTTCTTCAACGCCGCCTGGAAGTAATCCGGAATTGTCAGCGCTTTCTTCTTTGTAGTTCTTACGCGCGGCGGCGGCTTTACCCCGGCGTCGCGTAGCCTGACCGCCTCCTTGACCTGACCTGCCAGAACGTTCTTTCTCGGTAAATCAGACAGGCTCGTTATTCTGCCGAATTGTCCCATCGCCTGCTTGCTCTTGCCGTCTTTGTCAGCCGACTCCCTCATCATCCGATCCCAAAATGAAAAGGCGCAGTGCTGCTTGAATGACGCCATGCTGCAAAGGATGCCCTTATACATGAAGTGAGGAAAGGACCATTTCAGGTCCTCTTCGGCCGTGGGGCACGCCTCGTGAATGACATCGCGCAGGTAATTTAGTATCGGTTTGGCAAAATCGGCCGACTTAGCGATGTAGGCATCGACGCGAGGATCCTTGGTTCCCATAGGCTGGATTTGTTCTCCTTTAAAAGAGCGATGTTAATGCGCTAATTCTCTTAGCGAAGCGGATCAAGATCAAGCGAGGCTTGTCTTTGCTTCGGCTGCGTCTGGCGCGAGAATCATTGTTCCAATATTCCGCTCAATTCCGCTCATATACTAAGGGTTAAGGGTAAGAGGCCAGGACGACAGTTGGCACCGGGTGCTCCAAATAGAGGGACCGGTCACGGGTTAAGCAATAGTCGGTTGCTAGAGGACCGAAGAGTCTCCGCTAAATTATGTGTGCTATCTCGATGTCTCCCCATTTTTCTTGCAAGTACTCTGCAACTAGACGGCGGTGGCAACGATCGGGCTTTTCCTCGCTACAAAGCAGGCATCCCCCTTTCAGCAATTCGCGTGAGACACTATTCTCTATGAGGCGGAGCTTCATTAGGTCCATGAACTGGTGCTCATATGCCTGCCAGTCTACTCTGTGCTTCTTGTAGTCCTCTAAAATGTTCTGCGTCGGCGCTAGCTGTGGTAAATGCACGTAGTCGATGTGGCAGATTGTGTTGACGAAATAGCAAAGGTCGTCGCGTTTTGTAAAGCCAGCAAGCTGTGAAATGTTGTTCAACCTAACATCCACTAGGCGCTCGACGCCTGCGTGTTGGAGCTTTGAAAAAAAATACGCCGCTGATTTCTTGGTGAAGCCGATAGTGAAGAGTTTCATCAGCGTGTACTCCAGATCGGCTCAATCTGTCCAGCGTCGATTGCGCCTGTCTTGTAGGCAATGCGATCGCCTTGAATTCGGTATGCGTCGTCAATTACTTCATCGCGGGAACGTAGCAGGTCATGCGTTGGCAGCCTCAGTTGGCGCAACAAGCGAGTGAGAGCTTGTCCGTGGCTTTCAAGACTACCGTCTGCGAGGATGTGCTCAACCGCTATCCTCGAGACGTCGATGTGCCGTGCTATTAGAATGCCGCGATGACACTCGAGAGGGTCTTTCTCGGCACACATCAAAACGATGCGATAACCCTTTAGGCCTTCGCGCACGCGTGCGAGACCGCTCTGGAACAGATCAGTTTGTGCGACGCGCGCATAGTGCACTCTTCCCTGGTCGTAGCAGAAGGGATCCTCGCTACGACCCCCAAGTTCTTTTCCAAGGAAGACATAGGAGACACCGTTACTTTGCAGCGCCTGTTTCAGTGCTTCCCGGTTAAACTGAGGGTTGATGCGGCTATGAGGTTTCGACCTCACATCGCAAAGCGCAGTGATTCCATGCCGATTCACCAGCGATATGAACCGCTCCAGCGTGTGAGTGGAGTGTCCGATCGTGAAGACAGTCTCGCTCATCTTTCGTTTCGTCCGTGCTACTTGCCGATGATCGCAGCTACGAGCTTGTAACAGTAGCCATCTGAGTGCGGCTCGCCGAGGCTTACGCAGAGGTATGCATCAGTTAGACTGTAGCTCCCATTTGATCTGGCAAGAAATGTCCGCTCTGACATTGGATCGGTTACTACCAGAATGTATTGGCAATTGTTGTGTCGAAAATGAGCTCGAACGCGCCGCCGTGGGTTGCCGAACGTTTCACCTTCTGTTTGAACGACAATAGTTAGCTTTTGAGGTTTGATCAATGCCAGCGAACTCACGAGCTTTGACGCTTCCTCCAACTTCACACGATCGTTCAGACCTTGATAGGTGGAGTCACCGTTGACCCAGAGCGTAGGAAACTCATCCACAAGATCCGCGAGCGTTGTCCAGGGCAGTTCGCCGACTTTGGTCCAGTAACAACCGGTGTCAATTACATGATTCTCAGTCTGGAAGAGGATGGGGGTAGCCGCGATAATCGGAACATCAATTATGTCTAGAGTTCGTGGATCCTGACCATTTTCGTAACGGCGCTCTTCCTCGGACACCTCAGCAGAAGGACGCGCACTTATTGGTCGGACCCACGGACCGTGACCGTCCGCAAGGATCTCTTTACCCGCTATGCATCTCCCGGAGTGCTTGCGGGAGTTAGCCAAGCAGGCTATCCTCTTCGTGTAGTTCGCCATTGAGGTACACGTCGGACAATTCGTCGCAGTGATCGCGTTCGTTCCGTCACTCGCTGCGTCAACCATTCCTTCATCGTTTCTTCCGTTAGCTTAGCCCGATGTTATGCGCAAGTTCGCCAACACGCAAGTCAAGCAAATACATACCGCATCGTCAACGGACAGCCTAGACCAAGAAGGCTTTGAACTTAACGATCTGCGTCGACCCGCTTTGGCGCTTCTACCTAGGGAAGCCTAGGCCGCCAAGAAGTTCAAAAATGAGTCGAGTTTTTTCGGGCGGAACTTGGCGGTATGAGGTCGCTCGCTACTCCTAGTTTACTTAAAAGACTACATCGCTATCGATGGCCGCGTCTTCCCATACTGAGTCGCCTGTTCAAACGCAAAAGCCAACTGCAATACGTCGAACTCACGGTGATGGCGGCCCACTATCTGCAAACCAATCGGAATGCCATCCTTCGTAAAGCCGCACGGAACTGAGATTGCCGGCAGGCCAGTTAGTGTAATCGCATAGCAAGTCGCCATCCAGTCGATGTAGGTCTCCATCTTGATTCCGTTGATCTCTCTGACCCAGTCTGTCTTCACCGGGAAGGGCGCAACCTGAGCGACCGGAAGGACCAGGAATTCATAGCGCTCCATGAACTCTCTCACGCGATGGAAAAGTTGGGTTCGTTTCGCTTCGGCGCGCGCAACGTCGAGACCGCTCAGTTTCAGGCCCTGTTCCGTGTTCCAGATGACCGTGTCTTTCATCAGACGGCGATTCCGCTTCAGGTCTTCTTCTCTTGCCTGAGCGAAAGACCAGGCCCGCAGTGCTTGAAACGCTTCATCAGCGTCGTGGAAGTCCGGCTCGCCGTCCTCGACCTGGCATCCTAACGCCGCGAAAGTAGAGCGAGCCTTGTCGCATACTTCATTAACAACCGGCTCAACCGGGTATCGGCCGAGGTTACGGCTCCAGGCTATTCGCGTTCCTCTCATATCTCGTTGGAGCGGACGTGAGAACAGCCAGCCAGGCTCATTGATGGAGATAGGTACTCTCGGATCAGGGCCCGCTAGAACCGAGAGGAGAAAGGCGGCGTCGCTAACCGTTCGAGCCATCGGTCCTTCAACCGACAACGTGCTCCAACCAAGAGCCGACGGATAGACCGGAACGCGGCCAGGCGCGGTTCGAAAGCCGACGATGTTGCAAAAGCTCGCCGGGTTTCTGAGCGAGCCTCCAAAGTCACTGCCGTCCGCGAGTGGAACCATCCCGCATGCGAGCGCAACCGCGGCGCCTCCGCTGCTGCCGCCACAGGTCCTGGTCGGATCGTATGGATTGAGCGTTGGCCCGAACACCTCGTTGAATGTTTGCGAGCCGGCCCCGAATTCCGGCGTGTTGGTCTTGCCGATTATGATCGCGCCGGCCGCCTTTAGTCTCTCGACGATCAACTGGTCGACGGCGGGAACGAAGTCTTTATAGATGCGAGAGCCGAACGTCGTCCGAATCCCCTTGGTCAGGGCGAGATCCTTCACGGCGTGCGGCAGGCCATGCAACGGTCCCGGCGTTTGCCCTTTGGCCAATTTCTGATCGGCTTCTTTGGCCGCGAGTAGAGCCGCTTCTTCGCCGATGAAAGTGCAGATGGCGTTCACCTTCGGGTTGACTCGTTTTATCCGCGCTAGAAAAGCGGTCATTA
>JAHFUG010000554.1 GCA_023265195.1 Blastocatellia bacterium | reverse complement strand
ATGCATTGCAATGTTGTCCTCGTGCGGGCAAACAGGATATCTTGGCCGTGCGATTGGCGGAGCGCCGCGCTTTTGTAATCTGTTAATCTCGATGGGCGCGATTTGAGACCGAAAGGACCACAAGCGGCGAGCGTAGCCGCGTCAACGCACGCTTGTGCTGGATAGGATGAAAAAACAGCCCGCTAAATCTTCGAAGGATGGAGAAGGCCGGTCGGAGTCCAACGCGCGCTCCACCAGCGAGAGGAACGCGCTGAAGACGAGCGATCGGTTGCGAGGGGCTCTCTTATGCGTGCTCCTGGCGATGCTTGCGCTGGTTCCACTGGCGTTGAGCAATTCTTCATATCGCACGATCGTCCTTCCGAAGTATGTGGTCTTGATCTTCGGATCATCGCTCGCTCTCTTCTTGTTGACTCTTATCGCCGCGTTCGATTCCAATGCGCCAGGACTGATACGAAATCTCAAATCGAATCTCGTTATGCTTGTCGCTCTCTACACGGCAAGCATTGGCGTTTCCACGTTGTTCGGCGTTGCGCCGCTCGCTTCTTTTTACGGCAGCTACGACAGCCAGATGGGACTGCTTTCTTACATCTGTTTCTTCGTTTGCTTCATAGGTCTTATCGTGGCGTTAGCCGGCAAAGAGAGTCGAATTGTCGCGGCGCTGTGGGTGATTGTGTTCACGGGACTGGTGACCGCGGCGTACGCGTTCGCGCAGTTCGTTGGGCGAGATCCGTTTCTCTCCTCAGCCGGCTACACCTTTCCTTCGCCGGGCGGGCCCGTGTTGCGGGTCCCCGGCGCGTTGGGCCATTCAAACTATCTCGGCAATTTCTTGCTCTATACGACTCCGATAAGCGTCGCGCTGGGAATCGCTTCCAGCGGCAGCGCGAGGCGCATCGCCCTTGGAAGCGCCGCGCTTTCGGTTGCGGCCATCGGTTTCAGTGGAACTCGGGGAGCCTGGTTGGGCTTGCTCTTCGGAGCGGCGGTATTCTTTGCAATGGAGTGGAGGCGCGGCGCGGTGAACGCGGAGCCGAGAGGGCGGCGCCGCATCATCGTTGCGTCGGCTGTGACGTTAGTTATTCTCGCCGCAATAGCCATCGTTGCAATCAGCCCTCGCTCGCGGAGCATCGTGACGCGCGCCCGCTCGTTTGCCACGGATGGACTGACGGGATCGGGCCGCACCATTCTTTGGCGCGACGCCGTGAAGATGGTTCCCGCTTACGCAGTGATCGGCTGTGGACCGGAAGGCTTCAGTAAAGCGTTTTTGCCGTACAAATCCGAAGAGTCGGCGCGTAGCGCGCCTCAAATAAACAATGAGAGTTCTCACAACTCATACCTTGACGCGGTGATCAGCTACGGAATTGCAGGCGCCATTCTCTACATCGCGATCATAACTTGCGCCTTCTTACTACTGGTGCGAGCGCGCCGCGCCGCCGCTAATCGTGGAATGCGATTGATCCTGACGGGCTTGACCGCTTCGTTTGCCGCCGTGTGCGCGCACAACATATTCATCTACAACCAAATTCCCACGGGCCTGTATTTCTTTTCGTTCCTGGCCCTTGCGTTTGTTGCGCATCGTGTGGCGACAAGCGAAGCGAGCGTCTCGCTCAAGTTGAATCCGAATGAGGGTCTGGTTTCGAAACCGCCGCGAACGAGCCTGAGACTTCTGCCCGCGCTTGGTGGTATGGCCGCGGTCATCTTTGCAGGCGCGCATTCCGTCGGGATGGCGGGATCGGACGCTGCAATCAAGCGGTCGTTCGATTCCGCGCGAGCGGGATCGCTCGATCAAACCAAGGCGAACGGCGAAGCGGCGCTTCTCGGCCCTAATGGAGCCGGCGCTTACGATTTCCAGTTTGCGCTCGCTCTGACCGAGTATGCGGACCGCTCGGCGCGCGGAGAAGCCGCAACCGGGCAGACGGCGGCCGAGCGCGCTGAGCTGCGCGCGAAAAGAAAGCAAGCGATCGATCTTGCGCTTATGCATGCCGAGAAGGCTCTGGATCATTCACTGACGCCGGAGGCGAACTGTGTATTGCTGGCGTACGTTTCGCTCAAAGCCGGCGACCATGAGAATCTTCGGAAGTATGCTGAACAGGCGGTCAAGTGGGATCCTGGATTGTTCAGCGCGAGGTGGCTGATGGCGGAAGCGTTGCTTGCGGCCGGCGACCAGAGCGGCGCGGCGACTGAAGCCAAGTTGGCGTTGGCCCTCAATCCGTCGTCGCTGGAATCACGCTCGGCGCTGGCTCGCGCGCGAGGCGACTCGGAAGATCTGCTTAAGCGCGCTCGAAAGGCCGAAAAGAAAGGTAAGTTGGACAGAGCGCAAGCATTCCTCGTTCGTTCCGTCAACGCGGCGAAGTCTTGCGTGCCCTGCCACCGCGCTCTGGCGTTATTCTGGGAGAGACGGCAACGATGGAGCAACGCGATCGCGGAGTGGATGATAGTGGCGGGTGAAGAGTTGGATACCGGAATGCGCCAGCAGGCGGAGGCTCGCATTGAGGACCTCAAAAAAAGGTGAGCGCCGATTGAGATTGGTCGGCAAGCTCTCTTCGGCGGCTGAAACGTCGGAAGCCGGCGCACGCGGGATATCGTAAGAGACTTCCAAAGCACGAGGGGCTGGTCATTCGACCAGCCCCCGTGGTGGAGATTAGAGCGTAAGCGTCTTGGCCTAGGGACAAGCGCAAACGTTACCGAACGAAGTCGTGTCATAGATGCGGTAGACCTGCCACGAGCCCGGAGCAACCAGAAAATAGATGGTTGCCGAACCGGTTCGCTGGCCCGTATTGAACCCCGCTGACACGTTCCGGTCGGGTTTCTTATCGCTCAGCAGGATGATCGAGTTTTGCGCCTGCACGGTGCCGGTTCCCGATAATGTGAAACCGGTGCAGGTTGAAAATGTATAAGCGCCTGTTGTGTTGTCCCATGTGAGCACGCTGCCGGTTGTGTTGTTCCGCAAGCAACTGGTTCCTGGAATCGGCACAACGCCGTTAAGGGAACCCATTTCCGAGGGTGGTTCAACCGGGTTAGCTTTAGCTTGTAACGCGGACGCCAACATCGCAACCACAAATACCGCTAGTGTGATTTCGATGCCGACCCCAGTAAACTTCCTGATGCGATCGACAATGCTTGTCATACAGTGTTCCTCCCGAACCCAATTACGGATCGATGAACCAAATTCAAGAACTTGCCGGGGGGAAAGTCATTTTGGTTGCAAGGCTGAAAGACTCCGCCTGCAACCCTGACCGGCTCTGCTCCAGGCGTTGGAACAGATAAACGCCATGAGAGAATCAAAACTACTGAAGCCGGTATCGTATAGCTTGGGATTGAGTTCAGTCAAGCAGGAAGCCAGACCGACAATGGTCGAGACGTACCAACTTCTCGATACCAAGCCGTGGGCAACTCCGCGGCACATTGCTTCTGCCCTCCGTTAGGAGGGTCATGTTTATAGAAATCGGCCGCATGGATGTTCCCCGCCCTCCCTAGCTGAGGGCGGGGGGAAGGTCCGCATCTTTCTATAAACATGCCCCTCCTACGGAGGGCGACGGCGGCGCGAATGCCGGCGTTATCATCTTGCAATCAGAGGTCGGTTGAAATAGGCTCTGGCATTCAATCCGAACGCTCCGCTAGCGGCTGAAAAGACGGGTGTTAGCCGGCGAGACCACGGCGAGTTGGTTATATCCTTGACGCGATTGGCTAAGTGACTCAATGACGGACAACATTGACGACAACGAAGGCGCGCTGTTTCGAGAAGAGGAGCAGCGCGTGGAGGCGCGCAGCGCCGTCTTCAAGAAAGAGCTCGGCCTCACGGATCTCGCGCTTACCCAGATTCTCTTCATTGTTGGGCTCCCGTGGATTGGCGTGGCCGCGAAGCAAGGCCCGTCACACGTTGTGTTATGGCTGGGAGCGATGCTGCTCTTCTACATTCCTTCAGCGATGGTTGTGATCTATCTCAACCGAATCATGCCGCTCGAAGGTGGCCTCTATCAATGGTGCAAGCTCGGCTTCAATGAACTGATGGGGTTCCTTGTCGCGTGGAATCTTTGGCTGTTCGCTATCTTGAACACGTCGGAGATCGGGCTTCAAATCACCCAGTACCTTGTGTACGTCATCGGACCGGGCGGTCAGTGGTTGACTTCGAGCAAGCTGTTTATTGGAGCGGTAAGCACGGCGACGATAGGAGCACTCGTGGCTCTGGCGGCCATTGGCCTCGGAGTCGGCAAATGGGTGCACAAGGCGGGCGGCGCGTTAATGCTGCTGACGTTCGCCGCGGTCCTTTTGCTTCCTCTCTTGAATAGGGCTAACGGCTCGCTGA
>JAHFUG010000168.1:7848-14029 GCA_023265195.1 Blastocatellia bacterium | reverse complement strand
ACGCTCGCGTGGCCGACGTCGTAGCCGCGATCGTTGACTGTGAAGTTTCCTCGCTCAATTCGTTTAGCGAAATCTTGCTCGACCGTCTGATAGCCCTCACGTCCGCCGAGCGTGGTTTCATTCTCTTTTATTTGCCCGAGTCGACCGAAGCCGACGTCATCGCCGCGCGGAATTTTCGGACGAAGAACCTGGCTCTTGATGAATACAGCCTCAGCCGCTCGGTCTTGTCCCGGGTGCTCTTGGACCGAACGCCGCTGTTGCTCGAAGACGCCTCCCAGGATCCTGATTTCTCCGAGGAGGCAAGCGTCATTCAGCTTCAATTGAAATCGGTGCTCGCGGTTGCGCTCCAACTCGAGCAACGCGTGCTGGGAGCCATCTATCTTGAGAACAACGCTCGGGTGGCGGCCTTCGATAACCAGGATTGCGCCCTGCTCAATCTGGCTGGCCGTCTGGCCGTCTTCTATCTTCGTCACTCACGCTTATTGCCCGCCGAGTTCGAACGGCGTAGCAGGATATTTTTCGATTCAAGCAAGGCTTCGCGAGAAATCATAGGCCGGGATCCGAAGATCATGCGAATGCTGGCGACAGTGGATCGGCTGGCGAACTCACCCGCGACGGTCTTGATTGAAGGCGAGAGTGGGACGGGCAAGGAACTGGTCGCGCGGGCGCTGCACTATGGAGGCTCGCGTTCCGATAAGCCCTTCGTGGCGATTAACTGCGCCGCCATACCGGATAACTTGCTCGAGTCGGAATTGTTCGGGTATGAGAAGGCGGCGTTCACTGGAGCAGTGGAGCGAAGGGCCGGACGCATAGAGCAGGCTAGCCACGGCACGCTCTTTCTGGATGAAGTGAGCGAGCTTGCGTACCCGCTTCAAGCGAAACTGCTGAGGTTCCTTCAGTCCAACGAGTTCGACCGCTTGGGAGGCAAAGAGCCGATTCGCGCGGACGTTCGAGTCGTCGCCGCGACAAGCAAGAATCTCAAGACACTTTCCGATGACGGCAAATTCCAGGAAGCGCTTTTCTACCGCTTGAATGTCATCCCGGTGAGGCTGCCTGCGTTGCGCGAACGCAAATCGGACATCCCGTTGCTGATCGATTGGTTTCTAGAGAAGTTCTCACGCGTTTATGGCCGCGAGGTTCGATGCGATCCCGAGATTTATGATTACCTGAGAGAACACGACTTTCCAGGCAATGTTCGCGAGCTGGAGAATCTGATTCACCGAATGGTTGCGCTGGCTGAGGATGAGTCAATCCGGCTTGGAGACTTGCCGCCGGAGGTACTAAGAACGGATTCGCGTCGAGTCAGCGTAGCCAAGGATCCTCTCGACCGGCTTCTTCGCAGACCGCTGACCGATCTCAATGATCTTCGGGCCAGGCGCAGGGAGGTCCACGCCATCCTCGCGGCGCGAGAGAAGGAACTCACGGAGCGAGCGATCGAAGAGTGCGGCGGGAATCTTACACACGCTGCGCAGCGGCTTGGAATACACAGGATAACCCTGCATAAGATCATCAAGCGGACGAAGTCAGGCTAAGATCGAAGATTCGATTGTAGCCGTCTCCACTACACCCTTGCAGCCTTCCGTCCAGGTCACTCAACGCCGAAGAAGCAAAAGATGTGCTTAGGCTTCACTTGGTTTTTCCGCAGGCCCGTCCTCTGGCGTTTACCGTAGCGAGCAGGGCTACTAGAGGTGCTCGGTGGAGTGCCTTTGTCTTCAGCGGACTTGACTGGGCGGCGCTGGTTCGGGACTCAGATCAATGGGCTGCGGCGATCTAAGCCTGAGCTGTAAACAACGCGGCTGTTGGAGTATTTCCCGAGAAGCGCTCACTTGGGTTTGTTTCATGTCGACCCGTGGTTCGTTATTGAATTTACGCTTCGTCAGAAAAATGACGATTCTCTCAAATGCGCTGCGCGGATGGCGCGCTGCTTGATGTAGCTGGGCGCAAGGAGGAACTGTTTAGATGAGCATAGGCAGGTCTCAAATAAGAAGCTTGGTAGTGGCGGCGATTGTTTTACAGCCTCTCTTCGCGGCGCCGAAAGCGATGGTTGCCGATGAGACTTCGAGAGGCTCAGCGGCGGGCGAGCCCGCCAGCGTGATCCTCGCGGTACAACTGGACTCCCCGGATTTCACGTTGCGAGAGTTCAAGTACCGGGTCTTCTACAATAAGTCGGAGATAAAGAAGATTCCCCTTACCGACTATGATTTCAAAGCGGCTTTTACCGATGAGTTGCTGACGGCTCTATCCGAGGACAAGCGGATGAGCTATCGCAAGCAGTCCAGCGACGAAGTGGTTGACGTCATCGCGACCTGGGATCGCAAGGTGAATCCGCCCGCCGTGAACGCCGATAGGATACTACTGGCGCACATTCAGGAGTACGGGGCGTTCACCGCGAGCCTGGCCGCGGACAAGTTCTACATGACTGCGCGATTCAGACTCATTAACCGCGCGACGGGGAAGAAGCTATGGGAGAAGAAGCTCTTTGAGAAAATCGATCTCAACGGCAACGTCGCCGAGCTTCAGGCGAATAACCAGAAGGGACTCAAGGAAGGCATAAACAAGGTTCTGGAAAAACTCTGCGGAAAACTGGCCGCCGAGATCCGGGGAGCGAACATGTGATTGAGCGCTGGTGTGGCGAGCGCTGCCTCGCCGCTGATGCTGACTGCGCCGATGTTTGTTGCGCGGGGATGGTGCGGCCTTGGCTTTCTCGCGGCGTAGGAAACTGAAGAGGCTCGCGGTATGTCGGCGACGGACGCGAGGCTGGTGCTGAACAATTGCTCATATCGACGGTCAGAGTTCAAGCTTTAGCTTGCGAACATCCGGGTCGACAACCTAACGGTTGAACTCTGACGTCTATCATCACACGACCGCCCGTTTGTGTTTCGTTCAGGGGCGATGTCTTTGTCACGAACTTGGCTATTGGGTGGATGGACCAAGTTCGAACGGCGAAGGAAGCGTAGCCCGGCCTGTGGAACGGCTCTCGGAATTTTGATTCAGTCGAGATGGGCAAGGCTCGCGCCAGCGTCATTATAGGGAGCCGGTGAGATCAAATCACATAGACGAGGCATGAAATATCCGATGAACAGACAGTCTGATCAACTTCGAAAGGCAGTCGCCAAAACGCTTCGGCTGTCGCTACTGGCAATGACCGGCGCTAGCCTTCTACTTGCTCCTTCGGCCGCCCAGGAGAAAGCTACGGGTTCTATTCGAGTCAAGACCGACGCTTCAGACGTTCAGGTCTTTTTAGACGATCGCGACGTCGGACGCACGCCGCTGATGCTGAGAGAAGTTGCGGAGGGAATCCACCGGCTCTCCCTGATCAAGCAGGGGTACGAAGATCATATCGAACAAGTGCAAATATCTCCGGGGAAGCAGGCCGCGGTTTTCGTGGTGATGAAGCCGCTGGGCGCAAAGCTTACCGAACTGCCCGCGGAGTTCAAAGCGATGCACCAGCACCGGCTGGGTTATTGTGTAGGCGTATTAACGGTGACTCGCGATGCGATGGACTTCAAGTCCGAGAAGAACGACGATGTCTTCCACCTGCCGATCCGCGATCTCAAATCGGTCTCCCGGTCGTGGGGGCCGGTGCCCGGCATGGGGCTAACGGGCGTCAACGGGCCCACCGACGCGATGGCTTTTCGGGTAGAAGCGCCTGGGCGCGCCTATGGCTTCCTTGCATTCAAGGATTCAATTTCCGATCCGATGACCGTAGCGTCCGCTAGAACCAAAGAACTCTTCGAGCTTGTCTACGCGCTCTGGTCGTCCAGCTTGAAGCCGAAGGATAAGGACAAGTGATCCGCGGCGCGCATGGTGCAAACGTCTTCAGTCTTGCGCCCGCCAATAGTCAACGCCGGAGTCCGAAGTACCTCGAACTCCAGTCTGTAAGCCCCGCTGGTTAGCTCCTGGAATTCAGAGAGATGACGGACTCGTTGACCGACGCTCGCGTAACCTTAGACTCTGAATCGCCGAGGCCGGAGTCTCACATTGGCAACCGGAAGAGAACCTACGTATTAACGTGAGACGTGCTGGATTCGGTAGACATCCATTCTACACGGAAGAACTGAAAGTCACTTCATACGCCGGCACAAACTCGCAAACGATCATTTGTATGAGCGGAATCGCCGCGGAGACTACTTCGAGGTTCGAGGCCTCATCCGCCAACTTGGTTGCGTGCGTAAGGTTGCTGCGAATGCAATAGAGGATGCTCAATAGTTGGCTCGCCAACGCGTCTCTAATCTCAGGCTGGCCGTTGCCGGCCACGTATTGTTCGTAGGTCTTGGCGACAATTGGACTCCAAACAACCAGACTCTCATCGATTGTGCGGGCGACATTCAAGACGCCGTTCAGCGGCCGTCCGAACGCGTCGGCATCGAGCGCCCGATCCTTCCACTTCAGAAACCGTCGATTGGAAAAAAAGGCGGCGCTTGGGTGGCTGATCAAATTGTTTTTCAATTCGTCACAAAACTGATCGCAGGCGTTCTTTAGCTGATCGCGCTCGGAGCAGAGCAGGACATTCGGCATTTCGATTCCCCAGACCGACCTGGTTGGCTGTTTCTTGCTCAGCCTGGGAGCATATCCATGCCGCTCCGTAATAGTCGTATAGATATTGTTGAAGGCCGTCCAGTAACACACAAACTGTTGAACCGGCTGATCCGCCTTACGGGCGAGATCCAGCATTGAAGCTGCTACTGGAACTTCGGTAGGACAAAAGGTCATCTTGCACATGCACTCCGCCTATGCTCCGTATCTCTGTTTAACCGGTCTCCGCCAAGGCCGCTTGGACCATTCCGCCGCGTACCTGCGCCGGCCCAGGCGTAACTACTCGGCCAGCGTTTCCAGCTAAAGAATCCAGCTTTCATCGGGTCCTGACAGAGAACCCGGCTAAAAAAGGCCATTACATTACTCTTTCTTGAGATTGAAATTGAAAATTGTTTTCAATTTGCTGGGGTAGTATATGAAAGAGCTTTCGGGTTGTCAATGTAATTCTCTGCCGCCGTCGAAGCTCTTTAGGGTGCGTGGTCAATCACAGCCGCAACATCGGTTTCGAACGCATGAACAGCCGTTTGATCTACGGTTCGCCGAATCAGAGCAATGAGAGCTCTGGCGATACGGGTCGGCGAATCACGCTTTATCAACGATGATTGCCGCAAGCGCGGTGGCCAAAGATTCGGCAAGGCAGGTTCGTTCGGATTGAGGATTCGTGGCGCGAGAACTCGCGAGCTCCCGGCGGCCTTCTAGCCATTGGGTACGTGTTGCTGGCCCAGTGGCAAACGGATTGAAAGATCATCTCCGGGCAGCCGGCGGCGGCCCGGAGATTGGGATGTTCAAGAATCAATTCTCGACTTGGATGTCGTCCTGAAAGCGAGGATCAACCTCGAAGTGATCGGCAAACTGGCCGCTGAATCCCGTGACCTTGATGATCTGGCCTTGGTGTAAGCCGCTAACGTCGATGCCCGTCGAGGCGCAGACGAACGAATTGACTTCGCCGGACCCATCATTCAGAACGATGATGAATCCGAATGGCGAATCGTCGAATATGGGCTGAGTGATCGTTCCCGTTATCCTAACCAGCTTGCCTTCAGTTGATTCGCCTACGCTCCCGGTAGCGACCGAGAGCGCCTGCACCTTCGGCCCGCGTCCATGAGCTTTGATGTCGGTGACGTTGATTAGAATGAGCAGTCCGAAGGTATCGGCAAGTTCGCCGGTGACGCGAACTTGTTGTCTTGGCGCAAATCCTGAATTGTCGGCGACGCTGACATAAACGCCGCCAATGTCCGCCTGCTGCCCGGTCCACGAATACGCTTATCGCCTTCTTCGGGCCCGGACCAGCGGTAAAGCCCTCTCTAAACCGTCGCGCGCGGGAAGAATTCGCTTGCCACGTCGGCGATGTCGGTCCGTTCGTGACTGCTGGCTGACGCGGTAGAAGCCGGCGAACAGATCAGAGACGACAGGCCCGCACGCCGGGCGGCGGCCGACATTAGAACTCGTGCTGATAGACGACGCATACGGGTGAATCCCACGACTTCTCGCAAAAACTCGCCGTCCGATCTTAGCTCGGACGATCTCACGGCGGCTGGGGAGGATGCATCGTGTTACCAAAATTGAGATTACGTTCTATCTCGCGCGGGGCGCCGCTGTCATCGTCATATGCAGCAGGATCCTGATATGCGGCTGGCTAACGGAC
>JAHFUG010000168.1:4331-7748 GCA_023265195.1 Blastocatellia bacterium | reverse complement strand
TGGGAAGGGAATTGACTCTGAGTTCCGAGAACCAGGTATGGGTTCGAGAAAAACCTGCGTGCGGCGGGTAACAAAATGATTCAGGCGGCGCTTAGAGCGCGTGCGACCGACCTTACCTTTCTGAATTACATCGCGGAATGAAACTCAAGGTCCGAGGTTCCTGTCCCTGGTACTGATACAAAAAGGGATTACCCCACCAACCGATAGTGGTTCAGTTTGATCTCGAGTGGGTCCCGAGCGACCAGTCTTCCGGGATAGCCGTAGATCAACGTGGCCTTCGGCTCGCTGATCCGCGCGGATCAGCGTTACAACGTCAGCGGAAATCAGCGGTTTCGTACAAAGACATTTGGCTCGGCTCAAATTGAACAACTACCGACCAAGTTCATTGACGACGCAGCCGCCTTATTGTTTAATTAGCTTTTCCGCCGGCAATACAAAGAGGACAACGTCTTTTGAGAGTGCGCCCGAAAGATTCAAGAGGACTCGCGGCAGGGTCGTTCGCCAGGGCGGCTGTGTTGCTTTGCCTCATAGCTCATGCCAGTCTGGCGACCATCACCCATCATCACGGCGGATCTCAAAACGTTTCGAAGGCAACCTCGTGTAGCTTCGAGGCCGGCCCGTCGAGCGACTCGAACCGGCCGCTTAGAAAAGGCGCGGACGAGTGCGTATCGTGCGGCTTACAACGCAACTTCGTTAGCGACGTCCGGCCAGTCTCGATACCTCCCGATGTAAGCGCGGAACCAATAACCCGCGAATTCTTCATCTCTCACCCAACCTGCAACGGAATATCCCTCGTTCTCTCCGATCGCGCGCCGCCTCTAGGCTGAGGCAAACCGGCTGGCGCGGCCCAACCGACTAAACGCCAACCAGACATCTCAACCAGACGGTCGGCATGAGGTCCGCCTTGCCTGCCTTGGCTGGTCGATAGGCGCGGATTGAGTTTCTACTAAGGATTAAAGGCCACTTCGGCATTGATCCCGCCCGCGCAAATTCACAACGGATCAAACGGTTGATGAATGCGAAGGTGATCGGATGTATCAGCGCTCTAACAATTATTTGCGCCCCTTCGGCGAGCGGTGCGCTCTAATGGTTCGGCGAGGGCCGCGCGCTTTCGCCCGGCGCGGGCATCGGGGCGCCGGCCGTTATCAGGTTAGTTACATCGGCATTCTACTCTTACTCGCTCTTCCTGCTGATGTAGTCCTGGCTCAGGAAAAGGCGCCACAGCCTCTGGCGGGAATCAATGTGGATATCTCCGCGATGATTCGCGAGCGGCGCCAAACGCCTGCGGCTCCAACAAAGCGAACCTTGACCATCTCGGAGGCTGTGTCCGTTTTTCTGCAACAGAACCTCCAGCTTGTGGCGGCTCGCTATGATGTCGACACGGCGGATGCGGAGAAGCTGACGGCTCGGCTTCGCCCGAACCCTCAGATCAGTGTCGACCTTCAAAGCCTTCCTCTTGATTTCTCCGGGCCGTTCTTCAAAGAGCAGAGCTTCAGCTATGGCGTCTCTCAGACTTTTGAACTCGCTGGGAAGCGGCGCAAGCGAATCAACGTTGCAAACGCGAACGCTGAAGTGGCGCGCGCGGACTTTCAAACCACCGTGTGGCGGATGACCAACGATCTCAAGAAGAAATTTTACGCTGTTGTCCTGGCGGACTCTCTGGTCAAGCTCGCCAAAGAAAACCAAAAGACCTTCGAAGAAACCCTCAAGCATACGGCCGAATTGTTTCAAGCGGGAGAAATCTCGGGACTCGATCTACGCCGGCTCGAGGTCGAAAAACTGAAGTTCGACACCGACGTGGCCAACTCGGAGCGCGATTACCAGGTGGCTCTCAGGGAGTTGCGAGTGACGTTGGGCGGCGACTATCAGGCGATGGACATCGAAGTCGCGGGCACGCTCGATTATCATCCCTACCAGTTTTCCTTCGCCGAGCTTCGCGACAAATCACTCGCCGCCAGGCCAGACCTCAAGGCGGCTCAGTTGAGCGAGCGAGCCGCCGACTCGTCCATTGAATTGCAGGACGCGCAGCGAATTCCCGATCTCAGTGTGGGCGCCGGCATAAATCAGGCGCCTTCCGAAATCAGCACCTACAGCTTCGGCATAGGCATCGTGCTGCCAGTGTTCGACCGAAATCAGGGTGAGCGAGTCAAGGCCCTGATCCAAAAGAAAAAGGCGCAAAACGAGCAGCGGTTTCTTACCAACCAGATAGTGAGCGACGTGGACAAGGCGCTCAACGCATTCGAGATTCAAAAGAGGCGAGTCGATCTCTACCGGACGGGAGTGCTGACGAAGGTCGATGACATTCTGAACCTCACCGAGTTCTCCCTGAAAGCCGGCGAAAGTTCCACGCTCGATTTGCTGGATGCAATTCGAACGCGCCGTGAAACGCTGGCGGCGTACTACCAGACACTTTTTGATTATCAGTCGTCGCTGCTCGATCTCGAGCTTGCGGCCGCAACGCCTCTTCAGAAATAGAGGCGTTGACGAAAGGATGCCGGTTATGTTCGTTCGAAATCACGTTCGCGGCTTAATGCTCGCGCCAATTCTTTGCCTGGTTATTTGCGGCGCGTGCAGGAAGACGCCCGATACGCCGTCTGGTTCGTCCGCGAATCAGACGAGCGCCGCGAGTTCCGAGTCTTCACCGGCCCGGTCGATAGAGACTGAGACAGTGACGCTTCAGCCGATCGCCGGCGCGATTCACGCTACGGGGACAATACTCGTCTCCGAAGACCGTGTAGCCTCCATCGGTCCCGTTCACGAAGGGAGACTCGTGCGGCTATATGCGGGACAGGGCAGCGCCGTCCAGAAGGGTCAAAAACTGGCCGATCTTCAATCGGCGGATATCGATGATGCCGAAGCGGACTATCTGAAGGCGGCCGCTGATTACGACAACGCGCGGCGTACTTCGGAAGCCGAGGTGAAGCTTGCGCAGCAGACTTACGATCGAACCAGGATGCTTTATGAGAAGACCATCGCCTCCGGCAAGGCGCTTCAAACCGCCGAGCACGATTTACAGGTAGCCAACGTAACCGCCGAGAGCTCGATCGCATCCGCGAAAGCGGAGTTGACGGCGGCTCGCCACCGGCTGCTGATACTCGGCTTGAAGGAGGCCGACATCAACGCGCTGGGGACCAAGGCTGATTTCGTGGCGGTCTTTTCACTCACGTCTCCGATCTCGGGCGTCGTGGTCGAGCGCAACGCAACGGTCGGCGCGACGGTTGCCTCCGACGATAACGTGTTCAAGATAGTCGATATCTCCAGCGTCTGGATCGATGCGAATGTTTTTGAAAAGGACCTCGCGCGAGTCAAGCTCGGGCAGCAGGTTAACGTCACCGTCCCTGCTTTCGCCGGAAAGGTCTTTACTGGAAAAGTGATTTTAGTCTCGACGGTTGTAGATCCCGAGACCCGGAGCGTCAA
>JAHFUG010000168.1:0-4231 GCA_023265195.1 Blastocatellia bacterium | reverse complement strand
CACGCTTGCGCCGTGAGGCGGCCGTGATCCAATTATGACCGATAACTTCATTGCTTTCTTCTATCGCGAGCGGTTGCTAGTCGCCGTCGTTTCGATGCTCATCGTAGCTGGCGGCGTCCTGGCGCTCGCCAGGCTGAACGTCGATGCTTTCCCGGACGTCACTCCGGTACAGGTTGAAATCGACACCGACGCTCAGGGTCTCGCGCCGCAGGAAGTCGAGCAGCTCATAACGTTCCCGATCGAAAACGTTATGAACGGACTCGCGGGCGTCGTCCGCGTACAGTCGATTTCAAAGTTCGGACTGTCGGTTGTCGTGGTCTATTTCCGTGACGACATAGATATCTACTTCGCTCGACAGCAAGTCTTCGAACAGCTATCGCTTGCGAAAGATAGAATTCCCAAGGGGTTCGAACCGACGATGGGGCCGATCACGACCGGAACCGGCCAGATCTATCTTTATGAAATCACCGGACGCGGCAAGAGCAATCAAGAGCTGCGCACGATTCAGGACTGGATAGTCAAGCTGCAACTCCGCACCGTGCCCGGCGTCGCCGACGTGCTCAGTTTCGGCGGCGACGTGAAGCAGTATCAGGTTATCGTGGATCAACAAGCTCTCGTTAATTACAACATTCCGATACAGACTCTCTTCTCGATCATTCAGGCGAACAATCAAAATACCGGCGCGAATTTTATCGAACGTGGAGACGATCAATACGTCGTCCGTGGGTTGGGCTTGGTCAAGAACGTCCAGGATATAAAGAACATCGTCCTCGATTCGCGCGGCGGCACCCCGATCCGGGTAAGCGACGTTGCTAAGGTGGAGATCGGAAACGAGATACGCCAGGGCGCGGTTACTCGAGATGGGAACGGCGAAGTCGTAACCGGCATCGTCCTCAAGCGGATCAACGAAAACACAAAGCAGGTAATCGCGCGGATAAAAGAAAAAGTAGCCGAGATCAACAAGGCGCTGCCTGAAGGCGTGACAATCGTCGATTACTACGATCAGTCGGAGCTCGTCGATAACAGCATTCACACCGTAGTCGAGTCGCTCATCGAAGGCGAGGGGCTGGTGCTGTTGATTCTGCTCCTGCTGCTAGGCGACTTTCGCAGCTCGTTCATCACCGCCGCGGCCATCCCGTTCTGCATGCTGGTTGCTTTTATTCTGATGTGGTATTCGGGGCTGTCCGCGAACCTTATGTCGCTTGGCGGCCTTGCGATAAGCATCGGAATGATGGTCGACGCGACGGTGGTGATGGTCGAGAACATTTACCGGCATCTCGAAGAACACCGGGAACACTCGACCCGTGAGGCGATTCTTGTTGCGGCGCAGGAAATCGGCCGGCCGATGTTTTTCGCGATTCTGATTATCATCGCCGTCTTTCTGCCGGTCTTCACTCTTCAGGGTATCGAAGGCAAGCTCTTCAAACCGCTTGCCTACGCCGTCACGTTTTCGATGATCGGCTCGATGTTGATGGCGTTGTGCATAGCCCCGATGTTGTGCGCGCTATGGCTGAGGCTAAAGAAGGGCGAAGTGCGCGCCAATCCCATCATGAGATTCATGAAAGGGATCTATGTTCCTGTTCTAAAGTGGGCCATCGCTCACCATTACCTGGCTATCACGATTGCTCTTGGTTTGATTCTGTTGAGCGTCGCCGACGTCTTCATTCTTGGAAGCGAATTTCTTCCCACTATAGACGAAGGAAACATGCTAGTGCGGGCGACTATGCCGGCGAGCATATCGCTCTCCCGCGCCATCGAAGTTTCGACGCAGATCGAAAAAACGTTTCGGGAATTTCCGGAAGTCGAAACGGTGGTCGCGAAGATCGGGCGCGCGGAATTAGGCGGCGATCCGGAGAGCGTCAGCAACGACGAGTTGTACGTTCGCTTGAAATCCAAAGCCCAGTGGACGACGGCGCGCAATAAAGACGAGTTGGTCGATGCAATGCGTCATCGCGTCGAGGGATTTCCCGGCGTCAAGTTCAACTTTTCGCAGGTTATTCAAACACGGAACGACGAGCTCATCTCCGGCATCAATGCGCAAGTAGCCGTCAAAGTATTTGGCGAAGACCAGGACACTCTACGCAAGCTCGCCGACGAGATTCGCGCCGCGTGTTCGAAGGTGCGCGGAGTCGAGGATCTGGCGGTCGAACAGGTCGCCGGCGAGGAGCATCTTGAAATTGCGATCGATCGCGACAAGCTCGCCCGTTACGGACTGAACATCGCGGATGTGCTCAACGTCGCGAAGATCTCCGTCGGCGGAGACGAAGCGACCGACGTGCTCGAGGGTCAGCGCCGGTTCGCGATATTCGTGCGGCTCGGTGAAAAGTTCCGCAATCAGGTTGATAAACTGAACGATATTTTGATCGCCGCGCCGGTTGGGGGGCGAATTCCTCTGGGACAGTTGGCGACGTTCCAACTCTCGACCGGGGACTCGGTCGTGAGCCGCGAGAACTCCCTTCGCCGAGTGGTTGTGATGTGCAACGTCAAAGGACGAGACATTGGCGGCTTTGTTCACGACGCGCAGGCGATGGTTGCTGGCGACGTCCGGACGCCTCCAGGATATTTCATCACCTGGGGAGGCCAGTTCGAAAACGAGCAGCAAGCGGTTCGAAGACTGCTGATCGCCATACCGATCTCGTTGCTGCTCGTGTTCATCTTGATTTATTCGTGCTTCAACTCGCTCCGCAATACGCTGACGATCATCTTCAACATTCCTATTGCGCTGGTCGGCAGCACGACCTTCCTGTTGATCTCGGGATTCCCCTTGAGCGTTCCCGCGATCGTGGGATTCATCGCGGTCTTTGGAGTAGCGGTTCAAAATGGAATGGTGATGGTGTCTTACATCAACAAGCTTCGCGACGGCGGGATGGACCTACACGACGCCGTGGTAACCGGGGCCGGCGTTCGTTTGCGCGCAGAATTGTTGAGCGCGTTGATCGGCAGCATCAGCCTGATACCATTCATCATCTCATCGGGAACCGGAGCCGAGATCGAGAAACCATTGGCGATTGTGGTTGTGGGTGGATTGATAACCCGCCCGATCAAGATCGTAGTGCTACCGATGGTCTACGAATGGGTGGAGCGCCGCGCTGCGCGAAGAGCCGAAGCCCCCGCCGAGTAGAATACGAGTTTACTCAGATTCGGGGATCGGGGACGGTATGGCGGCCCATCAGACGGGCTCTCTTCATTTCTCTCATGCTTGAGTCTCTGTTCACGGCTCTAAGGGATTGCGCGACGAACGTGCCGAACTCTTCTTTTGACCCTCACATCTTTGACTTTCACAACCGCGAACGCGATTCCAAAACTCGACGCCACTTAGCCTGGTCGCGCGAGGTATGGAAGACGCAATAGACTGTCACGGTGTTCTCTGAGTATTCGTAAAAACACCGCGTAAGGAAAGCGCCTGACCAAACCTCTGCGATAATTCTCGTTAACTTTCACATGGATTTCGGGATGCCGGCAGATCGCTTGAATGCAAGCGTCAACGCAAGTCAAGAACTCTTCGCCCAAGCCTGGACGCCTCCCCTCATACCATGCGTAGGTCCTCAAGACTATCCCATTCAACTTCTGGCGCGAAGATCAGTTCAGCGGCCATATCGACTGCGAACTCGTCGCTGGATTTCTTGCCAGGAGAGCCCTGAAGCTGGATTGTTCATCAAATTCCGTCTTCGCCGCGCCAATTCTTCCTTTTGCCAATCGTGGACCGGCACGGCGTCCGGCGTGGCGGCTATATCGTCCCAGAGGTCTTCTACTAACTGAAGCTTCTCTGACGGACTTAACTCGAAAATGGATTCGGCGGAGGAACTCATTTTGGCATCTTACCATCCGCGCCAGTTAGCTTCAACGAAGCGGGTGAAGCGCGTCGGAGTAACGCTCGCTCTAATCCTCGAAAGCTGCGTTTGCCGGTGTTGTTCGGCTTCGCGATCATATGACGAAGCCCACTCGCCTAAGAACGTGAGTTACTCGAGGGCATCCACTCAACTGCATGCGCCCTCCGATTCATCCGTTGTGGTCAGGAACGCGTGTCGACTATCCTGAGCGGCGCCCGTTGCTTTCGCGGTCGGTTTTCTGGATCGGGTCACTGGCCGGCGTTCTTTCTTTACGAGACGGATTTCGAGTTTGCATCCCAGATTGGTGGATTGTTCAAACACAGCCTACTACCGAGAGAGGCCAAGCCGTCCGTTCCCCGAATCCCACCAACGAAGTTGGTGGATTGTTCATACCCAGCCTA
>JAHFUG010000167.1:4857-14031 GCA_023265195.1 Blastocatellia bacterium | reverse complement strand
AGGAGATTGCGATGCTCGATCGTAACGCCCTTCGGCGCGCCGGTGGAGCCGGACGTGTAGATGACATACGCGAGGCTCGCGGGCGACACTCCGACTTGCGGATCGTGCTGATCTCGTTTGCCGATCTCGGCCGCGTCGGTGTCGAGGCATACCGGCGTTACGCCTTCGACATCGATTCGCGCCGCGTGCATAGCATCGGTCAACACGATCTTCGCGCCGCTGCCGGATATCATCTGGTTCAGCCGCTGGTCTGGGTAAGCGGCGTCCATTGGGAGGTAAGCGGCTCCCGCTTTCAATACCGCAAGCATCGAGACGATCATCTCGCCCGATCGTTCCAACAGGACTCCGACAATGTGCTCGGGTCTTACTTCCAGCGCGATCAAATGATGGGCAAGCTGGTTCGCTCTCTCGTTCAACCGGCGGTAGCTGATCCGCTCGCCGCCGATCGCAACCGCAGTTGCCAGTGGTCTTCGTTCAGCTTGCTGCTCGACGAGCTTATGCGCGCATACATTCCGCTCGTACTCCAACTCGGGGCCGGTTGACATCGCCATCGCGCCAGCCCGTTCTTGCTCGCTCATTACGTTCAACCGACCGATACGGCGGTGCGGGTCCGCGACGATCGATTCGAGGAGCGTCTGGAAGGCTCTGGCGATGCGGGCGGCGCTGCTCTGGCCGAACAGGTCGGTGCTGTATTCGATGTAACCCCTCAGGCCGCCGTCTTGCTCGGTAAGCGACAAGGTGAGGTCGCACTTTGACGTTTGGGTGTCGACTTCGATCGGCGTGACGCTCAAGCCCGGCAGCGTCAACGTACCGAGCGGTAAGCTCTGAAGGGCGAACATAACCTGAAAGATCGGCGAGCGGCTCAAATTGCGGTCAGGCTGCAAGTCCTCGACGATCTTCTCGAACGGCAGCTCCTGGTGCGCGTACGCTCCGTGCGCCGTTTCTCTTACGCGCTTCACCAACTCGAAGAAACTCGGATCACCGGACAGGTTGGTCCTCAGTGTAAGCGTGTTGACGAACAGGCCGATCAGCGCCTCTGTCTCGGTATGATTTCTCCCTGCGACGGGAGCGCCCACTATTATGTCGTGCTGGCCGGTGAGGCGGTGAAGCAACGTCTTATAAGCCGCCAGCGCGGTTATGAACAACGTGGCTCCGGCGCTTCTTGCGATGGACTTCAGGCCCGCCGCGGCTTCGGGTCTGATGTTTAATTCGAAGCGCGCGCCGTTATTGCTCTGAATCGGTGGCCGGGGCCGGTCGGCCGGCAGCTCCAGAACCGGCAACTCGCCGCCCAATTGCCGCCGCCAATAATTCCGTTCTTGATCCAGGGCTTCGCCGGCTAGTCCTTCACGCTGCCACTCGGTGTAATCCGCATATTGAATCTCGAGGTCATCCAGCGGAATCTCCTCTCCTCCGTCATAACCGCGGTATAGCGTCGCCATCTCGGTTATGAAGACTCCGAGCGACCATCCATCGCCGATGATGTGGTGCATCGTGACGGCCAACAGGTGGTCGTTCTCATCAATCTCGATCAGCCATACTCTCAGCAACGGACCGTGTTCCAGATTGAACGGCGACGTAGCCTGCCGATTGACCGCCCGCCACGCGTTCTCTTCGGCGGTTCCTTCACCGCTCGGCTTGATCTCTCGATAATCGAAGGCGCCGTCCTCGGTGTGAATCACCTGCAGCAACCGGCCGCCTTCGTTTCTGAAGGTCGTCCTCAGCGCTTCGTGCCTGCGCACGATCTCGCTTACGCTACGCCTCAGCGCGTCCCGGTTCAGTGGTCCAACGAGCCGCGCTCCGCCGGGCATGTGATAGATGGCGCTGCCGGGGTTGAGCCGGTCGAGAAACCACAGCCGCTGCTGCGCGAACGAAGCCGGGAACTCGAAAACTTCTATCTCGTCAAGAGCAGGGTTGTGAACTGGTGGGGTGGTGTTTTGGTCAGTGTGTGTCTTCAGCATCGTTTTCGTTTGTCCAATTTGTTGAGTGGTGAATTTGGCTTGTCTTTAATTCTGTGTTGCTCGTGATAAAGATAGATGCAACCCTCGAATACCCCCAACGCAGTTGGGGGATCGTTCATTTCCAACCTACATCGGAGGCGTTCTTGATTCCCTCGAATACCCCCAACGCAGTTGGGGGATGGTTCATATCCAACCTACATCGGAGGCGTTCTTGATTTCCTCGAATACCCCCAACGCAGTTGGGGGATCGTTCATATCCAACCTACATCGGAGACGTCCTTGATTCCCTCGAATACCCCCAACGAAGTTGGGGGATGGTTCATATCCAACCTACATCGGAGCCGGTCTTGATTCCCTCGAATACCCCCAACGCAGTTGGGGGATCGTTCATATCCAACCTACATAAGAGGCGTTCTTGTTTTCCCTCGAATACCCCCAACGCAGTTGGGGGATCGTTCATATCCAACCTACATAAGAGGCGTTCTTGATTCCCCCGAATACCCCCAACGCAGTCGGGGGATCGTTCATTTCCAACCTACAACCTACATAAGAGCCGTTCTTGTTTTCCCTCGAATACCCCCAACGCAGTTGGGGGATGGTTCATATCCAACCTACATCAGAGGCGTTCTTGATTCCCTCGAATACCCCCAACGCAGTTGGGGGATGGTTCATATCCAACCTACATCGGAGCCGGTCTTGATTCCCTCGAATGCCCCCAACGCAACTTCGTTGGGGGTATTTGGGAAAAGGACTACATCTCCGCGTATGTAGGTTGGATATGAACGATCCCCCAACTTCGTTGGGGGTATTTGGGAAAAGGACTACATCTCCGCGTATGTAGGTTGGATATGAACGATCCCCCAACTTCGAGGCTGTGTGAAAAGTCGATCAAGTTTTTAAGTCAGAAAAATCGTGCTTCACATTTGACTCGTAACGCATTTTTCGGACTAGCCCTATGCGTTTTGATCCCCCTGTTTTTTGATTATCGGACGATTCACCGACTTTTCACACAGCCTCTTCGTTGGGGGTATTTGGGAAAAGGACTACATGTCCGCGGATGTAGGTTGGATATGAACGATCCCCCAACTTCGTTGGGGGTATTCAGGAAAAACACCACGGCTCAGCGTATGTAGGTTGGATATGAACGATCCCCCAACTTCGTTGGGGGTATTTCGGAAAAGCACTACATCTCCGCGTATGTAGGTTGGATATGAACCATCCCCCAACTTCGTTGGGGGTATTTCGGAAAAGAACCACGGCTCAGCGTATGTAGGTTGGGATTGAACGATCCCCCAACTTCGTTGGGGGTATTTGCGGCGCGGTAGTTAAGGCGTCCTCCCAACCCTCCAATGCCTCATAAACAATCACACGGCTTTTAAGACGCTACCCAGCGTGTGAGATGACCGCCACTTCAACTGCCCGTGGCGCTTTTATGCGGCGGCTCTGGCGTGGCAGCCGCTTAATTGACGTGACCCCGAGCTTCGCATCGGCAGCTATCAACTTATCCACCCGCGCCGCGAGTTCGGCAACCGTCGGAGCCTCCAAGAGACCGCGCAACGGCAAGTCGACTTTGAAATGATTTCGCACGCGCGAGATTACCTGAACGGCGAGCAACGAATGACCTCCCGCTTCGAAGAACCCAATATCGGCCGCGACTCGCTCGACGGCCAGTACGTCACACCACATCTTTGCGATGGCTTGCTCGGTTGCGGTTCGCGGCTCGGATCGTAATTCTTCGCCTGATAGCCGAGCGTTCGTAGGCGAGGGCAGCGCGCGGCGGTCGATCTTTCCGTTTGGAGTCAACGGCAGCGCGTCCAAGGTCATGAAAACCGACGGCGTCATGAATTCGGGAAGCGTCCGCCGCAAGAAAGCGCGGACTTCGTTTGTGTCGAATGTGTCGCCGGCTTCGACTACAACGTACGCCACGAGCCGCTTGTCGCCGGGCTTAGGTTCCCAAACATTCACCACCACGTCTTGAACGCGCTCGTAATTTCTTAAGGCTGTCTCTATCTCTCCAAGCTCGATTCGAAAGCCTCTGATCTTGACCTGATTGTCGATGCGGCCGAGAAACTCGATTTCGCCGTCCGCCAAATACCGCGCGAGATCGCCCGTCCCGTAGACACGGCCTCCTGGAGTCTCGCTGAACAAATTGGGAATGAACCGCTCGGCGGTCAGATCGGGACGATTCAGATAACCGCGAGCCAGTCCATCCCCCGCCAAGCGCAGTTCACCCGGCACGCCAACAGGAACAGGCTGAAGATTGGAATCAAGCAAGTAGACTTGGGAATTGGCGATCGGACGGCCGATAGCCGGTTGTCTCACCGCTCCACGTTCGGCCACCGCAATTGTTGAATAGGTCGTGTCTTCGGACGGCCCGTACAAATTGAATACGCGAGTGACTTGGCTTCGGGAATAGATTCGCTGCACGAGATGGTTTTGAAGCGGCTCACCCGCGAGATTCACGGTCCGAACATTAGGGCCGAGTGGCGCGGCTTCGATCAACTGGGCCATCGCCGAGGGAACGGTGTTGATCAACGTAACTTTATCGGCGGCCGGCAACGAGTGGAGATCGAGCGCGTTCTCGGCCAGAACGACGGCGCCGCCCCGGCTCAGCGGAACGAACAACTCGAAGATGGATAGATCGAAGCAGATCGAAGTCGACGCAAGCACGCCGGCGAGGTCGCCGTCCGAAAATACTTCCGCGGCCCAGTGAATCATCGCCACCGCGCTTTGGTGTTGAATGGCGACTCCTTTAGGCTTGCCCGTCGAACCCGACGTATAAATCACATACGCGAGGTTGTTGCTGACCGCTCCACTCTCGAAGCCGGCCGACTCCTGATCGATGGAACGCCGCCAGTCGAGATCGACGCATATGGTTTTCCCCGTCCAACTCGGAACTCCGTCGAGAAGCGTTTCCTCGGTCAGCAGCACGCCGGCGCGCGAATCCTCCAATATGTAACTCAATCGCTCGCGCGGATAGTCCGGGTCCATCGAGACAAAAACACCGCCGGCCTTGAGCACTCCCAGCAAGCCAATCAGCATCGCGGGAGACCGATGAGCGCAAATACCGACAAGCGATTCGGGCCCGACTCCCTGCTCTCGGAGACGGTGAGCCATCCGGTTGGCGCTCGCGTTCAGTTCTTTGTAGGTCAGTTGGTCAAATCCGAATATGAGCGCCACCGCGTTTGGAGATTGCGCCGCGCGCCGCTCGAACTCAGTGTGCAGCAGGATGTCGCGCTGATAAGGTATCGCCGTGCGGTTCCAATCGAACAGAAGTTGCCGCTGCTCTTGTTGCGATAACAGCGTAAGCTGAGACACCGCGCGGCGGGGATCGGAGACAACCGCTTTCAGCAGATTCTCGAAATGCGCCGCAAAGCGAGCGGCGGTGGCGGCATGGAAGAGATCCGTGCTGTATTGCAACGAGGCGGCTAGTCCCGCGCCGGTTTCGGCGATCATCAATGTTAGGTCGAACTGCGAGACGCGTTGTTCCAGCGGCAGTGACTCCAACTCGAGTCGCCCCAGCCTCAGCTTTGCTCCCGGCGCGCCGAGAGCGAAGGACGCCAAGTTTCTGTTCGACGATGAAGACTGCTCAGGCGATTTCTCGAAGGCGAACATCGCTTGGAATACCGGGGAACGGCTCGCGTCTCTCTCGGGCTGCAGTCGTTCTACAAGCAGCGTGAAGGGATAATCCTGATGCTCGAGCGCCTCCGGAACCGCCGTGCGCGCGCCGCCGAGCAACTCATGAAAAGTTGGATCATTGGCGAAGGTTGCTCTGAGCACAACCGGGTTGACGAAGTATCCGATCACCCTGGCCAACTCAGGCTGGCTTCTACCCGAGGCGGGCGAGCCGACGAGAATATCAGGCTGTCCGGTGTAACGATGTAGCAACGTTTGAAACGCCGTAAGCAGCGTCGTGAAAAGCGTCACATCGCCGGCCTGACTGAGCCGCTTCAGATTCAAGGTCAACTCGGAATCGAGACTGAATGAGTGAGACGCGCCTCGGTAGCTTTGGATCGGCGGGCGCGGAAAGTCCGCCGGCAGGTTCAACGACGGCAACGGACCCGATAGCCGATCCTTCCAGTAATTCCAAAGGCGCTCACCGTCCGCGCTCGCCAACATCTCATTCCGCCAGGCTACATAATCGGTGTATTCGATTTCAGGAGGCGAAATAGCGGCGTCGCGTTCGCTCGCGGTCGCTTCGTACAACGCCGCCAAGTCATTGGCCAGCACCGCGATCGACCAGAGGTCGGCGATGATGTGATGAAGCACGAGTAAGAGGACGTATTCGCTCGTAGCGGTTCGCAAAACGGTGACGCGGATCAGCGGACCGGCTGTAAGATCGAAAGGCCGGTGAGCCTCTTCGATTAACCTTCGGTTCACCTCTTCACTTTTCCAGCCCGAGGCGTCGTGGTAATCAAAGTCCGGCCTGGCCCCGTCTCGCACTTGCTGAAACGGCTCGCCGTTGATTTCGATAAAGGTGGTTCGCAGCGATGCGTGAAGATCAACCAGTGATTGAAAAGCCCGTTCGAGAACTTCCACATTGATTTCAGACTTGATCGAAGCGGCGCTCGATATGTTGTATGCGGCGGAGCCCGGATCGATCTGATGCAAGAACCAAAGCGCCCGCTGCCCCTGAGACGGGGCGAGAAGGGTCATCCGAGAGCCCTTGCTCTGAGTTGGGATGACCCTCTGATGGCGGGAAGCCTTGCCTGACCGGACGCACGTGGCGGCCAGCCCGGTGATGCTTTTATTTTGGAAGAGAGTGGTGATGGGAAGGGCAACATTCAATCCGGTTTCAATTGCATGAAGAATCTCGATGGCCGCGATCGAATCCAGTCCGTATTGAGTCAACGGCTTGCCTGGATCGATTTCGGATGAATGGACGTTCAGTATCGCCGCGATCCGCGACGCCAGCCATGACTCTATCTCAGGTCCGGTAAGCTCCGATTCATCCGATGGAATATGTTCCGGTTCGATGTGAGGCGCCGCGCCGGCTTGCCAGTGAGCTACGATCTCGAGACGTCCGCTCGTCAGATCGGCTCGGCACGCGCCGCGTTGGATTTTGCCGCTCGACGTTTTAGGGATGCCGCCGCGCTTGACGAGGGCGATTTCGGAAAGATTGAGTCCGTGCTCTTCGGCGACAGCCTGGCGCATTGCATCGAATACGTCTTCTCCGCCGTAGGAGCCGCGCCGATCTATTTCCTGGACGATGACCAGGCGTTCGCCTTCATTGGTCGAGATCGAAAAAGCCGCGCCGCATCCCGGCCTAAGCGAGGAATGGCTTCGCTCGACCGTCAGTTCTATATCTCGCGGATAATGATTGAGCCCGCGCATTATGATCAGTTCCTTGATCCGGCCGGTCACGAACAACTCGTCTCGATCGCTGAAGCCGAGATCGCCCGTTCGCAGAAACGGACCCTCGACGGAATTCGCGATGCGCGCGTTGAAGGCGCGCTCGGTTTCATCCGGCTTGTTCCAATAACCCCGCGCGACGTTTGGACCCGACACCCAGATCTCTCCGATCTCACCGGGCGCGCACTCGGCAAGCGATTCGGGATTGACGACCCGGATCGACTCATCGAGCAACGGCCGGCCACAGCCAACGATGTTTCTCGTCTTCGCGCTGTCCGCCGGGTTCGACGATTCACCCGCGCTGATGGCTTGATTGCGTTCGAGAGCGGCGGCGTCAACGACTTTGACCGAGGGTTCGCCGGGCTGGTGGGCCGACGAAACCAACAATGTCGCCTCGGCGAGGCCGTAGCAGGGGCGAAACGCTTCTCGTCGAAAACCGCACTCGGCAAAAGTTTCCGCGAACCGATCCAGCGTCTCCTTGCTAACCGGCTCTGATCCGTTAAAAGCGACGTCCCAACTTGTTAGATCGAGACCCAGGCGCTGCTCTCGACTGATCTTCCTGACGCACATCTCATAAGCGAAGCTCGGCCCTCCGCTGGTCGTCGCTCCGTAATGCGATACGGCTTGAAGCCAGCGCAAAGGCTGCTGAAGAAACGCAACCGGTGACATCAGGATGCAGCGGGCTCCAAGGTAGAGCGGTTGTAGCATGCCGCCGATCAATCCCATATCGTGATAGAGCGGAAGCCAGCTCACGATGATCGAGTCTTCGGATTGGCCGAATGCTTCCTTGATCATTCGCTCGTTGTAGAGCAGGTTCGCGTGAGTGACCATAACTCCCTTTGGAGCCGCCGTAGAGCCGGAGGTGTACTGAAGTAACGCCAGCGAACCTTCATTAATCGAAGGCTCTCGCCATTGGGCGGCGGCTTCGTCGCCGATTGAGTCGACCGCCAGCCAACCTATCGCCTCGAGGTGAGGATGAGCCGGAAGGAGCGGCTCGATCCTGTTCAATATTGTCGTGGTGGTCAGCGTCACTATGGGCTGGGCGTCACGCGCTACGGCTTCGAACCTGTCGAGCGATTTGTTCGGTCTTGGCGGATACAGGGGCACGGCTACGGCGCCTGCGTACAAACATCCGAAGAAGGCGGCGATGTATTCCAGGCCCGGAGGAGCAAGTATCAGAACCCGCCCGCCGGCCGCGCCTGAATCGGTCAACCGCGCCGCAATAGCCCTGGCGCGGCGGTCGAGATCCTGGTGCGTGAGCTCAAGCTCCTGTCCCTCGGCTTCGGTCAGATACGTGTAGCCGATTCGATTCGGCTGATCCGCGCCGCGGACGCGCAGCAGGTCGACCAATGTCGAGGGCTCGAAAGAACGGTTTGATGGCTCGCTCATGATTCTTGGTTCGTGTTGTTGCGGGTCTTGTTGAGGGACGTGTGTATTGGAGATCGTTGGAACCTTAAAAGGTGCGGAGCCGGACAGCCGGCCCCGCATATGTAGGTGGCGGCTAAGCAGCGTGCTCCATGTGATGTCTCAGGCTCAAGGGTCTCATATCGGTCCAGACTTCTTTGATATGAGCGAGACACTCGGCCTTGCTGCCGGACTTGTCGACGTTCGACCAGCCGAGTGGATTCTCCCGGTCGGCGGGCCAGATCGAGTACTGCTCTTCGTGATTGACTACGACTTTGTACTGCCTGTTGTCTTCGTGTTCATTCGAGTTCATTGTTCACCTCATGATTGTGATATAGGAGTCGTGACTCCTTGGGTCGGAACCGTTTCGCACTCCGTTATTACGGGCGGGCGTTTTGGTCATTCATTCCGGCCCTCCATAGGAGGGCAATGTTTATAGTACGGATCAATAGCGGGCGTT
>JAHFUG010000167.1:0-4757 GCA_023265195.1 Blastocatellia bacterium | reverse complement strand
CCTCTCGTATATCGAATCTTGTGGTACAGGTCGTTGATTCTGAATTGCGCGAAGATGTACCTCGGGAACAAGGGCTTGGTCACGAATGAGAACTTGTCCACGTATGCGAGGCGCCGTTTAGCCCTGATCTTTGGATTGCAGACGGGGACGCGCCATGCTTCGAGGTTTTCCGCCGCGCGATCCTCTTGATTAACGTGAGTCTGAATCAGATACCAGCCAACGTCGTTAAAGGCCGCTTCGCTTGTCATTGTCTAACCTCCTTGCACAACGCGTTGATTCGCGAAAGCGGGCTACCGCCCTTTTCGCCGACTGTTAAGGCCGCTCGACGGACTACCGTCTGTTTTGCCGCCTTTTTCTTTCGTTGAGACCGATTTCACAACGGCGAGGCTCCGATGACGTTCTCTAGAGGAATCGGGCCTTTCTTCGGTCGTTTACTAGAATTGCTTTCGGTACGGCGGACTGGTTTGCAATGGTCGTTCCACACGAAACACCGCGAGACGGGCGAACAAACAAAGGACTTGTTTCGGTTGTGAGGAGTCGAGGTGTAAAGCATTTCCCAACCCGGATACCGGCATACCCATGACTAAGCGGGGGGAGGTTCGGAGTTGGGAGTTCGGAGTTGGGAGTTGGGAGTTGGGAGTTCGGAGTTGGGAGTTCGGAGTTCAGAGTTCAGCCTTTAGGCTGCGGCCCTACAGGACAGCGTTAATAAAATGTCCAGCAAACGACGAACGGGGTTTTCATTGGTGATGTCGTCCGGCGCCTCGTCCACCTGTTGATGCTCTAGCAGCGTTTCCAATTCCGATAACATGAGTAGATCTTTCTTGCGCCCCAGGCGCGCGTTTCGCGGCAATCAGCTTTTCCAATAAAGCACTACAAAACACGAAACGATTTAGACGGGAAGTCTGTCTCCGGTTCATACGGAGTTCAACAATTTAGACAAAGAGCCCGTCTTTAGTTCATTCGGAGTCTGCGTGCGGCTCGCTCAATCTCCGGAACCTTCCGATTCGGGTTGACAAGCCACTTGGTCTCCCCTTATATTCTGAAACTTTGAATGGCGGGGCTTGTTTGGTTCTGAGAGTGCGGAGGCTCTGCTCGGTCGTGTTCGTTGAAAATCAACATTGTTCAATGCGTCGTGCGATTCGTCGTCAGTGAATCGCTTCGGTTGATCGGCGCTGTTGAATCACACTGTTGAATAAACGTTATTGTGGCGTAAAGGGAAGCCGGTCTAGCTACGGCGGCCTGATTCAAAGGAAGACCTTTATGATCACGCCACAGATAAGTTAGGCCTTGGGGAGGCCGGATCCGCACTTTATCAATCAGGACATCCCCAGTAAGAGAAAGCTAAAAGAAGGCCGCTAGAACCCAAGCGAGAGGGAATTCTCTCGATGGAGAGAGAGCTTTCTCGGTTCGGCCTCGATGCGGGTTTTGACTGGAATAGCTAGGCCAAGAGTCGTGAGCCGGATGAAAGAACGCCAGGCCAGTTGGAGGAGATAACGTGCCGACGCTGAATCAATTGGTTAGAAAGGGCCGCGAGCAGGTCAAATATAAGACTTCGAGCCCAGCGCTTCAGGCGTGTCCTCAGAAACGAGGGGTCTGCACCCGCGTTTATACTCAAACGCCAAAAAAACCGAACTCCGCGCTTAGAAAAGTAGCCCGCGTGAGACTGACCAACGGAATAGAGGTCACGACCTATATCCCCGGCGTCGGCCACAATCTTCAAGAACATTCGATCGTACTTATACGAGGCGGCCGCGTGAAGGACCTTCCGGGCGTCCGTTATCACGTTGTTCGGGGAACTCTCGATTCAGTTGGAGTCTCGGGGCGTAAGCAAAGTCGATCCAAGTATGGAGCCAAGCGGCCGAAAGAGGCCTCGCCCGCCAAGAAGAAGTAGACGGCGGATAGCAAATTTCGATTCGAGGAATCTATGCCAAGGAGAAGAGTAGCAGGCAGGCGCGAGGTACTTCCGGATCCGGTGTACAACTCGACCATGATAACCAAGTTCGTGAACGCGATGATGCAGCAGGGCAAGAAATCCGTAGCAGAGAAAATCTTCTACGCCGCCCTCGATCACATTCGCGAGAAGACGCAGGAAGATCCGCTGAAGGTGTTCAAGAAGGCGGTGGACAACATTAAGCCGCGGGTCGAAGTGAAATCACGCCGAGTAGGCGGATCGACATATCAAGTTCCGATTGAAGTGGATCAACGCACGCGTGGGAACAGCCTTGCCGTTCGCTGGCTCTTGAGTTATTCGCGGAACCGCAGCGAGAAGACTATGGTCGAGCGGTTGGCGAATGAAATTCTCGACGCGGCGAATAATCGGGGAAACGCTATTAAGAAAAAGGACGATACTCATAGAATGGCTGACGCCAACAAGGCGTTCGCGCACTACAGATGGTGATCGAAGGTATCAAAAATTTGGAGCTGGGCCCGGCGGCCGCTGGCGCCGTCATTGGGTCCAGGATTTTATCTTCAAGGTTTTTATCGGGGCATATGTCTAAGCAGTTACCATTAGAGCGATTCCGGAACATAGGGATCATGGCGCACATCGATGCGGGCAAGACGACTACGACCGAGCGCGTCTTGTACTACACCGGTGTGTCCTACAAGATCGGCGAGGTGCATGAAGGCACCGCGGTAATGGACTGGATGGAGCAGGAACAGGAGCGTGGGATTACAATTACTTCAGCCGCGACGACTTGCTTCTGGAAACGAGACGACGACGAATATCGCATCAATATTATAGACACGCCCGGCCACGTGGATTTTACGATCGAAGTCGAACGTTCGCTTAGAGTGCTCGACGGAGCAGTGGCGGTGTTTGACGCCGTTGCGGGGGTTCAGCCTCAATCGGAGACGGTATGGCGTCAAGCCGACAAGTACAACGTGCCTCGAATTGCTTTCATGAACAAGATGGATCGGCCGGGGGCCGACTTCCAGCAGGCGATTCAGACCATGCGCGACCGCTTGAGCGCCAACCCGGTGGCGATTCAGATTCCGGTGGGGGCCGAAGATCAATTTCGCGGCGTCGTCGATCTAGTTGAAATGCGCGCGGTGCTTTATAACGTCGAGGACAAAGGCGCCGATCCGGAAATTACGGAGATACCGGCGGACCTAAGAGAAGAAGCTAACGCGGCGCGTGAGAGGATGATCGAAGCGCTTGCCGATTGCGATGATGAAATCGCGGAGAAGTACCTCGCGGCCGAGCCGGTTTCAAAAGAAGAGATTCGAGCGGCTTTGAGGCGCGAGACGGTGGCGATGAAATTGGTGCCGGTGATCGCGGGATCCGCCTTCAAGAACAAAGGCGTTCAACCTCTCTTGGATGCGGTCGTCGATTATCTTCCGAGCCCGTTGGATGTGCCTGCAATGATAGGCACGAGCCCGAAGACCGGCGAATCGGAAGAGCGGCGCGCCGACGACAAGGCTCCTTTTTCCGCCCTAGTTTTCAAGATAATGGCCGATAAGCACATCGGCCAACTCTCCTTCGTGCGAATCTATTCCGGTACGCTCAAGTCGGGTTCTTACACGCTCAATTCAACCAAGGGTCAGAAGGAACGCGTCGGCCGCATAATGCGAATGCACGCCAATAAGCGTGAGGACATCGAAGCGGCGACCGCTGGAGAAATAGTGGCCGTGGCCGGGCTCAAGCAGGTTACGACCGGCGATACGATTTGTAGCGAGTCTCATCCGATCGTCCTCGAAGCCCTCGAATTTCCCGCCCCGGTAATCTCCCAGGCAATCGAACCAAAGACAAGGCAAGATCAAGAAAAGCTAAGCATCGGCTTGCAGAGGCTTGCCGCCGAGGACCCTAGTTTCAAGGTCGGAACCGATCAGGAAACGGGGCAGACCATCATCAACGGCATGGGCGAGCTTCACCTGGAGATCATCGTCGACCGCCTCAGGCGGGAGTTCGGCGTGGACGCCAATGTGGGCAGGCCTCAGGTGGCTTATCGCGAGACCATCAGAAAGGCGGCGGAGGGTGTCGGCAAGTACGTGCGGCAGACTGGAGGCCGAGGTCAGTACGGCCATGCGGAAGTGAAGATCGAGCCGCAGGAAACGGGTAAGGGATTCGAGTTCGTCAACGCTATTATTGGCGGAGTCATTCCTCGAGAATACATCAAGCCGGTGGAAGAGGGCGTCAAGGAAGCAATGGAAGGCGGAGTACTTGCGGGCTACGAGATGGTTGATGTCAAAACTACCTTGGTCTACGGGAGCTATCATGACGTCGACTCTTCCGAGATGGCTTTCAAGATCGCCGGATCTATGGCGTTCAAGGACGCCGCTAAGAAAGCCAGTCCCGTTTTGTTGGAGCCGGTAATGAAAGTCGAGGCCGTGACGCCGGAAGAGTACATGGGTTCGATCACGGGCGACATCAGCTCGCGGAGAGGCCGGATCGAACATCTCGATATGCGGCCGGGGACTCGCGTCATAACGGCGTTTGTTCCACTATCGGAGATGTTCGGGTACTCGACGGATTTGCGCTCGATGACTCAGGGCCGCGCGACCTACACGATGCATTTTCATCGATATGAAGAAGCGCCTCGCAGCGTGCGCGAGGAGATTATCGCCAAGGTGCAGGGCACGGCGAAATAAGGGACTAATTATGCTGAGACGCGCCTGAAGCGCGCGAAAAAAGGAGCAGAGTCATGGCGAAAGAGAAGTTCGACAGGTCGAAGCCGCACGTGAACGTAGGGACGATAGGACATATCGATCATGGGAAGACGACGCTGACGGCGGCGATAACGCGAGTGTTGGCGAAG
>JAHFUG010000166.1:6445-14076 GCA_023265195.1 Blastocatellia bacterium | reverse complement strand
GCCGGCAAGGACTTTTGTTCGGGCGCCGATCTTGCCGCGCTTCGCCGGGTCAGTGAAGCAACAGTGATGGAGAACATCGCCGACGCGCGCGGCCTCGGCGATTTATTCGTCGCGATGCGGCGGCACCCTCGTCCCATCATCGCCGCCGTGCGGGGCCGCGCGCTTGCGGGCGGCTGTGGTCTCGCGACTGCTTGTGATCTGGTGCTCGCGAATGAATCCGCTCAATTCGGATATCCCGAAGTCAACATCGGATTCATCCCCGCGATCGTGATGACGATACTCAGGCGGTCTGTTTCCGAGAAGCGCGCGTTCGAGTTGATTACTCGCGGTGAAATCGTATCCGCGCGCGCGGCTCTTGAATATGGAATGATCAACCGCGTTTTCCCGGACGATGAATTCGACTCCTCGGTGGAAGCTTACCTGGGCGGCCTTGCCGCCAAATCGGCTTCAGCGGTCAGTCTCGCCAAGAGCCTGCTGTATCACATGGACGGAATGTCCTTCGAATCGGCGATCGAGGCGGGCGTTCAGTTGAACGCAATAACCAGAATGACGGACGACTGCAAACAGGGAGTCGAGCGATTCTTGAAGAAGTGAGCGCCGTCTTAGCCATGAGCAGCGCGATCCACGAGTTGGCCATCTGTCACGACGAGTAAAACCCGTTGCTTGGTGGCCTTAGCCAACCTCGTGGTATCGTGTTTCCGCCTTCGGACCGGCCCTACATCCAGCCCTCGAAGCTTGTTCGATTCATGACTCTATGATAGAAGTCCGTTCGAGTCGGGCGCGTCAACACGTCAGCCTGAGGAAGCCCGAACCAAATTACGAACTAAGCGAGGTTCGATATGGACTCAAGCGTTCGCTGGCGCCTATCGGTGATGATGTTCCTGCAATACATGGTTTGGGGCGCGTGGTCGCCGGTGCTCTCGGCCTACCTCGAGCGAATAGGCTTCAGCGGGACGCAGACCGGGTGGGTGTACGCGATGCTGCCATTGGGTTGCATGATCGCGCCTTTCATTGGAGGGCAGCTTGCTGATCGCTATGTAGCTACCGAGAAGCTGCTCGTGGTTCTTCACCTAGCCGGCGGAGTGTTGCTGTGCGCGATGGCGGGCGCGGTTTCATATCACCCGTTTTTGATTCTGATGTTCGGATGGTCGTTGGTCTACGCGCCGACGCTTGCGCTAACGAACTCGATCACGTTTCACCATTTGCCTGACGCCGAAAAGAAATTCGGCCTTGTTCGCGTCTTCGGCACGCTCGGATGGATCGCGGTTGGCCTGATTCTGACCGGGCTCCGCAAGATATGGCCGGAAGCGGGTGGGCTTCCGGGATTGGGCGGAGCCGATAGCCTCTGGTTGGCGGGGATCGTCTCGCTTGCGCTTGGCTTGTTCTGCGTGGCGTTGCCCCGCACGCCGCCCGCCAAATCCGGCGCCAGTCCATGGGCCTTCTTATCCGCGCTCAAGATGCTGCGCGACCCGTCGTTCGCCTTGTTCATCGTCATAGCGTTCATCGTGTCCACCGAGTTGATGTTCTACTACGTGTTGACCGCGCCGTTCCTGCAAGCCATCGGCGTCAACTCCGACAACGTTCCAGCGGTGATGACGATCGCGCAGACGGCCGAGATCGGCACGATGCTCGCGCTGCCGTGGATGCTAAGCAACTGGGGCGTCCGCAAGACGATGGTGGCCGGGATTCTCTCGTGGCCGATTCGCTACGCTGTGTTCGCGTACGGCCAGCCGACGGGGCTGGTGATCGCGGCGCTGACTCTTCACGGCTTGTGCTACGTGTGCTTCTTCGTCGTGGCTTATATTCACGTCAATTCAGTCGCGACTCCAGACATTCGGGCGTCGGCCCAGTCTCTAATCACATTCGTTACGCTGGGCCTCGGCATGTACATCGGCTCGCTGCTGGCGGGATGGATACGGGACTACTTCACCGATTCGATTGGGACGACGGCTCAGATGGTCAACTACACTAAGGTCTTCCTGGTTCCGTGCGTGCTTACGACGGTGTGCGCCGTCGTGTTTTTCTTTGGATTCAAGGACCGCGTGATCCACAGATGACGCAGATGACACAGATGAAAAAAGGACGGAACAAGAGAGAGAACAAAAGAGGAACGAAACAGGAGAAAAACCGATTAGGGCGGCAAGGTCTCGCAGGCTAAAAGCGAAACACAACAGGAGAAAAAACGATTAGGGCGGCAAGGTCTCGCAGGCTAAAAGCGAAACACAACAGGAGAAAAAACCATTAGGGCGGCAAGGTCTCGCAGGCTAGAACGTATTCGATCCAGCGCCTGACGCATAGCCCCTTTTCATAGCCTCCTTCTCATAGCCTTTTTTCGAAAATCTGCGACATCTGCGTCATCTGTGGATCAAATTTCCGCTATGGAAGCCATCCATCCGAAGACATTTTATCTGTACAACATGCTCGACGGCTTGATCGCTTCCACGGTGGCGGCCCCCGCAAGTGGCTTGATATACACGCTGATGTTCAAGAGGAGAGAGCCATAATCGAAGAAACGCAAACAGCGCCTGGTTCAGTTGGGGATCGAGCGCGCCGGCGCATCGCGAGGCGCATCCTTCCGTTCCTGTTCGCCGTGTACATAATCTGCTTTCTCGATCGGGTCAACGTCACCTACGCCGGGCTCGAGATGACGAAGGATCTGGGATTCACCAGCGAGATATACGGCTTTGGCGCAGGAATCTTCTTCGTCGGCTATTTCCTGCTGGAGATTCCGGGCACGCTCATTATCGAGCGATGGAGCGCACGGGGCTGGATCGCCCGTATAATGATCTCGTGGGGAATCCTCGCGGCTGCGATGGGGTTCATCCACACCCCGCGGCAGTTCTACGTGGTTCGGTTCTTGTTGGGGGCCGCCGAGGCGGGATTCTTCCCGGGGATAATCGTCTACCTCAGCCACTGGTTCCGCGCGCAGGATAGAGCGAAGACGGTTGCGCTGTTCATGGCGGCCGTGCCGCTCGCCAACATCATAGGCTCTCCGGTTTCCGGCTTGCTGCTCGGCGTGAACTGGTTTGGCCTCGCCGGCTGGCGGTGGCTCTTCATCGTGGAAGGGGCCCCCGCGGTCATTCTCGGAATTGTCACCATTTTCTTTTTGACGGACTGGCCTCGCCAAGCCGCATGGCTCACGCCAGCCGAGCGCGAGTGGATTCAGGACGAGTTGAATAGCGAGAAGCAAGCCAAGGAGAAAATGCACTCATTGAGCGTGCTCGCAGCCTTGAGAAATCGTGAAGTAGTTCTTCTTGCATTTGCGTACTTCTTCATCATCACGAGTTCTCTTGGATTGAACTTGTGGCTCCCGGCGATTGTGAAGAATCTCTCGGGCCTGACTAATCTTCAGGTGACGCTGGTTTCATCTCTTCCCTACTGTTTCGGGTTAATGGCGATGCTCACGGTCGGTTGGTCTTCGGACCGCACCGGAGAAAGGCGATGGCATACGGTAGTTCCAATGATGGTGGCGTTCGCTGGACTGGTGTTGGCCGCGGTCGTCCAAAACAACGCGGTGTTGGCGATCGCGATGTTTTGCGTTGCTTCGGCGGGACTCTTCAGTTACTTCCCGAGTTTCTGGGCCTTACCGACCGGCTTTCTCAGCGGCTCGGCGGCGGCGGCGGCTATCGGTTTGATCAATTCGATCGGCAATCTCGGCGGTTTTGCCGGGCCTTATGTAGTTGGTTATATCAAAGACGCAACCAACTCATTTATGGGCGGCGTGCTCTACCTGGCGGCGTCGGCGATTGTCGCGGCGGCGCTGGTGTTGTTGTTGAAAGACCGGCGAGAAGGAAGATTGATGAACGATGATTGATGAATGAGAATTGATGATTGACGAATACAGCATCAATCCCCAATCTTCAATCCGCAATCCCCAATCATCAATCATCAATCATCAATTCCCAATCATCAATTTCCTTGCCGCCGGGCCTTCGCTACCTTAATCTCTCTTTTCGCCATTGGATCCAAATCACAGGTTGGAGACCTATTGGAGAAAAAGCATTATCACTTGATCGGTATCTGCGGCACGGCGATGGCCTCGCTCGCGGGCATGCTTACAACACAAGGACATCGAGTCACGGGTTCGGATGAGAATGTTTACCCTCCGATGTCTCTCGAGCTCAAACGTCTCGGAATTCCCGTCAGCGACGGATACCGCGCGGAGAATCTCGCCGAAAGGCCGGATGTCATTGTCGTAGGCAATGCAATAACGCGCGGAAACGCCGAGATCGAGCACGTCTTGAATGAAAAGATGTATTACACATCGATGGCTGCGGTGATCCGTGAGAATTTCATCCGTGGCCGGCATTCCGTAATCGTCGCCGGCACTCACGGCAAGACTACGACTGCTTCACTGATGGCCTGGGCAATGGATCGCGCCGGGGCAAACCCATCATTTCTGGTGGGCGGCGTGGCCGAGAATTTCCATTCTTCCTTTCGAGTAACGGACAGCCGCTGGTTTGTGATCGAGGGCGACGAGTATGACACCGCCTTCTTTGATAAAGGCCCGAAGTTCATGCATTACCTGCCCGACACGGTCGTCTTGAACAACGTCGAGTTCGATCACGCCGATATCTATCGTGATCTGGACGCGGTTAAGGTCGCATTCAGCCGGCTGATCAACTTGATCCCTCAAAACGGGCGCCTCATCGCCGGATGGGATTCACGATCGGTCAGAGAGTTGGCGCCCCGGGCGTTTTCACGGGTTGAGAGCTTCGGGGTTGAAGAAGGAGCCAGATGGAGGGCCGTCGGGATCGATCTATCCGGAGATATGACCTCTTTCAGCGTTGAAGCCGACCGGAAGCTATTTGGCCGCTATAGAACGCCGCTCGCTGGAATGTTCAACGTTCGCAACTGCGCGGCGGTCATCGTCTGCTCGGAGATCCTTGGCCTGGATCGAAGCGCTGTTCGCGACGCCTTGGCGGAGTTCAAAAGCGTAAAGCGGAGAATGGAAGTACGCGGGGTAGTGAAAGGCGTAACCGTCATCGATGACTTCGCGCATCATCCGACAGCGGTCCGGGAAACTCTGATGGCGGCCCGCCAGAAATATCCGGATCGCCGCATCGTCGCGGTCTTCGAACCCAGGTCCTTCACCGCTCAATGTAAACTATTTCAGGGTGACTTCATCGAAAGTCTCGCGCTGGCGGATATGGCCGTGATCGCCGGCCTTTTCCACCCCGAACGTTACACGGCCGAGACGGGCGTCTCGCCCAGCGCGATGATCGCCGCCCTCCGCATGCGAGGCCGCGAGGCGGAATTCATAGAGACGGTCGATGGCATCGTGTCACACCTGGCGGCCGGCCTCTCAAGCGGGGACGTCGTCGTTACTATGTCCAACGGGTCGTTCGGTGGAATTCACGCCAAACTTGTCAATGCGCTCAGCAGCAGGGCCGATTGACGCGGTTCGCTGGCGCCACTGGCGTCTTAGGTTTTCGCCGCCTCCAGCCAGGCTTGGAAGGAATAGTGGTGCTTGGCAGAAGTTGTCATGCGGGAAAGCCGCTGATTTGCGCAGATCAGCGTTAAGAAGACGAAAAAAAATAACTTCCCGTTTTGAGTTATGCGGCAGCACGAGATGAGGACCGCAGGTGAAGTGAGAACTTCACCGCAGAGTCGCGGAGATCGCTGAGAGAGCCGCAGAGAGCAAGCCCCCTCTGCGTCCCTCTCTGGGGCCTCTGCGACTCTGCGGTGAACCTCCTCGAAAAAGGGAACTTACTTTTTTTACGCCCCCTAAGCAGTCAGCGGCTTTCCCGCATGACAGCTTCCGCCAAGCACCACCAGGCAAATAACTTTCAGTATCCATCTTCCATTCTAAAGATCGAACTACTCTTCCGAGACGATACGCCGGGCGATGGCGGCCCAGCGACTACTGATTAACCGCGCGTGATTCCGCGACGCCCCCGGCTTCGCGTTCTATTCGGCCGTGAAGGACGTTCTTGATGCGTTTCGGCAGGAAGTATTGTGCAACGTGAGATATTCCGGCTACCAGTTCTTTGAGATTCATTTCGCCATGCCAGTGCTTCATAACCACCTGCTCGTCAGCTCTGTTCAACAATCTGAGGATCGCGATGGCGACCAGGTAAGAGTCGTCCACCAATCCGATGAATGGTATGAAGTCGGGTATCACATCGATCGGAGCGATAACGTAGATGATCGTGCCGGCCAGAATCGCCTTATCGGCCGAAGACACTCGCGGATCGCGGAGTAGCGACAAGAGAAGCCGGACCAAGTTCGGCAGGAATAGCAGCAGGTCCAGCATTCGAGACTTCATCTTGCGGCGCTCTCTCATTGGGTTTGTTCCTCACACGTCGGGTCGAAAAGCATTCTAGAAGCAGGCCTCGGCTGCGTCAATCTTGTCCGATGAGATGATGAGATGGATGAGATTAGGGGGCGTAAAAAAATAAGTTCGCTTTTTCGAGGGAGTTCACCGCACAGCCGCGGAGACCGCGGAGAGGGACGCAGAGGGGGCTTACTCTCTGCGGCGCTCTCAGCGACCTCTGAGCCTCCGCGGTGAAGTCCTGACTTCACCGGCGGTCATCATCTCGCGCCGGCGAATAACTCAAAACGGGAAGTTATTTTTTACACCTCCTTAGTCCCGCGTGGATCACCTTTTTTGAAATGCAGCAGGTTTGTTGGAGGCTGCGGTTATGGGTTTCGCGTACGCAGCGCCGTGGCCAGAGCACGGACAATCGGGACTAGGGTTGCTGGACCGATTCGGGTTCTCCCAGTATTTCGGGATAGCAAACTTCCTCGGGCTTCACCAGACCAGGCCGAGGTTTCTTGGTCTCGTAGCTTTTCTCCGAATCTTCGTCTGCGTTCACTTCCGTTGTGGCCGACTCTTCGCTGTCGCCGCAATCGAACGAGGTTTTGCCTGTTAGGAGGCTCCTCTCCTCCGGGAGGCGAAAGTCTTTGAAGAGCACCGCAAGCTTGAGCAGGCGCTCCTTAAACTCGCGAGCCTCAATAACCGGAAGCACGGTGCGCGCATAGCAAACGCTGGCCGGAATCTCCGCGGATGCAATCTCCGGATTGGTGGTTCGCCTTCCGGCGGCAATCCGCTGCGTCTTTCGTGGATGCGCGTTGCTCGATAGGAGATGAGTCGATGTTTTCGTCTGAGGGCAGGGCGCGCTCGAGAATGATTCTGAAGGCGCGACGGCTGCGTCATTATCATACTCATATTCCCTGAGAATGGACTCGATCGATAGTCGATTTGAAGAATAGGGGGAAATGCCGCCTTGAATGGAATCATTGCGAGCTATGTGGCTTTCACAATCTGGAGCAGGCGCGGGGTCAGGCGCATCGGTTTGCGCGGCCTCCGTATCCAGCACGTATGCAAAAGGCCACCACGGACCGATCATGCCGCTTACTTCAGGCTGGCTCGATCTAATCGAACCTCGGCTTCCGGAGTAGAATGCAAGTGAGAGTGGGAGAGCGGTCAAGCTTACAAACAATAAGCCCATTCCTAGAGGAGCCGTTATTCTGGTCTTCATCTTGAGCACCAACCTCTTTAGCCCGGCTGCCCGGAGATTTTGAATCCAACAAAACCACTGACTATTGGGAGCGTAGCTTGAACACTAAAACGGCTGAACCCTGTAAAAGTTTCGATTCCTCGAAACTGAGCTAGTTGCCGAACAGGA
>JAHFUG010000166.1:4805-6345 GCA_023265195.1 Blastocatellia bacterium | reverse complement strand
TTCGGGCAAGCTGGAGCTTGGACTCTGAACGAAAAAACGAAGCGTGAACCTAGAAAAGAGCAGGCTGATTCGAGCTCGATGACGAGAGGAGGCCGAAATGTTCGTAAGCGGCGGGGGTCGCCATTCTGCCGCGCGGCGTTCGGTTCAGGAAACCTATCTGGATCAAGTATGGCTCGTATATTTCCTCGAGCGCGTCCTTTTCTTCGCTTATCGCGGCGGAAAGCGTGCCAAGCCCCACCGGTCCGCCCGAGAATTTCTCTATGATCGTCAGCAGGATTTTCCGGTCTATCTCGTCCAGCCCATAGGTATCGACTTCCATGCGGTTGAGCGCGTCGGCGGCTACCTCGTCCGTTATTCGTCCCTCGTATATCACTTCCGCGATGTCCCGAACGCGCCGCAACAATCGATTCGCGATTCGGGGCGTTCCCCGGGACCGGCGCGCCAACTCACGAGCCCCGCTGGCGTCGATTTCAACACCGAGGATTTCGGCGGAGCGGTTGACGATTATCTCTACGTCGGAAACCGGATAGAAGTCCAGGTGGAGAGGTATTCCGAAGCGTCCCCTTAGCGGCGCCGAGATCAACCCGGCCCTCGTCGTCGCTCCCACCAGAGTGAATCTAGGCAGGTCCAGCTTTATCGACCGCGCGGATGGACCCTGTCCAATTATGATGTCCAGTTGGTAGTCTTCCATCGCCGGATATAAGACCTCTTCAATGGCCGGGTTCAGCCGATGAATTTCATCGATGAAGAGAACATCACCTTCGGAGAGATTGGTTAGTAACGCCGCGAGATCGCCCGCCTTCTCGACCACAGGGCCTGCGGTGGTCTTGATATCGCTGCCCATCTCGTTTGCAATAATGTGGGCGAGCGTTGTCTTGCCAAGGCCCGGCGGCCCATATAAGAGAACGTGGTCGAGAGCTTGCTGGCGCATTCGAGCCGCTTTGATGAAGATGTCGAGATTCTCTTTTGATTTTTGCTGGCCAATGTATTCGCGCAGCCATTTGGGCCGAAGACTCAACTCGAATTCGCGCTCGTCCTGATTCTCCGAACTGCTTGCAATCGCTCGCTCAGCCATCGTCGCGTCACCTCGTGGTTCAGTCGTAGTTCAGTTTGAGCCGACCGACACGGCGGCGGAACAAACCGCCGACCTTCTCTGACTCTGTAACGCTCATCCGCGCGGATCCGAGTGCCGAAGTCAGCGTTGGTCCGCGGTTATTCCGAAAGCGGCCGCGCGAGACAACATAGACCAACTGCACCAACTACCCGCGGGCCAGTAGTGTATCACAAGTGCTCAGCCGGGCGAGCTACGGCGCGTTGCAAGCGTTGCAAGCCGCCGCCAAAGTGTGATTTCTAATTCTCAGCCGCTTATGGAAAAAAAAGAACAACAAGTTGGTTCCTAAAATATAAAAGCCTATGAGCAAACGGCTCAGCGCGTCGTCGAAACCTCAGCGGATCGAACGGCATACCCGGACTCGTGAAGCGATTAGCGCCGCGGCGATTGCGCAGAAAAGGGATCGCGCTTCAGATCCGGCTCGATTGG
>JAHFUG010000166.1:0-4705 GCA_023265195.1 Blastocatellia bacterium | reverse complement strand
GTCCCTTCTTCATCTGTGTGACTTTTGTGCCTTTTTGTGGCCATGAAACTTCTGCCACGCACCAGCTTAGAAGTAGCAACAGAAACGCCACCAACGCGGTTGGTGGGATTCCAGACGCGCACTCCGGGGCTCGCGTCGAAAACTGAATATGAACAATCCATCGACTGTCGGTGGCGTTCAGGATTGTCGTCATTGACGGTGCGAGCCGCGCTCTCATATGGAGCCGCGCTGTTCGGCTGAGTAATCCGCTGCTGGCGAACCCAAGGTAGGATTGTTACACTGCACTCTTTGGAACCGAATCACTCATTCTTCAAAGCCGCCATTAAACCGCTCACTGCATTGCTTGGTTTTCTACAGGGCGCATCCTCTGCTCTTTGGACCTTTCCGTCGGTGCTCGGCTCCGCGATAGTGATCGCGTGGGCGGCCGAAGCGGCGCAGTTTCTCGTTTCGCAGGGTTTGGCGTTGGCCATGCTCGCGTGGCTGCAAACGCTGCCCGAGTTCGCCGTCGAAGCGGTCATTGCGTGGCAAGCAGGGCAGACGGCGAGGTATAGCTCAGACCCTTACCAGACAGCCCACGCGACCGCGCTCGTCACGGCCAACTTCACGGGCAGCCTCCGATTGCTTGTCGGGCTAGGATGGCCGATGATCTATGCAACGGCGGCTTTCGTATGCAGAAGGCGTGGCGAGAAGCTCAGGCAGATAACGCTAGAAAGCGAGCACGCGGTTGAAGTCGTATTTCTTTTGGTCTCTATCGCGTACTTCTTCGTGGTCTGGGCGAAGGCAAGCCTCAATCTTATCGACACGGCGCTCCTGTCGCTCATCTATCTTGTGTATCTGGTTTTTCTCAAAAAGATCCCGCCTCAGAGCGAGGAGAGGATCGAAGACGCCGACAAAGTTCCTCAGTTCATCCTTCGGCAGCCGCCTCGCGTTAGAAACGCGATCATAACCGGGCTGTTTCTCGCCGGCGGGCTGTTGCTTTATGTCTGCGCGGAGCCGTTTCTCGAGAGCCTGAAGGCCATCGCGCTTGGGCTTGGACTTTCGACGTTCGTCTTCGTGCAGTGGGTGGCTCCATTCCTGTCGGAGTTCCCCGAGAAGGTGTCCGCTTTCAACTGGGCCAGAAAGGTAAAGACGGCGCCGATGGCGTTGATGAACATGGTCAGCTCGAACATAAATCAGTGGACTATGCTGGCCGCCATGCTTCCCATCGCCTTCGCGTGGTCGATGGGCCGCGCCGCAACGATCGCGTTCGACCGCCACCAGGAACTCGAGATACTGCTGACGTTGGGCCAGTCACTGCTGGGCGCGTTGTTGCTTGCGAACATGAGATTCGCCTGGTGGGAGGCGTTGCTGCTGTTCGTGCTTTGGGCGGTTCAGTTCTTAATGTCGGGGCTCGAGAAGCCGATCGATCCCGTGATGAATCACTCCAGCATTGCACAGTGGCTGGCGGCGGCATTCTCCACTACGCCCGATTGGATCGAAACCGCGGCGCACGCCACGAAAATCGCCGTCACCGCGATGTATTTCGTTTGGTCGGCGGCGATCCTGGCGTTCTGCGCCGTGAAGCGAAAAGGACTGGAAGCGATAACAGGCTTCCCCCGCTTAATGCGCCGGCATTGGTAGGGCCGGACTCAACTATGCTTTCGATCTGCAAGGTCTTTGCTTGTCCGTGGCTTCTTCACGGTGTTGACGAATTGTCACGTCGACGATGGGGTAATGGGTATTGTCCCAAAGGGGTGCAATTACATGTAAGAGCCACCCACTCCTTGAGGGAAGTTCTTTCTACAAGAAACCGCGACATGCTTGCGTGCTTGTCGTCTTGCCTCATTAACACCTCACTTCAGTGAGGTGTGGAGTTTGGCCATTTCTTCCGCCCCTCCGTAGGAGGTCATGTTTCATGTTTATTTATAGTGCGTGTGGTGAGACGCTCCGCCCTCCGTAGGAGGGCCCTGTGTTCTCCGAAATAGAGCCAGCCTTATTGTCCGCTTGATACACAGATGGACATGGCCCTCTTAACGGAGGGCGGACGTCGCGGCCGATCATTGCTATAAACATTGCCCTCCTAACGGAGGGCGCTTGGTTTGGCCATTTTGGTTGCGCTTTTGTCAGGAAGAAACTGGTTAGTTTCGCCAAAAATGAAAAATCACAGCTCGGGAAGAGGGATTCATCCCCGCTCTTCTTCTTACTGCAAGTTTGAATGAACCCTGAACGAGATTGTTGGCTGCCATTGCCGCTCAAGCTCGCGCATTGAGAGATATTGAAGCCGTGGAGTTGGCAAGCCAGATAATGCTCGCTCTTCCCGTGTCGTCTCGCGCAAAGAATGTCCCCTCCGATCGCGCGAAAGGCATCAAGCGCACCGCGCACCGTCAATAACATTATCGAGTCGACTGGCGCTACTGTATCGAGTTGACCGGTGCTGCTGTCAGCGGTGTGACAAATCTGAAAATCGTCCCCGGTGAAGGAATATGCGCTGACAGAGGGGCTCATATTGAAAATGGATATCCATAAACGTCAAGGGTCAAAGCGGCGAACATCGAGCTTCAACACACAAGACGTTCAAGTCAGGAATGAGAATTCTGACTGGTCGGGTAAATGTGTGTTGCTGAGACAGGAAAGAAGAGTTTCTCGCAAAGACGCGAAGATCGGCGCAAAGGCCGCGAAGCAGGCATTGCAGGAAAAAAAGAATAGTCGGATGCCTAAAGGCCGCATAGACTACGGCTGGGGCGGAGCCGCAACAACAAGCCCGACCAAGCAAATTCGAAGAGTCTCATTTTTCTCGGACGGCTTCTTTGCGCCGATCTTTGCGTCTTTGCGAGAGACTCTTTCTTCCCGGGACGGAGGCGTTGAAGGTTGAGTCTCCGGAACATAAAGGCTGACAGTTCTGAATGTGGACGGACATCTCTCTTTGCTTGCGCCGCTCGTGAAGAATCAGATTAACACTTTCTGGACGGCTGTGCGTGTGGTAGAGTACCATCCGCCACTGGGCCATATAAACCCTGGGCCGCCAGTTGCGGCGGCCGTTAGATCAGGATGTTTGAACGCGCCCTGAATCGTAAGGCTGGTCAGCGCATCCGCAGCAGGATCAAGGTGAGCGCAAGGATCAGCATGGCAGCCAGTCCCGGCTCGGAGTCTGGCGCGAATGGTTGAACGCTTAATACTTTGTTTGAGACTGATGAGGAGTTGTTTTGACTCGTGGCTGCTTTGAGAGTCGCAGGCGCCTCTCCTGCATCGCAAATGCAGCCTTCGTCGCCACAAGTGCATGATCGGCCGTTCTCCACCGTATGGCCGGCGAATGCTTGCGACTGGAATGGAACTGGATTCGTAATGGCTGTATTCCGCGAACAAAATGGTATCCCAAGCATCAGTGCGGTGCAGCCTAGCACAACCAGTAGTCTCTTCATTGATCTACCCTCCAGTGAAATTTGGACAAATGCGTCATCGGGCCAGACCCGTTGTCAGAGGGCAATCTCTACACTGCTAGCCCGTGCTCGATTCGTACGCGAAGAAATCGAATATTTGTGCAGATCGTTGGCTGCCATTGCCGCTCAAGCTCACGCGTTGAAAGATGTTGAGGCCGTAGAGACGGCGAGCCAAATAATGCTCGGCCTGCCTGTTTCCACTCATGCACATAAGATCGCCCGCTATTATCAAGCATTCTGCTTGAACGAAAGACGCGAGTTCGGCGCGGCGCGAGAAATCGTAGATCAGTTGTTAGACGACGGATTAAGCTCGCGGTTACGCTCACGATGTCTGCTGATCAAGGGCTTTTCCTATTACTCGGCTGGTCAGATCGAACAGTCGCTACCTTTCTACTTGGAGGCCGGTCGGATAGCGCGTGACAGTGACCCCACCATCGTGGTTGGCTCGTTACGGATGGCTGCGGTCATAAAAGCCCTCAACGGCGATCACCTTGAAGCCGCGGCCGAACTCGAATCTCTGGTTCCGCTAGCCTGTCAAATCGCAAGGCGGGACCCTAAAGTATATTCTGCACTGCTGAATAGCTACGCAGTCGAACTGGGCGAGACGGGCCGGCTTGAGCAAGCCCTGAATGTCGCGTCGCATCTCGCACCATTTGCGGTCATACATCCTGAGTTCAACGTAACCATTGCCGAGCTAAAGAGTAAACTGCCGACGCGGAAGCACTCGGTCGTCGTCATTCATCGCCCAGCCGAACCCGTCGCCGCGCCGCAAGCGAAACCTAACCCTGCGCGCAAGCGAGCGAGGCAATCAACGCTTGTGTTACGTGAAGCCGAACGGCGCTTCACGTCACTTCGGGCGCCTCCTGCGTCCCGTGTTCGACCCGCCACCATCCCCGCGCTCCGAAATCCCGCGCGCCAACCTGCCAAACCACGCGCACCTTAATACTTCTCCGTGTTCCATCCAATGCAAAACAATTTGTAGACCAAACCAAGGGTCTAAAGGGTGAAAAACTGCGGAGGATTCTCAAGCGCGTATCTACGGGCGCATAGATAGTCTAATTCTTCAAAGAAGTTCAAAGAACAAAGACGATGCCGTAACGTGATCGCTCTACGACTTTACGGCATAACCGAAAACTCGATGAGCGGGTGGACGCCACTCCCAATGGCGACCACCCTCTCAGCAAATCAAGCGCGTCGGCGTGAACGGTTAAGTCTGGCCAAAACCACGCCGCCGTGCTCAGAAGAGGTGCGTATGATAATTGACGAAAATGCACTATACAACCCTCAAA
>JAHFUG010000553.1 GCA_023265195.1 Blastocatellia bacterium | reverse complement strand
CTAGCCCTGAGCGAGCCGTTGAAGACATGCTCGCGGATTGCGTTGCGAAGCCGCTCGGCTTCCCCATTATCCGTGCTGAAGGCCACGACGAAGATGTCAACACCGTTGCGGATGGGAACCGCGTAAACCATAACGAAACTCTTCTCATCGTATCCCCATGCCTCCGGACCATTGATCTCCGCATGGATGAAGTTTTGTTCAAAGTTTCCCATTGCTTCGAGCGCCTTCAGGGTGCACTCGAGTACACTCATTTGCCGAAAGCCTGAGCCCTCATGAACCGCTTGAGCGTCCGGGATAAATCCCTCTTTCCGGCCTGTGATGTTTTGAAGTCGAACGCGGGCTTTACATTTTGGCCTTCCCGAAGACGGCCAGAGTCCAAAGCGGCGACAAGTCGCCGCACTCCAAGGCTGGTTCCACGTGTGGTTTGTGAATGCCGTAGAGCCGATATAGAATCGCGATTCTTGCTTTTGATGGAGCGATGGAAATGGGTGTGGAGCCGCTCGAGCTACCCAGTCTCCAGGGAATTCGCGATGCGCGTGACCTCATCGGAGACTTCGTCCAAAAGACGCCTCTGGTGCGTTCAGACTGCCTCTCGCGAATTTTGGACGGTGACGTTTGGATCAAGAACGAAACGGTGTCGCCGATCGCCTCGTTCAAGATTCGCGGGGCGCTGACGGAGGTGCTCCGATTGCGCGGCCGAGGCGAGCTTCGCGCCCTGGTTACGTCTTCCACGGGAAATCATGGCCAAGCCGTAGCATATGCGGCGGGGCTGGTTGGATCTCCGGCGCATGTTTTTCTGCCCATTAACCCAAACCGAGTAAAACGAGCCGCCATCGAAGCGATAGGAGCCGTCATTCACGAATCCGGCGCCGATATTGATTACTCGAAGCAGGAGGCGTGGCGCTTCGCGAACAGCCACGGTTACTCGTTCATCGACGATGGTGAGAGCCTGGGAGTGATGGAAGGCGCGGGCACGGTCGGGCTCGAGATCGCGGAATCATTGGATAACATTCAAGCCGTTTTCATACCGATGGGCAGCGGCACATTAGCCAGCGGGTCGGCCGCGGCTATCAAATCGCTCCAGCCGCGCGCCAGAATAATCGCGATTCAGGCAAAAGGCTCTCCGGCAATGGTCGAGAGCTTCAAAGCGCGGCGCGCGATCGAGATGCCTGTCGATACGATTGCGGACGGCTTAGCTTGCCGCGAGCCCGCCATTCTTTCGCTGAGGGCTCTGCTGGCCTTTGTTGACGAGGCCGATGTTGTCACTGATGAAGAGATGCTTGCCGGCGTTCACGCATTAGCTGCTGCGGCTCACGTATTGGTCGAGCCTTCGGGGGCCGCCGGGTTCGCGGGCGCGTGGAAGCATCGCGCAAGCTTGAGCGGACAGCGCGTCGTGCTTGTGCTCACGGGAGCCAACATATCGATGGAGACTCTACGAATCGCATTGGAAACGCCGCTTCCTTTTGGCGCGGCCTAACGCATAGCAGGTCTTGACCGCGGCGATAATGTCTGGACGATTCGGCGTGCGGAACAGTTGGAACAGTTCGGGCCGTTCGTGAGAGCGCCTGCCCTGTGATAGAGTCATGGCGAAGATAAGACCAAAGGCGACGAAGGGAACGATCATGCCCGATCTGGCAACGATCTACAATGCTTTCGATGTTGATGAGCCCCTTCCCGCTGAAGATGATGAGCGTTATGTCGATCTTTCCGGGGTACGGGGCCAACAGGTTGCGAAACTGCTCAGGCAGCGCATCAGAAATGCTACCAAGAATGAGAAGCATCAGTCACACCACCTGCTCATGGGACACACCAAGTGCGGTAAGACAACTGAGCTCAACCGCACCGCGCATCTGCTGAAAAATGACGGCTATCTGACAGTCTTCTTCGACGTGGCGGAAGTGGCGACTCGCACTTTCGAATACACAACGGTTCTTCTGTTAATGGCCAATCAAGTGGTTGAGCAACTTTCCAAAGACGGCATCAAGATAAAAGACGAAGTGCTGCAAAAGCTGGCGGATTTTCTGATCGAAAAAGAGGTGACCGTTGGGAAAGAACTGTCGGTTCAAGCAAAAGCAACTGGTCAAGCTGAAATCGGGCCGGGATGGCTGGCGAGCTTTCTTGGAAGGCTCGGTTTTGGCGTGGAGTTGGGAGGCAGTTTTCAGCGCAGCCGGGAGATTACAACGAAGATCGAGGCGGACTCGCGAGGTTTTATCAATGCCATTCAGGAACTGACGGATGATGCGCGAGAAAAGGTGTTGGCCGAGCAAGGCAGGAAGGGGCTGGTTATCATCTGCGACGGCTGTGACAAGCTGGCCATCACCGCCACTGACGGAAGCGGGAAGAGCTTTGACTTGCAGCAATCGCTTTTCGTCGATCACGCCAGCGACCTGCGCGCCGTACCGTGTCACGTCATTTACACCGTGCCCCTCTCTATAGCCGTTAACCTTGGGGATTTCTGGGAGCAAAGCTCCGTATTTGTTCCCGCAATCCCGGTCAATGAACTACCGGGAATCGAAGACGAGTACCCTAAAAAGGGCCGAGCCGCGATGCGAGAAATAGTGAAAGCCAGAATGCGGCAGCAGAACGTAAAGATCGAAGAGATATTTGCTGCTCCAGAGCTGCTAAATCAACTTATAGATTCTTCGGGCGGCCACATCAGCGATTTGCTGCTGCTTATTCGCGGGGCGGTACTCGAGGCTCAGATCGATGAAGTCGGCAAGGTTACGCTGGATCACGCAAATCAGTCTATTCACAGTCGCGCGCTCGAATACACAAGGTTGATCGAAGGTGATTATCTCGACATTCTCTTTAACATAGACTCCTTCAAGACGGCGCAATCAAACAGCGACATTTATCGGGCGGTAATATCGAAGCGGCTTGCGCTTGAATACATATGCGGAAACAATAGTCGCGTTGATCTCCATCCTCTAGTGTCGGCCTCGGATATTTATCGCAGGCATAAGGACTCGAAGAAAACCGATGACCCAACTGTCTGACAATTTAGTCTCGAATGACGATCCTCATGGGTACTCAGCGCCTTTGCGCACGCAAGACCAAGTGATCGAAAGCGTGGTGCGGCTCCGCTTTGATGATGCTGCTTCGGTAGTAGGCGATGAGGAGCATCAGTTGCGCAGGCTGATACAGACGTTGCGAAATCGAAAGGGACGTTTCGCTCTGATCTTTTCGGTGTGCAACGAAGTACCATTGCGGAAAGAATTGACTCAGAGGCTCAGAGAAAGCTTGCCCGACCAGCGCATGTTTACTCTGAGCGTCGACGAGGACGAGGCTGGATTGCTCGATCGACTTTTGAGCGCGCCCGGCGCTCCCGATCCCTTGCTTGTCTACGGCATCGAGAACCTGCTTCCTTCTTCGGATAACTTGAAACTCAGGCGCGAGGACACTCTTCAGGAACTGCAACTGCGCAGAGAGCAATTTCGCAAGCTTGGCCGTCCCTTGGTTCTGTGGATGCCGGAGTACGCATACTCACTAATTGGTCAGCAGGCGGTTGATTTCTGGAGCTGGCAGAGCGGGGCATTCTTCTTCACGGAGATTCAAGGCAGAAAGGCAGGATTAATTCACGGCAGCATAGAGGGTCGCTTTGGTGGGGCGGCGAGATATGATCAGCCATTCAATCAGAGGAATGTCACCGTTGGGGGCAATGCGGAGCGGAGCACGATCATCACCGGCCATCAAAACGTAATCACCGAGATGGGCGACGTCGTCCTGGGAGACAAGATCACGATTAAAACCGTCGCCGTCTCCGCACTTCACCATCTCCGCCCACCATCGCGCGATTTCACGGGCCGCAAGGAAGAGCTCAAAGATCTCTTGGCTCGTAGTGACGCAGGCGTGACCATCTTCGGTCTCCACGGACTCGGCGGCGTTGGCAAGACCGCACTCGCGCTCATGTTCGCTCACGAACTCGAATCGCAGTATCCTGACGCGCAGTTTTTTCTTGACCTCAGAGGCGCCGAAACGAAGCCGGTCTCGGCGGCTGATGCGATGGCTCACGTCATCCGCGCTTATCGTCCGACTGCGAAGCTGCCCGAGAGTGAATCGGAGTTGAGCGCGATGTACCAATCGCTACTACACGGCAAGCGCGCGCTCCTGGTGATGGACAACGCGGCGGATCAGCTTCAGGTTGAGCCGCTCATTCCGCCCGCGGGTTGCGCGTTGATAGTAACATCAAGGCGGCACTTCACTCTGCCGGGGCTTTATTCCAGAGACCTCAGAGCGATGACTGCGCAAGACGCGCGCGCGTTGTTGCTGAAGATCGCGCCGCGCATTGAAGACCATGCTGACGAGATCGCGAGACT
>JAHFUG010000165.1 GCA_023265195.1 Blastocatellia bacterium | reverse complement strand
TGTAACTCAATCGCTCCGCCCATTCGATCACCATCACGGTGTTCGCTTCTTCGAGCATTTCATCTATGCCCAATTCAAAGGAAGACCGAGCGTCGAGCCGGTAGAGATCAACGTGATAAAGCCGCATCCTACCTTCATGAATATTGACGAGCGTGAACGACGGGCTGGTTATGTCCGACGGATCTATCCCGAGACCGGCGCCCAGGCCTTTGGTGAAAAACGTTTTCCCGGCGCCGAGCTCTCCACTTAGCAGGAGCACTGTGTTGTCCTTGATTTGCTCTCCAATTCGGCGTCCAAGCTCGAATGTTTCGTCCGGGGAATGCGTCGTGAACTCTCCTTGCATCGGAGCGCCGAATTGCGAGGGCTCCGGCGGATCAGCCGATTCGTTTTCCTTCATCGCGAGCGCTCTTCTTCCCCGCCCACACGGATGAAGGCGCCGCCGAGATGGGATGTAATATCGGACGCAACCATCGCTCTCGTCCCCGCGCTAGCCGCCGCAAGGTCGCCGGCCTTGCCGTGCAGATAGACTCCCGCTATCGCAGCCCCCAGCGGATCATCCTTTTTTTGAGCCAGCAATCCCGCGATCAAGCCCGTAAGAACATCGCCCGCGCCTCCGGTAGCCATTCCGGCATTGCCCGTTGTATTCACGTAAACTTCTCCATCAGGCGCCGCAATCAGCGTCCGGCTTCCTTTCAGTACGAGAATCAAGCTGTGCTGCGTCGCGAACTCTCGGGCAATCTCTACTTTGTTTCGCAACACGGCCGCGATGGGCCGTCCAACCAACCGCGCCATTTCGCCAGGGTGTGGCGTTAATATTAGAGGAAGCTCCGTGCCGCCCCTCGAGTTGGATGACCACGGGGCTAGCGCGTTCAAGCCGTCCGCGTCGATTACCAAGGGCTTCGAGCGCTTGTTCACGACATTCCGAACAAAGGTTCTGGTCGTTTCTTCGGACGATCCGATCCCGGGACCAATCGCGAGGACGTCGCGGTCGATAGCAAGATCGAGCGCCTTCTGCGACGCTTCGCCCGAGATTGCTCCCAATGCGGTTTCGGAAAGAGGCTCGGTCATGCACTCAACCATTAGATGAGAAGCGACGATATACTGCGACGACTCGGCCGTCGCGACGGTCACCAGCCCGGCGCCTGCGCGCAAAGCCGCGGCGCCCGCAAGACAAGCCGCGCCCGTCTTGCCCCGCGAGCCCGCCACGATCAGGACCTTCCCCACGTCTCCCTTGTTGACGTGCGGCCCGCGCCGCGAACCAGCCAGCCATTTTCGGATCTCAGCCTCCTCCACCAGATTTAGTTGAGAGCCGCATTGTGAGATGAGATCCGCTGGCGAGCCTATGTTGGCGATACGAAGCTCGCCCGTGTAGTCGGATGCGCCCGGAAGTACGTTAGCAACCTTTGGCGCGGTGAACGCCACGGTCAGGCTCGCCCTCACCGCGGGTCCGATAGGCTCGGCGACGTCGGATGCGACGCCGGACGGCACGTCGACCGACACCACGGGCGAGCTTCCGGTCTTGTCGTTGAGAAACGAGATCGCCGCTTCGAATATGCCGGCCGCCGGCCGCGTCAACCCCGTTCCGAATATCGCGTCGAAATAGAGATCGTAAGAGGCCGTTCCGGCTTCCTTCGCAAGACTCTCGGCGTTCTCGATTTCGACCAGCCTGATCCGCGAATCGTACTCGGCGATCGCCTTGACGACTTCGAAGTAGCTCTTCGCGTCGCCTTGCGTATCTTGAATCCGGGTTAACAACAACACGTCGACGCTCGCGTCCCGAATCCTCAGTTGACGCGCGATCGCCGCCCCATCGCCGCCGTTGTTGCCGCGGCCGCAGATTATCAGCGCTCGCTTGCCGGCGGCGTCGCCGTACTTGCGCACGACTTCTTCAACCGTGCGCGCGGCGGCGTTCTCCATCAAGAGCATGCTTGGGATGCCGTAGCGCTCGGTTGTCAATCTATCCACCTCGCGCATCTGGGCTGCGGTAAGAACCTTCATGTCCGGGTATTATGTCAAAGTTAATAGTTGTTGAGCACGTTAAAAAGTAGGGTGCGAGTTTGGTTTGGCGCGTGGCGACGCCTCTTTATCCGGTCCCGGAGTTCTTATCCGTTCGCGATGCCTACCGGACCACCGCCGCCGTTGGCTCGCTCATCCGAGCGGATCAGCGTCACGCAGCCGGCGGCAATCACCGGTTCTCTGATCGGCATTCAAGACTAAAACCGAAGAGTCCGTCACTCAGTCAATGATCAGATTCAGCCAGCTATCGATGGCGACTCGGCGGCCAACTGGCACGAGCGTTGTTGAACTGTACTCGGTGATAATGGCGGGTCCCTTGAAGGCCGCGCCCGCCATCAACCTATCGCGCGCAAAGACAGAACACGCCTCCCGCTTTCCCGCTAAGACGACGCCTGCCGTGGACTCGGGGCGAGGCTTGTGCCTTCTCGGCGAGCGGGCGCGCTCTGGCCGGGGCTTTTCGGTTATCCCGCTGGCGCGCAATCTCACGCTTACTATTTCCGCCGGCCTGCGTTTATCCGCGTAGCCGAAACGTTCGCGATGAGCTTCGTGAAAGACGCGGTCAAACCGCCGGCTCCAGGGAACGTTTATTTCAAAGGACTGGCCGACGTATCTCATTGCGACCGATCGGGCGAACCGTACCTGAGGCTTCAGCCTGTTTTTTCCAGCCCCGCGCGCCGAAAACCCTTCGCCACCCAGGTCCCTCTTCGCCTCGCGCTCGAGCGCTGCGTACTCTCGTTCGATTGCGCGTTCCACGTCACCGAGTTTCTGATCGGAGAGCTTGATCATTACCGTTCTCGAGTAGTCCTTCACTACATCACCAAGCAATACCCCGAGCGCGGACAGCGTTCCCGGCGATCCCGGCACTATCACGCGAGGTACTCGAAGCGCCGAGGCCATCTCGCACGCGTGAAGCCCGCCCGCACCGCCGAAACTCACGAGCGTGAACAGCCGCGGATCCTGGCCTCGTTCGACCGACACCGCTCGCAGCGCACGCTCCATGTTCGCATTGGCGACAGCGACAACTCCCAGGGCTGCTTGTTCAACGGAAACCGTCTTCCTGCTGAATCGAGTCATTTGCCCGGCTAGATTCGCCAGACACCGCTTTGCTCTTTTGACGTCGAGTTCCATCTCTCCGCCGAGCAGCGTAGCTCCCGGGAGGCGGCCTAGCACAAGGTTCGCGTCGGTAACGGTGACGTCTTCGCCCTTGCCATAGCAAGCAGGACCTGGATCGGCTCCAGCGGATTCCGGTCCGACTCGCAACGCGCCGGCTTCATCGACGCGCGCTATGGACCCGCCGCCCGCGCCAACGGTATGAATGTCTATAACGGGAACCGCCACGGGTAAGCCGGCCACCGTGGCCTCATTCGTAGTACGAGCCTCTCCTCCGCGGCACAGCGCTACGTCGGTCGATGTTCCGCCCATATCGAAGGTGATGATGTCACTGATTCCCGCCCGCGCGCAGACTCGCAACGCGCCGACCACGCCTCCAGCTGGACCCGAAAGGATTGCTCTAACAGGTTCGGCGGCGGCGGTCGTGGCCGACACCGACCCGCCGTTCGATTGCATAACACGTAAGGACCAGTGGGCAGTGGCCACTGCTTTTTCCCCCCTGACCGCTGACCGCTGATCGCTGACCGCTGCTTCCCCCCTGGCCCCTGGCCCCTGACCACTGACCACTGCTCCCAATCCTTCATCGAGAGCTCGAAGATATTTCGACATCAACGGCGCCAGATAGGCATTGATCACGACAGTAGAGGTTCGCTCGTATTCGCGGAACTCGGGCAGAATCTCATGAGATAGTGAAATCGGTACGCCCGTTTCTTCAAGCGCTTTCGCAACCGCGCGCTCGTGCGCGGGATTGGCGAACGAAAAGAGCAGGCAAACGGCTACGGATTCCGCGTTGGCCGAGATTATTTGCGCGACGGCGTTCTCGATCGAAGCCTTATCGAGCGGAGTGCTGACGGAGCCGTCGGGCGAGATACGCTCTCTTACGCCGAATCTCAGCTCCCTTGGCGTCAGAGGAGGGTTTCTGGTCACCAGCAAGTTGTAGAGTTCCGGCCGCGCCTGACGCCCGATCTCGATTACGTCTTCGAATCCTTCGGTTGTTATCAGTGCGGTGCGGGCGCCCTTTCGCTGGAGTAGCGCATTGGTGGCGACCGTAGTGCCGTGAACCAGTTCTATATGCGCTTTCCGGAGATCCGATCTGGATTGCCTCGTTGAAGGAGCATTCCGAATTGCATCCAGCAACGCGCGGCTAACGCCGGCCAGAATCGCTTCGGCGGGGTTGTGAGGCGTCGATGGTAGTTTGAAAGATCCGAGGCCGTTCTTACTGGCGACCACGAAATCCGTGAATGTGCCGCCGGTGTCAATTCCGATTCTTATGGTTTGCGCCAACAGTCGGCCCCCCATCTGATCTTGGTTTGGATCCAGCCAAGGCTCGCCGGCCTCGAAAGGACAGAAAATTTATATGAAAGGCCGGAGAAGCACAAAGTGGTGGGGGGTAATTGTGTGTTGCTGAGAGGGAAGAAGAGTTTCTCGCAAAGACGCAAAGATCGCCGCAAAGGCCGCCAAGCAGCCTTGCAAGAAAAGAGAACAGTCGGATGCGATGAGCCGCCTAATGGCCGCATAGGACCACCGCGGCCGGAGCCGCAACAAAAAGCCCGCCGGCGAAGCAAACCCGAAGAATCTCATTTTTCTGGGCTGCTTTGCGGCCTTTGCGCCGATCTTTGCGTCTTTGCGAGAAACTCTTTTGAAGCGCGAACTCTAAACGGCGCCGTGGAGCCGATCAAGCGCAAACGATTGTCCTTTGAACGCGTCGTGAGTGAGAACGAGGCGCATGCCGTCCTGAAAAGTTGGCCACTGGGCCGAAATCTCAGTTCCCAGGCAAGGACTCTGGGCGTACGCAACGGAGGGCTTTAGTCGATACAAGCCACGCCACAGGCGTCGTAGTTATCCTGACACTGAGCCTGCGCGACCGGATCGCCTCCCGCCTGCTGTAAGCATTGGGCCAGGTCTCTCTGGCAAGCAGCCATGCATCCTGGGCCTCCGCGGTGCGTCGAGCGTTGATCGCGCAGCGTTTGTTCCATTCGTGGTGTGAGTTCGAAGCGCCTCACGGTTCCGCTCGATCCAGCGTTGATATTAGGCATGGTCGCCGCTCCCAGCAGAACGGCAATGGCTACGCTCATCGCAAAGAGCCGTACTGTACTTATCAGCGCGCCGCCTGCGCCGTGTGATTGCGGCCGTCGTTTGTTCATTCAAAAACCCTCCGTTCGATTGTGGTTGGTTCAGTCTAATTTGGAGGTTGAGTAGCCGCAAGGAGAAAGGAAAGGGCGTCATTCGCCATAACTCATTGCCATTTGAGAATAGCTGGCTGAGTCCGCGGAAAGCGCTGAGTACCGCATGGAAAAGACTACATAACCCAACACCAATACACAGCCACGCAAGCTTGGGCAGTGTAGTGTGACATTCCTCAAGCTTGCCAATTCACCCCGTTCAGTGGCTTAATCAGTTGAATCCATTATGTGGCGAGCATAGCTCAGTTGGTTAGAGCGCCTGACTGTGGATCAGGAGGTCACGGGTTCAAGCCCCGTTGCTCGCCCTCAACTTACAGGTTTTGGAGTCCTGTCATGTGTGCCTATAGTGTGCCAGTCTTGGCCGGGAACAGCTTTTCCAGCTTCTCAAGAGCCGCTTCTTCCATCGAAGGAATAACGTGTGCGTAGGTGTCTAACGTGAATGCCGCGCTCGCGTGTCCTGCCCATTGGCTAACCGTCTTGACGTGGACTCCGCTGGCCAGCGATAGCGTCACCCAGCTCCGGAAGTCAGAAAGAGGTTAATCGCAAACTCATCGCCGACTTCGGCGGTCTGGAGGATGACGTTCCCATCGCTCGTATCCCAAATGAAGAACCCTCTCTTCTGCTGAGATGGCTTCCCGAGTTCTTCCGTACAGTAGCGAAGCGTGTGGATCGCAATTGTATCAGCCTCCTGCTTACTCCGAAGTTCGAGATTAGGCGCGATTTTGTAGATCTTGCCGTGAACCGTGCCAAGCATCAGGTTCCACGGGTGACCCAAGAATGTGACTGGCGGTGCGTTGTAGTTTCTCTGTCCCTCAAAGGAACGGCCGATTGCTGCGTATTCATCGCGAGTGAACTCAATTAGTCCCGAGAGCAAACGGAATCATCTCTCGCCGCAAACTTCTTCGTGCTGAGAATCTACGGCCTGCACACATGACAAGGGGTATATCCTTGCGCTAGTGCGTCCTTCAGCTTGATCGGTATTTTGCTTTTGGCCAAATAGCGACAATTCTCACGATGATACCTCTTGCCGGTGTTCGTCACGTAGACGGTTCTCTCCACCTGGTCGCGTTCTAATTCAGCACTTGATGACGGCGGCTCGCTGGAAGCTGATGGACTACAACCCGGAAAGAGCCCTATGAGGGACAAGATCAGAAGAAATGTTAAAACCAGTTTACGCATACAAGTTTCTCCCTTGGAGGACTGCTTCGAATCGACACAAGTAGGTCGTTATCCCGTTGCCCATAGAAAGAAGAAGGAATGGACTTGTCCTCTTGAGCATTCTGTCCCGTCGCGTGTATTAGGATGCGGTCGCTACTGAAGGGGCATGCGCCGGACTGGTTTATGAGATGACGCGCAGCCGGCAAGACGAGGAAACAGCACAACCCTAGCCCCGATGCGTGCTGGGGTCAATATAAATCTTAACCGCCTTCCCTCTGGAGACGCTTTATAATTGGGGAAGCGACTATCGCGACCTAGCCTGAACAAGACTGAGCGAGACGATCGTGACCGAGCCACTTCAACGTGCCGTACCCTATGTTCGATAGACCATAGTAGCGCCGAGCGATCACAACCAATTACTCTTGACTCCTCTGCTTGTCGGGTTAGACTTTCAAGTGTTCCCACGTGCCCCTTACCATTTATCAAGATCGGCCGCCCGAGCACGATACAGATAAGCCCGATTGAAGAGCCTCGAATCGCCAACCCGGAGATAATCACTGGAGGAGCGGTGAAATAATGCAGCGAGCTAAGTGTCCTTGCGGCAATCTCGTCATAACTTGCAAGGTCGCGTGACATTGTCTCGTGCCATGCCTGTGGCAAGAAGATCCGAGCGCGTATTTACGAAGCGGAATGGGTGAGACCCCCAGACGCGCAGGCGCCGCCAATGTTCGTGCAACCGGCGGTTCAGGCCGACCGTCGTCGGGCACTTCTTATCAGAGGAACGATCTTATTCGTGCTCGGCCTCACCGCGGGCGGTGTCTTCTACATCGGCTCACGCCAAACTCCACCGGCAGCCACAGAGGCGGTTGGCGCGGTTCCTGCACCAGTTGGCCCGCTCTCCGAGAATGACTCTCGGCCAACGCCTCAGCAAGCGTTCTCGTCATCTCTGCAAACTGTTGCAGAGAACACGACGAAAAAGATCAAGCCGTCAGACGTGAATCATCAAACACCAAGGACAACACGGCCAACCACACCCATCGTAAGCGAGCTTGATCGGCAGGTGAAACTAGCGGTTCCGCGATCATTGCCGAACGGAACCGAACTCATTCGTGACGCGGATCGATCTGGGCACGGCGTCCTGAAGATAAGGAATGGGAACGCGCTAGACGCAGTTGTGAAACTGGTGAATGCTAACGACAAAGAGAAAATACTCCATTGCATATACATTCGAGAGAACTCGAGCGTGACAATTAGCAGTATTCCGAAAGCGGACTACCGTGTATTGTTCTCTCTCGGCTTGGACTGGGATCAGCCCCAGGTGAAATTCCTTCGAGACTCAAGCTATGAAGAGTTTGTGGATGTTTCCCCATACATCAAAGCCTCGAACACCGGTAGCCTGCTCGATTCGCCGCAAGGTCCATCCGAGCCGTCCCAGTGCAAGGATTTGCTGTTTCTTTTCGTCGCTCAAAACGTTGCTCATACCACCGGAGGCTACCAAGCCCCCGGTCGCTGTCAACGTCCCGGACGACCATTCTCATTGGCCGGTTTTGAGGTGACCATCATTGGCCGGTTTTGCCCGACCCCCGAGGGGTGCCAATGGTGTGCCAACTCCGCCAGTCGCGACGAAATCGAGACGCACACAAAAGAATAGCTGGGTCCCGTAAGTTCAGACCAGAGCGACCTTTTCATCACTCTTGCGAACTCTCCGAAACTCAACTATACAGCCCCTTTGGAGACTGTGGATCAGGAGGTCACGGGTTCAAGCCCCGTTGCTCGCCCTTCAATATCAATTACTTGAACCCGCCAACCTACCTCGAACGATTGCCAATCGGCCATTTTGACAGCAACCAAACAGCAACCCGCGTCCGATTACTTCGCCGTGAGGATTCGATCCAGCAAGTCAATTGCCGCTTTCCGTGTCCGCGGTAACACGTGCGTGTAGATGTCCGCTGTAATGCTTATCTGAGCGTGACCAAGTATCCTACGGCGAGACGCGCAAAGAGGTCAGCGATAAGGTCACCGAGGCGGTAAGCAACGTTCAGCGAGGCATCCCTGTTGTCACCGAGCGGCAGACGTTGAAGGAGTTTTATTTCTCAACTCCTTTGCCCCGACTCAACTATACGGCATTCAGAATAGTTATGACCAACAAGAAAGTATGCTGCTTGACGAATAGTTGCGTAGTTCGGTATAAGAATGCTCGTGAAACTCCTGACGACGGCGGATGCGGCTGACAGGCTCGGGGTCAGCCAAAGACGAGTGCTTGCGTTGATCAAGGATGGCCGGTTACCGGCCCAAAGGCTGGGGCGCGATCACCTGATCGAAGAAGCAAGTCTGAATCTCGTAAAGGATCGCAAACCAGGCAGGCCGCCTTTGAAGAAGAACGGCCGCGGCGCGGCGGTTGCGCGAAAGAAGACCCGCGGCTGAGAACCCTTGCCCCAGTCGAGATTGAACGCCACTCCGCGGCCGATTGCGAGATCGCCAGCACAGTGTGAGCCAAGGACAACTGAAACAAGTAAGCAGAAACAGAGACTGAAGCGCACAATGGCCCTTAAGAAATCCGAACTCTACTCATCTCTTTGGTCTAGTTGCGACGAACTGCGCGGCGGCATGGATGCCAGCCAATACAAGGACTATGTCCTCGTACTGTTGTTCGTTAAATATGTCAGTGACAAATACGCCGGTCAGCCTTTTGCTCCAATCACCATTCCGCCCGGCGGGAGCTTCGCCGACATGGTCGCGCTCAAGGGCGCCACCGACATCGGCGACCAAATCAACAAAAGGATCCTCGGACCACTTGCCAAAGCTAACAACCTGTCAGACATGCCGGACTTCAACGATCCGAACAAGCTCGGCAGCGGCAAGGAGATGGTGGAGACCCTCACTAATCTAATCTCCATCTTCGAGAATCCCGCGCTCGATTTCTCGAAGAACCGCGCCGATGGCGATGACCTTCTTGGCGACGCTTATGAATACCTAATGCGGCATTTCGCGACCGAGAGCGGCAAGAGCAAAGGTCAGTTCTATACGCCGGCGGAGGTTAGCCGAATCATCGCGCAGATTCTTGGCGTCTGGCACGCAAAGGTTAGCAACGCTACGACTGTCTATGACCCGACGTGCGGCTCTGGGTCGCTTCTACTAAAGATTGGCGACGAGGCGAGCCACGGCACCGATGTCCGTGTCACGCTCTTCGGTCAGGAAAAGGATTCTTCTACTGCTGGCCTCGCTCGCATGAACATGATCTTGCACGACTACGCCACGGCGCAGATCGAGCAGGGCAACACTCTCGCCAACCCGCTCTTCACCGACGGCGACGCCTTGAGGACCTTTGACTACGTTGTAGCTAATCCACCCTTCAGCGACAAACGCTGGAATACCGGGTTGCACCCAAACGAGGGCGGAAAAAGTGGCGGGGACGGACAGCAGTCAGGCAGGGACTACGGACGCTTTACGGGTTATGGCGTCCCGCCCGCCAAGCAGGGCGACTACGCCTATCTCCTGCACATCCTCCGCTCCATCAAACCCGGCGGCAAAGGCGCGTGCATCCTGCCGCACGGCGTTCTCTTTCGCGGGAATGCGGAGGCCGCCATCCGCAAGAACCTCATCTTGCGGGGTTATCTGAAAGCCATCATCGGTCTGCCAGCGAACCTCTTCTATGGCACGGGCATTCCCGCCTGCATCATCGTGCTCGACAAGGAAAACGCCGCCGCCCGCAAAGGGATATTCATGATTGACGCCTCCAAGGGCTTCATCAAGGACGGCAATAAAAACCGGTTGCGCGCCCAGGACATTCACAAGATCGTGGACGTCTTCACGCGCCAGGCGGAGGTCCCGCGTTACTCGCGCATTGTGCCGGTCGCGGAAATCAGCGACGCAAAGAACGACTTCAATCTCAACCTCCCGCGCTACATCGACAGCACCGCGCCGGAAGATGTGCAGGACATCGACGGCCACCTGCGCGGCGGAATCCCGGATCGCGACATTGACGCCCTCGCACGCTACTGGCAAGTCATTCCGGCTGTGCGCACCTCGCTGTTCAAAAAGGCGGACCGGCCCGGCTACTGCCAATTGAAACTCTCCATCGCTGACGTGAAGGCCGCCATCTTCGACCACCCGGAGTTCACGGCTTTCAAGCAAGGGGTGAACAAGCTCTTCGCAAAATGGAAGGCTGGCAATACGCCGCGCCTGAACGACTTCTCCCAAGACTGCCACCCGAAGGCCCTAATCGAACAGCTCTCCGAGGACTTGCTCGCCACGTTCGCAAAAGCGCCGTTGCTCGACCACTACGACATCTATCAGCACCTTATGGACTACTGGGCGGAGACGATGCAGGACGATTGCTACATCGTCTCAACCGACGGTTGGAAAGCTGGCGCTCAAGCTCGTGAGATTCGTCAGATCAAGAACAAGGACGGAAGACTGGTCTGGCCAGAGGCGCACGACTACACGAAAGGCAAGCGCCGATTCAGATCGGATCTGATCCCGCGAGACCTAATGATCGCACGCTACTTCGTTGCGGAGCGTGAGGCCATCGAGGACATCGAACGGGAACTCGCGGAGATCGAGCAGCAACTCGACGAGCAGAAGGAGGAACAGGGCGGCGAGGGCGGCCTGCTGGAGGAAGTCAGCGAAGGCGAAGGAGACAAACGCAAGATCACCGCCAAAGCTGTGAAGGCCCGCCTCAAGGAAATCGGCAAAGACCCGGACTTTGCCGATGAACGCAAGACGCTGGAAGACTATGCTGCGTTACTCGACAAACAGTCCGACGCCAAGAGCCGCTTGCGACAGGCGCTGGAGGACTTGGACGCCAAACTGGCGGCCAGGTATTCCCTGCTCACCGAGGACGAGATCAAGACGCTGGTGGTGGATGACAAATGGTTGGCTTGGCTGGCCGCCGCTGTGCAGGGCGAACTGGATCGCGTCTCGCAAACGCTAACCGGGCGCATTCGCGAACTTGCCGAACGCTACGCCACACCGTTGAGGCAACTCGTCGAGGAAGTCGAAGCGCTGGCCGCCCGCGTGAACGAACACCTCAAGAGAATGGGAGCCAATATATGAGCACGGATTTGACCCAGGATTCCTCCTACCAACAACTGTTGGGCCGCATCTCTGAGGTTTACACTTCGGGGCGTCTGCGTGCGCTTCAGGCCGTGAACGCCGTGCTTACCGAGACCTACTGGCGGATCGGGCATGACATCGTGGAATTTGAGCAGGGCGGCAAGACTCGGGCGGACTATGGCAAGGCATTGCTCAACAGCTTGAGCAGAGACCTCACGCTACGCCACGGCAGGGGATTCAGCCGCAGCAACGTCATCCGATGCAGGCAGTTTTATCTCACTTACCCAAAAGGTGCGACACCGTCGCACTTATTGAGCTGGTCGCACTGGGTCGAGTTGCTGAAGATTGACGATCCATTGGAACGTGGCTTTTACGAGCAGCAAACCGTCAGCGAGAAGTGGTCGGTTCGAGAGCTTCAGCGCCAGAAAAAATCCACCCTCTTCCTCCGGCTCGCCGCCGGTAAAGACAAAGACGCCATACTCCAGCTTTCGCGTCAGGGGCAAGTTATCAACCAGCCGGAGGATATTTTGCGCGAGCCTTATGTCTTCGAGTTTTTGAAAATCCCTGAGCCGCACAACATCTCGGAAAGCGATCTCGAAACCCGTCTCTTCGATCAACTTCAATCCTTTCTGCTCGAACTGGGCAAGGGTTTTACTTTTGTCGGGCGGCAATACCGGATCACGCTTAACAACACCCATTACCGCGTTGATCTCGTTTTCTATCATCGCATCCTGCGCTGCTTCGTCCTCCTCGATTTGAAGATTGACGATGTAGCCCACCACGACATCGGCCAGATGAATCTGTATCTCGGCTATTTTGCCGCCGAGGAAAACGTCGAAGGCGACAACCCGCCAATCGGCATCATCCTCACGCGCCACAGAGATGAACTGTTGGTCGAATACGCTACCTATCAGATGAACAGCCAGCTTTTCGTACAGAAGTACCAACTCTACCTACCCGATCGCGAGGAATTGCGCCGCCAACTGGAACTGACCCTGCGCGAAGCCATAGAAGGAGGCGATGCGCAATGAGACTATTCACGAACCCCGAACGCTACACCACACCGCTGCCGCAGTTCACAGACGGCGTGGCAACGCTCGCCGAGCGCGTGGATGAACACCTCAAAAAGATGGGAGCGGTATGGAAATGAAGCCCGGTTACAAACAGACGGAGGTGGGGGTTATTCCGGAGGACTGGGAGGTCATCTCGATTGGAAGGCTCGCATCATTCACTTCCGGCTACGGGATCAATATCGCATCGCTAGGTGAGGAATCATCCGACTCTCCTGTACCTGTATACGGCGGCAACGGCATCGCAGGATACACAACAAGCGCACTCATACGCGAATCGACCGTCGTTGTAGGGCGTGTTGGTCAGAAATGCGGCGAGGTGTACCTTACTACCGGCGCCGCCTGGATCACAGACAACGCGCTGTATGCTCGAGTCTTCTTTCGTAAACCTGATCTCCGATTTCTGGCGCGAGCCATGAAAGCCGCGGGCCTGAACAACGTCAAGAACCGAAACGACCTTCCGCTAGTTACGCAATCAATACTGCATTCGGTACGCGTCCCCCTACCACCGACTGAAGCCGAACAGCGAGCCATCGCTGATACGTTGAGCGATGTGGATACCCTGCTGGGCGGGCTGGACCGGCTCATCGCCAAGAAGCGCGACCTCAAACAGGCCGCCATGCAGCAACTCCTCTCCGGCCAAACCCGCCTACCCGGCTTCCACGGCGAGTGGGAGGTGAAGACCATGAGTGAAGTTTGCTGGTTTCAAGAAGGACCTGGCGTCAGGAATACGCAGTTCACTGCCTCCGGGGTAAAGCTTCTAAACGGAACGAACATAGTGCGGGGCGTGCTTAACCTCGACACCACCAGCAGGTTCATTTCGGAAAAAGAGGCGCACGGTGCTTACGCCCATTTTCTCGCGGATGAAGGTGACATCGTTCTCGCGTCTTCTGGCATCACGATTGAGCGGTTGCACGAAAAGGTAGCTTTCGTGAGTGTGCGAGACTTGCCATTTTGCATGAACACGAGCACGATAAGGTTCAAACCATCGGCGGGCGTTTTAGACCCAAGGTTTTTCTTTCAGTTTCTCGCAAGCGATGGATTCAAGCGACCGATTGGCGGGCAAGCGACAGGATCTGCTCAATTGAATTTCGGCCCGTCGCATGTGGCGAAGGTAGACATTTCTCTCCCACCCGTCCCAGAACAAACCGCCATCGCCGCGGTGCTGTCGGACACGGACGCGGAACTCGCGGTGCTGGAGCAGCGGCGGGAGAAGACCCGCGACTTAAAGCAGGGCATGATGCAGGACCTGCTCACCGGGAGGACTCGCCTCGTATGAAGCCCCTCCGCATCTTCATCAGCAGCGTGCAGAAGGAGTTCTCCGAGGAGCGGGCGGCGCTGCGTGATTACCTGCGCGGCGATGCGTTGCTGCGCCGGTTTTTCGAGGCGTTCCTGTTCGAGGAAGTCCCTGCCGCTGACCTCCGGGCGGACGAGCTTTACCTGGATGAGGTCGAACACTGCGATGTCTATGTGGGCCTGTTCGGA